>NZ_JBQDJZ010000019.1:0-33626 GCF_052095765.1 Halomonas sp.
AACCCTATACTCCCTTAGCAGGGGAGCGCCTTCAGCCACTCGGCCACCTCTCCTTCGACACGGTGCGTATCCTACCGATACGTAAGGGCTATGTCCAGCCTGAGCAGCAATTTTTATATCCCTGATGCTGTCCCACTGCGCTAGCCTCGACCTGCCTGACGTTTACGCTACTCTCCACCTTCATCTTCGGACCTTTCACGCTTGATCCGCTCATAGATCTCTTCACGGTGGACGGCCACATGCTTGGGAGCATTGACGCCAATCCGCACCTGGTTTCCCTTGATCCCAAGCACAGTCACGGCGACTTCATCTCCAATCATCAATGTCTCGCCGATACGGCGGGTTAGGATGAGCATGACTGATCTCCTTTTCAGACGGCTAGCGCAAAACTCGTTTACGACATTTCATGACAACGAAACGCCCAGTTCATCATTTTTTACAATAACAGGGCAACCATGACACCCGAAAAGCGCAGCAATTGGAAGCCTTGCAGCACAATTTACAGGCATTTTATTCGCCAGTTCAGCCCATGGCGCCCCGTGATGTGTAAAAAACAGCACCGCCCCTACTCGTGCTCAACCTCGGCTTTATCGAGCCCGAAAGCGGTGTGCAACGCACGCACCGCGAGCTCCATCTGCTTTTCATCGATGACAACGGAGATCTTGATTTCAGACGTAGAAACCATGCGGATGTTGATGTTCTCTTCAGACAACACACGAAACATCTTGGACGCCACGCCAGCATGAGAGCGCATCCCCACACCCACCAGCGAAACCTTGGCGATATTTTCATCGCCCTTGACCTCACCCTCACCGAGGTCCGGCAGCACCTGCTCCTCCAGGATCTTCAAGGTCTGACGATAATCACCCTTACCCACGGTGAAGGTGAAGTCGGTGTAGTTGCCGGCCGGGGCCACGTTCTGCACGATCATGTCGATTTCTATATTGGCATCGGCAATCGGGCCAAGAATCCGCGACGCCACACCCGGCACATCAGGAGTATTGAGCAGGGTCAGCTTGGCCTCATTGGCGGTGAAGGCGATACCGGAGATCAGCGGTTCTTCCATGGAATCCTCGTGTTTGTCGGAGTCTGCAACGATCAGGGTGCCGGGGCCGTCCTCAAAACTGGACAGCACACGCAGCGCAACGTTGTACTTGCCGGCGAATTCGACGGCACGAATCTGCAACACTTTGGAGCCAAGGCTTGCCAGCTCCAACATTTCTTCCACGGTGACTGTCTCCAGGCGCTGCGCCTTGGAGCAGACCCGCGGGTCGGTGGTGTAAACACCATCTACATCAGTATAGATCTGACACTCATCGGCCTTGAGGGCAGCTGCCAGGGCGACACCCGTGGTATCTGACCCGCCCCGCCCCAGCGTGGTGATGTTGCCGTCAGTATCGACCCCCTGGAAACCCGCCACCACGACCACCTTGCCACCATCGAGGTCTTCTCGCATTTCATCAGTTTCGATTCGCTGGATACGCGCCTTCGTGTGCGAACTGTCTGTCAGGATTCCAACCTGGGAGCCGGTGTAAGACGTGGCCGGCACTCCCAACTTATGCAGCGCCATGGCCAGCAGCGATATGGTGACCTGCTCGCCAGTCGACACCAGCATGTCCATCTCACGGGGTGTGGGGGCATCGTTGATTTCGTTAGCCAGCGCAATCAGCCGGTTGGTCTCGCCGCTCATGGCTGACAGCACCACCACAACCTGATGACCAGCGTCACGAAAGTCTTTGACTCTCTCTGCGACGGCCTTGATACGCTCGACCGAGCCTACCGAAGAGCCGCCGTATTTCTGTACGAATAGTGCCATAACCTGTTTTTCCCTCGTGCAGCGGGTCCTTTCGGTACCCATGAGTGAAAATAAAATTCGCGTAAGCTGCATTCACTAGGGCCGGGGAAAACCGACCCAGTCGACACAAGCTCCTGTAATCAGTGCTACAGCTGGCTTTCTACCCAGCCAGGTACGCTACCCAGTGCGTCAGCCAACCCGGCCACGTCGCTGCCACCGGCCTGGGCCATATCAGCACGCCCCCCGCCCTTTCCGCCTACCTGGGACGCCACATGATTGACCAGCGCACCAGCCTTGACCCGCGCAGTCAGGTCATCCGTTACCCCAGCAATTAGGCTGACTTTGCCCGCAGACTCATCGGCCACGCCCAATACTATAATGCCAGAGCCAAGCTGACTCTTGAGCTGATCCAGCAGGCCGCGCAGCTCTTTACCCGAGACACCCTCAAGCCGTTTTGCCAGCACCTTGATGCCCTGAACATCCTGAGCCTCACTGACCATATCGCTACCTTCTGCTCTCGCCAGTTTGGCCTTGAGCTGCTCGACCTCCTTTTCAAGGCGACGACTGCGCTCCACCAGTGACTCGACACGCTCTTCAACCTGGTCCGGTTTGACCTTGAGCCGCGCGCCGATGCGGGCCACTCGAGCTTCCTGCAGGCCAAAATGGTCCAGTGCCGCCTGGCCAGAAATGGCTTCAATACGACGCACGCCACTGGCAATACCGCTCTCGGCAACGATATGAAAGCAGCCGATATCGCCGCTGCGTGTCACATGGGTACCGCCGCACAGCTCTATCGAAAAGTCATCGGCACCAATGGTCAGCACGCGAACGCTGTCGGCGTACTTGGCCTCGAACAGCGCCGCCGCACCCCGGGCCTTGGCTTCATCCAGTGTCATCGACTCGATCTGCGTTTGCGCATTGGCCAATACCTGCTCATTGACCAGGCGCTCTATCTCCTCAAGCTGCGCGGTAGATACAGGCTCAAAGTGACTGAAGTCAAAGCGCAGTCGCTCTGAGGTCACCAGCGAACCCTTCTGCTGCACATGATCCCCCAGCACCATGGTGAGCGCCTTGTGAAGCAAGTGCGTCGCTGAGTGGTTCCGCACAATGGCTGCCCGCAGGCCCGGATCAACTTTTGGCGTAACCGCAGCACCCACTTTAAGCTCACCCTCAAGCAGGCGACCCTGGTGCAGGTGATGGCCGCCCTGTTTCTGCGTATCTTCGACAGCAAAGCGTCCGTTTGCTGTCTCAAGATAACCGGTATCCCCAACCTGGCCGCCAGACTCACCGTAAAACGGCGTGCGATCCAGCACCACCACGCCCTGCTGGCCCGGCGCCAGGCTGACCAGCGCATTGCCCTCGCTGTCAGCAATTGCGGTCACTGTGGCGCTGTCTTCCAGCTGCTCATAACCGCTAAACAGTGTCTCCCCGTCGAGCTTAAGAGCAACGCCATAGTCCGCGCCAAACTGGCTGGCGGCGCGGGCCCGATTCCTCTGCGCTTCAAGCTCGCGTTCAAAGCCCAGCTCATCGAGTGACACCTCGCGCTCACGACACACGTCTGCTGTCAGATCAAACGGAAAACCATAGGTATCATACAGTTTGAAGATGGTTTCACCGGGCAGGATGTCGCCCTTGAGCGCAGACAGCGCCTCCTCAAGCAGCTTCATCCCGTTATCCAGGGTACGGGCAAACTGCTCTTCTTCCTTGAGCAGCACACGTTCGATCTGGTCACGAGCGCTACGCAATTCCGGGTAGGCCTCGCCCATCTCAGCGTCCAGCGATGCCACCAGCTGATGAAAGAAGCTGCCCGTTGCACCGAGCTTGTGGCCGTGACGGATGGCACGACGAATGATTCTCCGCAGCACGTAGCCACGCCCTTCATTGGACGGCAAGACGCCGTCCACGACCAGGAAGGAGCAGGAGCGAATATGATCGGCAATCACGCGCAACGAGGGTGTACTGGTATCGGTATGCCCAGTGGCTTCGGCCGCCGCCGCTAGCAGGTTCTGGAACAGGTCGATCTCGTAATTGGAGTGCACACCCTGCATGACCGCAGCGACACGCTCGAGTCCCATGCCCGTGTCAATCGACGGCTTGGGCAAGGGGTTGAGATTACCCTGGGCATCGCGATCGAACTGCATGAACACCAGGTTCCAGATCTCGATATAGCGGTCACCATCCTCCTCCGGGCTGCCTGGTGGGCCGCCCCAGACCTCAGGGCCATGATCATAGAAGATTTCAGAGCTCGGCCCGCAGGGGCCGGTATCGCCCATCTGCCAGAAGTTGTCTTCATCGAGGCGCGAGAAGCGCTCTGGGTCGATGCCCATCTCGTCTTTCCAGATACGCTCGGCCTCATCATCGCTGATGTGCACGGTGACCCACAGCTTTTCCTTGGGAAGCCCCAGTTCTTCGGTCAGGAACTTCCAAGCAAACTGGATCGCCTCACGCTTGAAGTAATCGCCAAAGCTGAAGTTACCCAGCATCTCGAAAAAGGTGTGATGACGCGCGGTGTAGCCCACATTGTCCAGGTCATTGTGCTTGCCACCAGCGCGCACGCAGCGCTGTGATGACGTTGCGCGCACGTAGCTGCGCGGGTCGCGCCCCAGGAAGACATCCTTGAACGGTACCATCCCGGCATTAGTGAACAGCAAGGTAGGGTCGTTACCCGGGACGAGCGAACTGGAAGGCACAATGGTATGCCCCTGCTGCTCGAAAAAGTCCAGAAAGGCTTGTCTGATAGCTGCGCTTTTCATGAAATGTCCGTGGCGAAAGGCATGGGGGCTGGATGTCAGTCCGGGCCACCCGAGAACAGGAGAAAGCACTCGATAATACAGGCGAACGCTGAAGGGCCCGCGACTGAAAGCCGGTCAACCTTGAATACAGTGTTGACGCCACTGCAGGATGCCGGGCAAACCGAAAGGACTAACCCGCTAAAGAAAGAAGGATGGCCCAGTGCTTGCTTCGCAAAGGGCGCTATTATAACGCAGTCGCGGCCGGACTACAGGGGGCGATTGAGATGGCAACGAACGCGACAGCCAGTATACCGGCTCAGCTGTCGTCCCAGGCATGGCTCATGGCATGACGCAGTTGATCAAAATCAAAGCCGCGCCCGACCAGAAAGCGCTCGCGACGCGCACGGTCTTTCAGGGTATCTCCCGGATCGGCAAAGCGACGCGCCAACACCTCTGACGCCAGCTCAAACCAGTCCACTTCGACCTCGACAGCTTGCAGCGCCTCACTGATCAGCGCCCTGCCGACGCCGCGCTGGCCAAGATCCGCACAGATGCGCCTTGGTCCTTGGCCGCGCAATACCCGCGAGCGCACGAAGCTCTCTGCAAAGCGGGAATCACTTTGCAGGTCCAGCTCGACCAGTGAGTCCAGGCAGGCTTCAATCGCTTCAGCAGCGTGCCCCTTAGCACTCAACCGCTGCCAGAGCTCTGCTCTGGAGTACTCGCGACGCGCCAGAAAGCGAATGGCATCATCGCGAGGTAACGTAGTCGCTGAGCACACGTTCAACACACCGCGTTACAGCAGGTCGCCACTGCTTTGTTCATCGGCTGCCTCGGCCTGTTCCGGCTCAGCACTTTCCGGCTTGGTATCCGGCTGGGCCAGCAGCTGGGCACGAATACCCGCTTCGATTTCTTCCAGTATCTTGGGATTATCCTCAAGATACTGGGCAGAGTTGGCCTTGCCCTGACCGATCTTGTTGCCTTTATAGCTGTACCAGGCGCCAGACTTTCCGACCAGGTCACACTGCACCCCCAGGTCGATCACTTCACCGGCGTGATAGATGCCCTTGCCATAGAGAATCTGGAACTCAGCCTGGCGGAACGGCGGTGCCACCTTATTCTTGACCACTTTGACCCGGGTTTCGTTGCCGGTCACTTCATCGCCTTGCTTGACCGAGCCGGTACGCCGGATATCCAGGCGCACACTGGAATAGAACTTCAGCGCATTACCACCGGTGGTGGTCTCGGGGCTGCCGAACATGACGCCAATCTTCATGCGGATCTGGTTGATGAACACCACCAGACAATTGGCATTCTTGATGTTGCCGGTAATCTTACGCAGCGCCTGGGACATCAGGCGCGCCTGCAGGCCAACGTGGGCATCGCCCATTTCGCCTTCAATTTCGGCCCGCGGCGTCAGCGCGGCTACCGAGTCGATGATGATCACATCAACACCACCGGAGCGCACCAGCATGTCGCAGATTTCCAGGGCCTGCTCACCAGTGTCAGGCTGTGAGACCAGCAGGTCATCCAGATTGACACCCAGCTTCTCAGCATAACTCGGGTCCAACGCATGCTCAGCGTCAATAAATGCACATACCTTGCCCTGCTTCTGGGCCTGGGCAATCACCGACAGTGTCAGCGTTGTCTTTCCCGACGACTCCGGGCCGAAAATTTCCACCACCCGCCCCATGGGCAGACCACCAATGCCAAGGGCAATATCCAGCCCCAGCGAGCCGGTGGAAACCGATGGCATGACCACCCGCGGCGCGTCACCCAAACGCATCACGGTGCCCTTGCCGAACTGGCGGTCGATCTGCGAGAGCGCTGCATTCAGCGCCTTGGTGCGATTGTCATCCTGAGCCATGGTGACCTCCTGGAATAGCCGCCGCAAACGGCAGTAACTTAGCGGATCTGGACCGGCAGAAGCGCCAGCCCAACGCTGTATGGTTGAACAGTAGTATGGCGAAAAAAAATGCCCTGCGCCAGTCCTGTGAACTCAGTGCCGTGAACAGAACTTCACTCGAGAGGCCGGATCAGTCATCAAGGCAGGTCAGCAGCATCGCCAGCGACAGCTTTACCGCCTGCTGACGCACCGCCGCCCGATCGCCCAGCAGATGAAAGCACTCAGCTTTCAAGTCCCCCAGAGCGCCCCAAGCAAACCATACCGTGCCGACCGGCTTGGCCTCACTCCCCCCATCCGGACCAGCCACCCCGCTGACAGCAACCCCCAGATGCGCCCCGCTGTCCCGGCAGGCACCTTCTACCATGGCCAGCACAACCTCTCGACTAACCGCGCCATGAGCCTCCAGCAGCGCCGGTGAAACGCCCAGCAGACGCGTTTTGGCAGTATTGGAATAGGTGACATAGCCGGTGTCAAACCAGCTCGAGCTACCGGCAATGTCTGTTATCGCACTGGCCACACCTCCGCCGGTACAGGACTCCGCGCAAGTCACTTCACGCCGAGCAGCAAGACACTTCTCACCCAGCTGCTGGGCCAATGCTTCAGCGCCCAGCTGCGACAACGACTCTATGGTATGCGGCACTCAGCACCTCCCAAAATGGCTGATAATAGCGATTGACTGGTGGCACCCCGGCGCCGCGCTAAATCATCAGCGCCTGGCGATGATCCACACCGCATGAACAATACCGGGAATATATCCCAGCAGTGTCAGCAGTATGTTGACCCAGAACTGCAGTCCCAAACCGACCTGTAGGAATACACCCACCGGCGGCAGAAGAATGGCAAATACCAAACGTACAATATCCATGGCTGTCGCTCCTGTGTAGTCCAAGCATAGAGGTAACGATCAGAAGCCGCACTGTGCTGACTTCTGGCACAGGGTATGGGACAGGATGCATCAGTAACGGTTCAGTTGACGGGTTCAGGCCCGGCCGTCAGTACATGATATGCTGCGGACATCATCTTTCTCATGGCCAGTGGCCTGCCTGCAGAGCCAAGGCTTCAGGCCCGGCCCAAATCCTGCTTTAAGCCCCGGAACAACGAGCGATATCCCATGAACGACCTGGCCTCTCCTGCCAAGCCGACACATACTCCTATGATGGTTCAGTACCTCAAGATCAAGCACGACCACCCCGAGGTCCTGCTGTTCTACCGCATGGGCGATTTCTATGAACTGTTTTACGATGATGCCAAACGTGCAGCTGCCCTGCTTGATATCACCCTGACAAGCCGCGGCCAATCCGGTGGGCAACCCATCCCTATGGCCGGTGTGCCTTACCATAGCGCCGAAGGCTATCTGGCCCGCTTGGTTCAGGCCGGTGAGTCCGTGGCCATCTGCGAGCAGATTGGCAACCCAGCAACCTCCAAGGGCCCAGTGGAACGCAAGGTCGTTCGTATTGTTACCCCCGGCACCCTGCATGACGAGGCCCTGCTCGACGCCCGCCGCGACAACCTGCTGGTAGCCATTCATGCCACAGCTGACCGCCATGGCTTGGCCTGGCTGGAGCTGTCCAGCGGACGCTTCAGCGTGCTGGAACTCAGCGATGAAAGCGAGATGCTTTCTGAGTTAGCCCGACTCGACCCTGCTGAATTGCTGGTTGCAGAAAGCTTTACCCTACCTGCCGCCCTGCGCGACCGCCGTGGACTGAAACGCCAGAGCGACTGGTTGTTTGAGCAGGACAGCGCCAACCGCCTGCTGTGCGACCAGTTTGGCGTCCAGGATCTGCGCGGCTTCGGCTGCGCGCACCTGAGCGCTGCAGTGACCGCCGCCGGTGTGCTGATCGACTATGCCCGTGACACCCAGCGCTCACGGCTACCCCACGTGACCGAGCTGAGCGTTGAGAACCGCGACGAGGCCGTGGTAATCGACACCGCCAGCCGCCGCAATTTAGAAATCGACAGCAACCTCGGTGGCGGAGCTGACAATACCCTGGCCAGTGTGCTGGATACTGCCAGCACCGCCATGGGCTCACGACTCCTCAAGCGCTGGCTGAACCGGCCACTGAGGGACCTGGCTCACATCAGAAACCGTCAGGCCGCGATTGCCGCCTTGCTTGATCACGACGGATTTTCCAACCTGCGCGAACTACTCAAGGGTATCGGCGATGTGGAGCGCATCCTTTCCCGGGTGGCGCTCCACAGCGCCCGCCCCCGCGACCTCGCACGGCTGCGTGATGCCCTGGCCATTCTGCCGGCACTCCACGACGCGCTGGCACACTATTGCCATGCAACGGACCACGGCGGTAGCACCTTGCTGGACGACCTCAGGCCAAGAGTTCAGCCCTGGCCCGAGCTCAGTGACACCCTAGCCCGCGCGCTGATCGAGAATCCACCGGTGGTACTGCGTGACGGCGGCGTGATTGCCGACGGCTTCGATGCCGAGCTCGACGAGTATCGCGGCCTGGTCGAAAACGCTGGGGACTATCTGATCGAGCTTGAGCAGCGCGAACGCGAACGCACGGGGCTGAGCGCACTCAAGGTGGGCTACAACCGCGTGCATGGCTACTACATTGAAATTTCCAGGGCCTTCTCTGGCGATGTGCCGGTTGACTACATCCGCCGCCAGACGCTCAAAAATGCCGAGCGCTTTATCATCCCCGAACTCAAGGAATTCGAAGACAAGGCACTGTCAGCCAAGTCCCGCGCACTGGCCCGGGAAAAGCTGCTCTATGACGGCCTGCTCGACACCCTGAACACCGAGCTTCAGGGCCTGCAGACCTGCGGTCGCGCCTTGGCTAGCCTCGACGTATTGGCGACCTTGGCCGAGCGCGCCCAGGCGCTGGAGTTCGTGGCACCATCGCTGTCGGAAACACCCGGCATCGATATCCGTGGCGGACGCCACCCTGTGGTTGAGCAGGTCAGCGACACTCCCTTCGTGCCTAACGATCTGATCATGGACGACCAGCGCCGCATGCTGATCATCACCGGACCCAACATGGGCGGTAAGTCGACTTACATGCGCCAGGCGGCACTGATCACCCTGCTCGCCCACACCGGCAGTTTCGTACCCGCCGAAGCCGCCACTATCGGGCCGGTAGACCGCATCTTTACCCGAATCGGTTCATCAGACGACCTGGCCGGAGGACGCTCCACGTTTATGGTGGAAATGACCGAAACTGCCAACATCCTGCACAACGCCACCGAGCAAAGCCTGGTGCTGATGGACGAAATCGGTCGCGGTACCAGCACCTTCGATGGCCTGTCGCTGGCCTGGGCAAGCGCCGAATACCTGACCCGAAGCCGTTCCTTCACTCTATTTGCCACCCACTATTTTGAAATGACCGCACTGCCCGAGCAGCTGGATGGCGTGGTCAACGTGCACCTGACCGCCGCCGAGCACAATGATGGCATTGTTTTCATGCATCGCGTGGAGGATGGCCCTGCAAGTCAGAGCTACGGACTTCAAGTCGCCATGCTAGCTGGCGTACCTAAAGACGTGATTGCCCGAGCCCGTGAAAAGTTGCACCAACTGGAGCAGCTAGAAATCGACCAGAGTCAGCACGGCATTGGCTGCCGAATGACACCTGATACGCCACAGCAGAGCGACATGTTCGCCAGTGCTCCGCACCCGCTGATTGAGGGATTGATCGGGCTGCCACTTGACGATATGACGCCGCGTCAGGCGCTGGAATGGCTGCAAGACTGGAAAGAACAGCTATAGAAAAAATCATCGTGCTGCGACACTCTGGCGCCTGAAGACACTTGCCCGGCAACACGCGGGCGTCTAAAATAAATCCAGAACAAAACACTGGAATAAAAAATCATATTCTTATTCCATAAAAGCATAACTTAGGCTTGCCTGCTGCCGGGCAAGTCCATCGAATACCGGACCCCACAAGGAAGAGCCACATGACATTCGTCGTCGTCGACAACTGTATCAAGTGCAAATATACCGACTGTGTCGAAGTCTGCCCCGTGGACTGCTTCTACGAAGGCCCGAACTTTCTGGTGATACACCCCGACGAGTGCATCGACTGTGCACTTTGTGAGCCTGAGTGCCCAGCCGAGGCCATCTACTCAGAAGACGAGCTGCCGGATGGCCAGGAAGTCTTTATTGAGCTCAACGCCGAGCTTGCCGAAGTGTGGCCCAACATAGCCGAAAAGCAAGATCCCCTGCCCGATGCCGAAGAGTGGGACGGCAAGCCTGACAAGCTGAAGTATCTGGAGCGCTGATCCAGCAAGTCACCACACAACCGATAGCCAAAGCTATCGGTTTATTTCATGCAAAAAAAAGCGGCCCGAAGGCCGCCTGCGTCCTGCACTCCCTTGAGCGAATCCTTCGCCCGACTCCCTGGTGACTTCCAGCTCAGAACCAACATCCTGTCACACTGAGCGCACCTCTTACTCTTGCAGAACTCTTGCAGAAGACCTGATGATGTCTTACCTGCTGCATATATTATTGCAGCAGATGATGCAACATGACAGGCAGCAACAGTGAACAATATACACATGGCGCAAGAGTCAAGGAGCATTATCTTTCACTACTGCCCTTTAATGGCACTGCGACCTGGGTAGCCTGCGCGGTCACCCAGCTCACTTTCAATTGCCAGCAAACGATTGTACTTGGCCACGCGATCACTGCGACATAGCGAGCCGGTCTTGATCTGGCCTGCCGATGTACCCACCGCTAGATCAGCAATGGTGGTGTCCTCGGTCTCACCGGAACGGTGCGAAATGACCGCCGTAAAACCGGCGTCCTGAGCCATGCGGATGGCTTCCAACGTCTCGGAAAGCGAGCCGATCTGGTTGAACTTGATCAGAATCGAGTTACCGATACCTTCATCGACACCACGCTTGAGAATCCGGGTATTGGTCACGAACAAGTCATCACCCACCAGCTGCACCCGGTCACCCAGTTTGTCGGTCAGCATTTTCCAGCCGTCCCAATCGGACTCATCCATACCGTCCTCGATGGAGACAATCGGATACTCATCGCACAGGCCAGCAAGATACTCGGTAAAGCCAGCGGCATCGTATTCTTTGCCTTCGCCAGACAGCGAGTAACGGCCATCCTTGTAGAACTCGCTGGATGCGCAGTCCAGTGCCAGGGTCACGTCACGATCCAACGCATAGCCGGCATCAGACACCGCCTGCTTGATCACAGCCAGCGCTTCGGCGCTGGACGACAGGTTCGGCGCAAAACCGCCCTCATCACCTACCGAGGTGGAAAGCCCGCGATCCGACAGCACCTTCTTCAGCGCATGGAAAATCTCGGCACCCATACGCAGACCTTCACTGAAGTTCGCCGCGCCCACCGGCTGAACCATGAACTCCTGAATATCCACGTTGTTGTCGGCATGCTCACCACCATTGATGATATTCATCATCGGCACCGGCATCAGGTACTCACCCGGCTTACCGTAAAGCTCGGCGATGTGTGCATAGAGTGGCATACCTTTGGCCTGGGCTGCAGCGTGAGCGGCTGCCAGCGAAACGGCAAGAATCGCGTTGGCGCCCAGCACTTCCTTGTTGTCAGTGCCGTCCAGCGCGCACATGGCCTCATCCAGGCCGCGCTGATCCCGCGCATCCATGCCCAGCAGTCGCTCGCGAATTCGAGTATTAACCGCCTCCACAGCCTTGAGCACGCCCTTGCCTAAATAACGCGACGTGTCGCCATCGCGCAACTCCAGCGCTTCGCGGGAACCCGTGGATGCACCACTGGGCGCACAGGCAGTACTGCTGGCACCACTTTCCAACCGTACTTCGGCCTGGATGGTCGGATTGCCGCGGGAATCGAGCACCTCAAGGGCGCGAATATCAACGATTTTAGTCATTTTTATCGTCCTTATTAATTGCAAAGCAAAAACTCAGACCGCCCTCAGGAAATCTCCAGAGGCGCAAAACTTTTTACCAGCGCATCAATGGCCTTGAGCTGAGCCAGAAACGGCTCAAGCTTAGCCAGTGGCAGGGCACAAGGCCCGTCGCACTTGGCGTTGTCAGGGTCCGGATGAGCTTCCAGGAAGAGCCCGGCCAGACCCACCGCCACACCTGCGCGGGCAAGTTCAGCCACCTGCTCACGACGCCCGTCGGCACTATCAGCGCGACCACCGGGACGCTGCAGGGAGTGCGTCACATCAAACAGCAGCGGATAGCCGGTCTGCTTCATGTCACCAAACCCAAGCATATCGACAACCAGGTTGTTGTAGCCAAAGCTCGAGCCGCGCTCACACAGCAACAGGCGCGAGTTACCCGCTTCTTCGAACTTGCCCAGAATATGGCGCATCTCGTGGGGCGCCAGAAACTGCGGCTTTTTGATATTGATTACCGCACCAGTCTGCGCCATGGCGACCACCAGATCCGTCTGGCGCGCCAGAAAGGCCGGCAGCTGGATCACATCCGCCACTTCAGCGGCAACTGCCGCCTGGGCTGGCTCATGCACATCGGTAATGATCGGCACGCCGAAGCGCGACTTGATCTCGGCAAGAATCTCCAGCCCCTTGTCCAACCCGGGGCCGCGATAGGAATGCATCGAGCTGCGATTCGCTTTGTCAAAACTGGCCTTGAACACATAGGGGATGCCGAGGCGAGTAGTCACCTCGACATACTGCCGGGCCACATCAAGCGCCAGCTCACGGGACTCGAGCACATTCATGCCGCCAAACAGCACCAGCGGCAGCTGGTTGCCCACCCGGATACCGGCAAACTCAACCATACGCTCGGCTGTCATCGTCGTTACTCCTGAGGACTGGCATGAGCTCGGTTGCGTACCGCCTTGTGCTCAAGCGCCGCATTGATGAAGCCGGTAAACAGCGGATGGCCATCTCGCGGCGTCGAGGTAAACTCAGGATGGAACTGACAGGCCAGGTACCAGGGATGATCGGGCAGCTCGACCATCTCCACCAGAGAGTTGTCGGCACTGCGCCCAGACACCACCAGACCGGCTTTCTGCAGCTCATCAACAAACTGATTGTTGACCTCGTAACGGTGGCGGTGGCGCTCAACGATCTCGTCACGGCCATAGGCCTCACGGGCCTTTGAGCCCGCCGTCAGGCGGCATACCTGCCCGCCCAGACGCATGGTGCCGCCAAGATCCGAGGCCTCATCGCGCAACTCGATCTTGCCCTCTGGGCTGATCCACTCGGTAATCAGGCCGACTACCGGATGCAGAGTGCCGTGGGTGAACTCGGTGGAACTGGCATCCTCCCAGCCCATAACGTTTCGCGCAAACTCGATCACCGCCACCTGCATGCCAAGGCAGATGCCCAGATACGGAATGTTGTTCTCGCGGGCGAAACGCGCAGCAGCAATCTTGCCTTCCACGCCGCGCTCGCCAAAACCGCCGGGTACCAGAATGGCGTCTTTGTCCGCCAGACGCCCAGTACCATGATGTTCGATATCTTCCGAGTCAATATAGTCGACGTTAACCTTCACACGCGTCTGGATACCAGCGTGAGTCAGCGCTTCGTTCAGCGACTTGTAGGCGTCGAGCAGCTCCATGTACTTGCCAACCATGGCAATATTGATCGACTTGAGCGGATTCAGCTTGGCATCCAGCACATGCACCCATTCGTTCAGGTCGGCCGGCTCTGCTTCGAGACGCATCTTCTCGCAGACGATTTCGTCCAGACCGTGCTCGTGAAGCATCAGCGGAATACGGTAGATGGTATCGGCGTCGCGCAGCGGTACCACCGCTCGCTCTTCAACGTTGGTGAACAGCGCAATCTTACGCCGCTCGGTGGCTTCCAGCTCCACCTCGCTGCGACAGATCAGGATATCGGGCTGAATACCGATGGTGCGCAGCTCCTTGACACTGTGCTGGGTTGGCTTGGTCTTGGTCTCACCGGCGGTCTTGATATAGGGCACCAACGTCAGGTGCATGAAGAGTGCACGGCTGGCTCCCAGCTCGCTTCGAATCTGACGGATCGACTCCAGAAACGGCAGTGATTCGATATCACCTACGGTGCCACCGATTTCCACCAGCGCCACGTCAAAGCCTTCGCCACCTTCATACACTCGACGCTTTATCTCGTCGGTAATATGCGGAATCACCTGCACAGTACCACCCAGGTAATCACCGCGCCGCTCTCGGCGCAGCACATGCTCATAGACACGGCCGGTGGTGAAGTTGTTGCGCTGGGTCATCCGCGTGCGAATGAAGCGTTCGTAGTGGCCAAGATCCAGGTCCGTCTCGGCGCCATCTTCGGTGACGAACACCTCGCCGTGCTGGAAAGGGCTCATGGTGCCCGGGTCCACATTGATGTAAGGGTCAAGCTTGAGCATGGTGACCTTGAGGCCGCGGGCCTCGAGAATCGCCGCCAGCGAAGCCGATGCAATGCCCTTGCCAAGAGAGGACACAACGCCGCCGGTCACGAAGATATATCGTGTCATGGAGAACCTGTCGAAACATGATCGGTAGGCCCGGCAGAAAGCCGCGCCAGGATGGGACGATAGGATAGCAGGCTGCGACCTTAGGCTCAATTTTGATCGCCACACCCCTGACCCTGCTCCGGGCCTGGGTTGAAAAGCGAGGGCTCAATGCACCAGAGATCACACACCCAGGTAGTCGAGAATTCCTTCCGCCGCCTGACGGCCCTCATGGATTGCAGTAACCACCAGATCCGAACCGCGCACCATGTCGCCACCGGCAAACACCCTGGCATTGCTGGTCTGAAAGGCGAAGTCGCCGCGCTCGGGGGCCTTGACCCGCCCAAGCTCATCCAGGTCGATGCCGAAGGCCTCGAACCAGGTCGCCGGGCTCGGCTGGAAACCGAAGGCAATCACTACCGCATCGGCGGGAATAAACTCATCGGAGCCCGGCACCACCTCAGGGCGCTGCCGTCCGTTTTCGTCCGGCGCGCCGAGACGCGTACGCACCACCTTGACGCCCTCGACTTGCCCTTCGCCCACCACCGCCACGGGCTGGCGATTGAACAGAAACTCGACGCCCTCTTCCCGGGCATTGTTTACCTCGCGCCGCGACCCCGGCATGTTGACCTCGTCGCGACGATAGGCACAGGTCACGTTCAAAGCACCCTGTCGAACCGCGGTCCGGTTACAGTCCATGGCAGTATCACCGCCACCCAACACCAACACCTTCTGCCCCTTGAGCGACACATAGTCCCCGATCGAAGTTTCAACGCCCAGGCAGTGATTAGCGTTAGCGATCAAGTAGTCGAGCGCCTTGTGAACCCCGGGCAAATCCTCACCGGGGAAGCCGCCCTTCATGGCAGTGTAGGTACCCATGCCGAGAAACACCGCATCAAACTCCTCAAGCAACGTCTCGAAGGCAATATCGCGCCCAACCTCCACGCCGAGACGAAACTCCATGCCCATTTCCTTGAACACCGCACGGCGGCGCTCCATCACAGTTTTCTCGAGCTTGAACTCGGGAATGCCGAAGGTCAGCAGCCCGCCGATCTGCGGGTGCCTGTCGAACAGCACCGGCGTGACGCCGTTGCGCACCAGGATGTCAGCGCAGCCGAGCCCCGCCGGTCCGGCACCCACGATAGCTACCCGTTTACCGGTCTTGATCACCTGGCTCATGTCCGGCCGCCAGCCCATGGCAAAGGCGGTATCGGTGATGTACTTCTCGATCGAGCCGATGGTTACCGCCCCAAAGCCGTCATTAAGTGTGCAGTCTCCTTCGCACAGCCGGTCCTGGGGGCAGACCCGTCCGCACACCTCAGGCAAGGAGTTGGTGAGGTGCGAAAGCTCGGCGGCCTCGAGAATACTGCCCTCGCTGACCAGCTGCAGCCAGCTGGGAATATAGTTGTGCACTGGGCACTTCCACTCGCAGTACGGATTGCCGCAGTGCAGACAGCGATGGGCCTGAGCCGCTGCCGACTGGGGCTCATAGGGCTCGTAGATTTCGGCAAACTGCCGAACGCGGCTGCGCGCCGGCTTCTTGGCCGGGTCCTGGCGTCCTACATCAATAAATTGAAAATCGTTGTTCAGGCGACTGGCCATGCGCTGGCTCCTTGACTGAGTGCGGAACGGGACATCGACGGTTTCCTCCACGCTATGCTTACAACCGTAGTGGTTTGCAGGCTCATTCCGGCTGGTGCCGTGATTGATCCAGCAAACTGCTCAGGCTTGCTGCCTTGGGCTTGACCAGCCAAAAGTGGCGCACATAGTCGCTGAAGTCTTCGAGAATCGCCCGGCCGCGTGGTGAGGCGGTTTCGGCCACATACTCCTCGATAACTTCTCGCAGGTGGCGTCGATGAGCTTCCATGGCCTCAATATTGATGCGGTGAATACCCACCAGCTCATGGTTGACCTTGTCGACAAAGATGCGCTCCTCGTCGAGCACGTAGGCAAAGCCTCCAGTCATGCCGGCGCCGAAGTTATCGCCGGTCTCACCCAATACCGCCACCAGGCCGCCCGTCATGTACTCGCAACAGTGATCACCAACACCTTCGATTACCGCATGGGCGCCGGAATTGCGTACTGCAAAGCGCTCGCCCGCCGTGCCTGCGGCGAAGAGCTGGCCGCCGGTGGCGCCGTACAGACAGGTATTGCCGATAATCGCCGTGTGATGAGTCTCGAAGCTACTGCCTGCTGGCGGCACGATGACCAGCTTACCGCCATTCATGCCCTTGCCTACGTAATCGTTGGCATCGCCCTCGAGATACATGTTCAGGCCCTTGGCATTCCAGACCCCGAAGCTCTGACCGGCCACACCCTTGAAGCGCAGAGTGATTGGCGCATCCTTCAGCCCCTGCTCGCCGTGACGCTTAGCGATCACGCCGGAAATCCGCGCACCCACGCTACGATCGCAGTTGGTAATGCCAAAGGAAACATCACCGCCGGACCTGTTTTCAATGGCCTCTTTCAGTGCTTCAAGCACCTCCAAATTCTTGGCACCCGGATCATGGGGAGTGTTGTGACTGATCTGGCAAAAATGCGGCGCGTCGGCCGGCACGTAATCATTCGCCAGTAGCGGCGTCAGGTCCAGGCGCCGCTGGGAAGCGGTGGCGCCTTCAATGATCTCAAGCAGATCGGTACGCCCGATCAACTCGGTCAGCTGGCGCACGCCAAGCAGCGCCATCAATTCGCGCACTTCTTCGGCAATAAAGCGGAAGTAGTGTTTCACCATATCCACGGTGCCGAGGAAGTGCTCATCGCGCAGGAACTGGTTCTGGGTTGCTACGCCGGTTGGACAGTTGTTGAGGTGGCAGATACGCAGATATTTGCAGCCCAGCGCTACCATCGGCGCGGTGCCAAAGCCGAAGCTCTCGGCACCAAGAATCGCCGCCTTGACTACGTCGAGGCCGGTCTTCAGGCCGCCGTCAGTTTGCAGGCGAATCTTCTCGCGCAGACCATTGATACGCAGGGCCTGGTGCACCTCGGGCAGCCCCAGCTCCCAGGGACTTCCGGCATGCTTGATCGAGGTCAGCGGACTGGCCGCGGTGCCACCGTCGTAGCCAGACACCGTAATCAGGTCAGCGTAGGCCTTGGCCACGCCGGTGGCAATAGTGCCGATGCCCGGCTCGGAGACCAGCTTGACCGACACCTGGGCCTCGGGATTGATTTGCTTGAGATCGAAGATCAGCTGAGCCAAATCCTCGATGGAATAGATATCGTGATGCGGCGGTGGCGAAATCAGCGTGACACCGGGCACGGCATGGCGCAGCCGAGCGATCAGCGCATTTACCTTACCGCCCGGCAGCTGCCCACCTTCGCCAGGCTTGGCCCCTTGGGCGACCTTAATCTGCAGCACGTCGGCGTTGACCAGATAGGATGGCGTGACGCCAAAGCGCCCAGATGCGATCTGCTTGATCTTGGAGTTACGCAGCGTGCCGTAACGCGCCGGATCCTCTCCGCCTTCGCCCGAGTTCGATCGCCCGCCGGTTTCGTTCATGGCCTGGGCCAGCGCCTCATGGGCTTCGGGTGATAGCGCGCCAAGCGACATACCGGCACTATCAAAGCGCAGCAGCAGTGATTCGACCGGCTCAATCTCGTCCAGCGGCACGGCCTGTTCGGCAGGCTTGAGGCGCATCAGATCACGCAGCGTGGCCGGAACACGCTCATTGACCAGCCGCGCAAAAACCTTCCATTTGGCATAGCTGCGCTCTTGCACGGCCTCCTGAAGCGACTTGACCACATCCGGGTTGAAGGCGTGATATTCCTGGCCATGAACATACTTCATCAGGCCACCTTGGGTGATGCCCTTACGTGCCGTCCAGGCATGTTTGGCAACCGCCTCCTGCTGCCACTGCAGCTGAGCGAAGCCGGTACCTTCGATGCGCGATGCCATGCCAGTAAAGCACAGATCAACGACCTCCGAGGCCAGCCCCACGGCCTCGAACAACTGCGATCCGCGATAGGACGCCAGCGTCGAGACCCCCATCTTCGACAGAATCTTATACAGCCCCTTCTGCAATCCTTTACGGTAATTTTCACGAGCATCTGCCGGGTTGCCCGTGAGCTCCCCGGTGCGGTGCATATCGGCCATGACCTGATAGGCCAGCCACGGATAGACTGCAGTTGCACCCACGCCAAACAGCACCGCCATCTGGTGTGCGTCCCGAGCATAGCCAGTTTCCACCACCAGATTAACCCGCGGGCGCAGTGCCAGCTTCGCCAGATGATGGTGGATGGCGCCCACTGCCAGCGCCGCATGCACCGGAATTTGTCCTTCGGGCAGGGCGGCATCAGAGAGCACCAGAATCACCTTGCCCCCACGCGCTGCCTGCTCGGCGTCCCGGCACAGCGAGAGAATCGCGTCCTTCAGGCCCTGGTGCTCCGGGTCGTGACCAAGTGACAGGGTGTGGCAGGCAAACGCGGGATCCTGCCGGGACACCAGCGCAGTGAACTTGCGCGGTGACAGCACCGGCGTGGTCAGAATCAACCGGTGAGCATGCTGAGGCGTCAGCTGGAAGATATTCAACTCCGGACCACAACAGGTCTCCAGCGACATCACGATGGATTCACGCAGCGGATCGATGGCCGGGTTGGTCACCTGAGCAAATTTCTGGCGAAAATAGTCCGTCAGCATCCGGTACTTGAGCGACAGCACTGCCATCGGGGTATCGTCACCCATGGAGCCCACCGCTTCCTGGCCGCTTTCACCCAACGGACGCAACACCTGATCGCGCTCCTCGAAGCTGACCATAAACATCTTCTGCTGCTCGTTGAGGACGTCCAGCGCCATGTGCTCAAAGGGGGCAAGCTCAGTTAGCGCAGACTCCAAGTAACTGGCTTCCTGCTTGAGCCAGCGCTTGTAGGGGTAAGCCGATTTCAGACGCTGATCCACGTCTGCGGTGTGCAGCAGCTCACCGGTCAGGGTGTCCACCGCCAGAATCTGCCCCGGGCCCACACGCCCCTTGGCGACGACATCCTCAGGCCTGTAGCCGTAGGTGCCGACTTCTGAGGCGAGGGTAATGTAGCCGTTACGGGTAATCACCCAGCGCGCCGGACGCAGGCCGTTGCGATCTAGCATGCATACCGCCTGGCGGCCATCGGTCAGCACCACTCCAGCAGGGCCGTCCCAGGGCTCCATGTGCATAGAGCTGAATTCATAGAAAGCACGCAGATCCGGGTCCATGATCTCGACGTTCTGCCAGGCAGGCGGAATCATGCTGCGCACCGCACGATGCAGCTCCATTCCGCCGGTCAGCAGCAGCTCCAGCATGTTATCCATACTCGACGAATCGGAGCCCATGGTATTGACCAGCTCGTCGAGCTCGGCGATATCCGGCAACCGCTCACTGACAAAGTTATCTTTGCGCGAATTGGCCCAGCCTCGGTTGGCCTCAATGGTGTTGATCTCACCATTGTGCGCCAGCAGGCGAAATGGCTGAGCCAGCGGCCAGCGCGGCGCGGTATTGGTGGAGAACCGCTGGTGAAAGACGCAAATAGCGGTGGCCAGGCGCGGATCGCTCAAATCGCGATAGAAAGCCGGCAAATCCACCGGCATTACCAAGCCCTTGTAAGACATGACCTCAGCAGACAGCGAGCAGACATAGAACTCGGGCTCATCACTGAGCGCTTGCTCCGCCAGGCGGCGCGCCATGAACAGGGCAACATCGAAATATTCTTGTTGGCCCGGCTCGACGAACACCTGACAAATCCTCGGCAGACACGCCAGCGCCATGGAGCCACAGACGGAAGAATCCACCGGTACCTCTCGCCAGCCCCGCACACTCAGACCCTGGGCCGTCAACTGAGCTTCGAGCTCATCGGTGGCACGGGCTGCCCGGGCGTCGTCATCGGGAAGGAACACCACGCCAACTGCGAAGCGTTCGCCAAGCTCGTTGCCCAACGACTCCCTGGCCACCTCACGGATGAAGGTGTCCGGCATCTTGAACAACAGACCGCAGCCGTCGCCGGTCTTGCCATCTGCGGCGATGCCGCCGCGGTGAGTCATGCAGGTAAGCGATTCAATCGCGGTCTGCAGCAGGTCGTGACTGGCGTCGCCCTGCATGTGGGCGATCAGGCCAAAGCCGCAGTTATCGCGAAACTCGCTGGGCTGGTGGAGACCTTTATTCATAGGCATGCCTCGAAAGAAAATAAATCCGCCACGGGCGTTACATTCTAAAAACCCAGCCTCATGCCGATATCGCATAGACTATACCGATATCGAAACTCTCGCGATATTTTTTTATCTGTCACAAACGACAATGCCCACCGACAAAGCGGTGGGCATTGTAATCTCTCGGGCTCGGCTGAATCAGTTCAAACCGTTACTGGTCACTATTTGCGAACTATCATGTGTTGCGAGGAAAGTCATCCAGTAGCTGGTGTAATGTTTCGCCAGGCGTCTGGTCATGCACACAGGCATTACCCAGCTGTTCCAGCAGGATAAGGCGAAGACGATCATCGAGGTTTTTCTTGTCCAGACGCATAACGGCCAAAAAATCATCCGCCCCCATATCGGCCGGCGCCGCCAACGGTAGCCCGGCCGAGGTAATAACGGCTTCTACCCTGCGCACCTGTTGGTCGTCAAGCCAGCCCAGGCGATGGGAAAGCTCTGCTGCCATCAGCATGCCAGTGCCTACGGCCTCGCCGTGCAACCAGCTGCCATACCCCTGATGGGTCTCAATGGCGTGACCAAAGGTATGGCCGAGGTTGAGTAGCGCTCGCACGCCCTGCTCTGTCTCATCCTCGGCTACAATCTCAGCTTTAAGCCTGCAGCTGCGCTCGATGGCATGCACCAGCGCCTGTGGGTCAAGCGCCCGCAGCGCGGTCATGTGCTCTTCCAACCAGGCGAGAAAAGGCGCGTCGCGAATCAGCCCATACTTAATGACTTCTGCCAAACCAGCCGATAGCTCCCGCGGTGGTAGCGTAGAAAGACTATTGGTATCTATCAGAACGGTCCGAGGCTGCCAGAACGCGCCGATCATGTTCTTGCCGAGGGGATGGTTGACGCCAGTCTTTCCCCCGACCGACGAGTCCACCTGAGCAAGCAACGTCGTCGGCACCTGGATAAACGCCACACCTCGCTGATAGCAGGCCGCGGCAAACCCCACCATGTCACCAATCACCCCGCCACCCAGCGCCACCAGGGTGCAGCGACGATTGAAGCCGGCCTCCAGCAGTGCGGTCCATATGCGCTCGACGCAGGCCAGGTTCTTGCGCTGTTCACCGGCGGGAAGAACCAGCTCACGCACATCCAGCCCGTCGGGCAACGCCGAGGTAAGCGCTTCCAGATACAGCGGGGCAACATTGTCATCGCTGACGATCATCACCTGACGCCCAGCGAGATACGGCACAAGGCAGTCAGCACGACTGATCAGGCCCGGGGCTATGTGAATCGGATAACTGCGCTCTTCAAGTGATACTTGCAGGGTCGTAGCGACCTCTGAGGATGGGCTCATGGTTTCAGACCTTGCTCTCTAATGGGGCAGCCAGGTTTTTCACCTGACGCACGATGTTCCTGACGACGCTGCGCGGGCCGCGCCGCTCGCTGCGGACAATGATATCTGCAGTAGCCCGGTACAGCGGATCACGCTGGTGGTACATGTCCCGCAGTACCTGCTCCCGGTCGGCTCGCTGCAGCAGCGGGCGATTACGGTCGCGGGCGGTACGCTTGAGCTGCTGCTCGACGGTAATGCACAGGTAAATAACGATACCGCTCTCACGCAGTATTTGACGGTTTTCCTCGCGCAGCACAGCACCACCACCCGTGGCAATGACCAAGCCGTTACGAGCTGACAGCTCGCGAATCATCTGAGTCTCCCGCTGGCGGAAACCCTCCTCACCTTCAACATCAAAAATCCATGGAATGTCTGCCCCGCAGCGCTCCTGTATTTCATGATCAGTGTCGTAAAAATCACGTGACAACTCGGCCGCCAACAGGCGGCCGATGGTTGTCTTTCCGGCTCCCATGGGGCCTACAAGTATCAAGTTGGAAGCTACTGTCATCAGCGAACCGCCAGGTTGTCATCCAGTATTTTGGGCGTAATGAATACCAACAACTCTACCTTATCGCTGCTGTTCTCGGTATACCGAAAAAGATTCTTCAGTACCGGGATGTCGCCGAGCACAGGGGTCTTAAGCAAGCTCTGTATCTGCTGGGTGGTCAGAATGCCTCCCAACACCACTGTGGTACCGTCGTCGACCAGCACTTGTGTCTCTATCTGGTTGGTATCAATGGCCGGCGTACCATCGAAGGTCTGCTTGCCCACGGTGTCATTGTTGATCACCAGGTCCATGATGATGCGGTCATCTGGGGTAATTTGTGGCGTCACCTCAAGTAACAGCACCGCCTCCTTGAAAGACGTGCTGGTTGCACCGCTGGACGTTGACTCTTGATAGGGAATTTCAGTGCCCTGTTTGATGACGGCCTTGTGCCGATTGGCAGTAATCACCCGCGGCTGGGAAATGATCTCGCTCTTGCCCTCGCTTTCCAGAGCGCGCAACTCAAGGTCGAGCAGGATATCTCCCGCCAGATAGCCAAAACTCAGGGCAGTGCCCGGACTGACCGAGTTTCCCAGGTCCACGAACATGCCACCCATGGCACGATTCAAACCATCGGGATTGATGTCACGCCTGCCGTACTGGCCATCGCCGATATCAACAAAGCCCCCGGTGCTGGACATGCCCCAGTCGATGCCCAGCTCTCGAGCCGCGGAGTCCCGGGCGATGACAATGCGTGCCTCTATCTGCACCTGCCGCACCGGTACATCAAGGTACGCCAGCGTCTGCAGGATAGATGCAATGTGTTCAGACGTATCCTGAATCAGCAGCGTGTTGGTTCGTGGGTCTACTGCAATACGCCCACGGTCGGACAGCAGGCCAAAACCGCCCTCGGTTCGTATCAGCGGGGCAAGCTGGTCAGCCCTGGCGTATCTAACCTGGATGTACTCGGTTTGCAGTGGCATCAGTGCCTGTTGCTGCGAGCGGGTGACCAGCTCTTGGCTCTCTATCTGAGAAAACTCCATGGCCGGCGCCACAACAATGACATTACCTCTTTGTCGGCTGGCCAGCCCATGGCTTTCCAGCACCAGGGCAAGCGCCTGGTCCCAGGGCACGTCTTCCAAATTCAGGGTGACGCGCCCGGTCACACTATCGCTAGCCACCAGATTCAGGCCGGTAAATTCAGCGATGACCGCCAGCACGGAACGGACGTCAATATCCTGAAAGTTCAAGGAGATTTTCTTACCCGAATAGGCAACGTCTGCGGAGTTTTCCGTCGTCGCTATCAGCGTTGCTGCCTGAGCCTGCAGACCACTGGCCGTAAAGAGCACCGTCAACAACAAAAGCACGTACAGTATGATTTTCATGACATCCCTGCCCCCACGCTGCACGCTGAGCCTTCCTGCTCAGCCACAGTATCAATTTTCCAACTCAATCACCCAGCACCAGTGTGCTGGCACGCTCTATCCAGCCGCTGCTAGCCGGCACAGTTTCCACCAACTGCACTGCACTGGCGGTAATTCCCGTAATACGTCCGAAGTCTGCCCCCATGCGCGAACCGATAGACAGCTGATGCACCTTACCCGCCGGGTCGCGTACTAGCGCTGACGTCCTTCCATTGAAGGTCAAGGTGCCAACCAGTCTCAGCTCATCAAGAGCAAAAGCTTCCAGCGGCTCAGCAGATCGCCCGTCATTGGGCGTCATGTCGAAATGCTCTGTCGCCGCGACTTCTGGCGGCGTACCGGGTGTTACGAAGGGGCTGCGCCTGTCATCAAACAGATAACCAACAGGTGGCTCAGACAAAGCCGCTGGCTCAACTTCACCGGGGACAGCATCCGAAACAGTATTGAGAGCAGCACCGCCCTCATTCAGAGTTATCTGAAGCTCATTCAGACCCGCATCACGGCAGCCACTCAGCAGCGTTACCAACACGAAAGCTAGCACAGCTAGGGCCAGTGTCTGAGAACGTTCAAACCAGAGCTTACTCATTAGCGTCATTAGCCACCCTCACTGACATGGACGATTCGTCATCAGGCACATGGCTATAGGTTCTGGCCGCCATTGTCAGCCGCAACAGACCGCTTTCAGGTATTGGCTCAAGGGAAAAGTCATGCTGTGTCACGATCTGAGGCAAGTTCGCCAGAGCTGCTATAAAGGATGCGATGCGGTGGTAGTCACCACGAACCCGGATATCGAAAGGCCGCTCAATGTAGAGCGTATGCGCTACGTCTGGAAACCTGCTAATAGCATCAATCTGTAAACGATTGGCCAGACCTGCCTTGCTGATACTGCTGAGCAATAAAGGAATATCCACATCGCCCGGCAGCATTTTTATCAGCGCACCAAGCCGCCTATCTAGTGTTTCCATCTGCGCCTTCAGATCGGAAAGTTGTGCCGCCCTATCGACCCTGAGGCGATATTCACTCAACAAGCTTTGTTCCTGCTGCCGAGCCTCAGCGTAATGCTCTGCTCGGGGCATCACCAGAAACCAGCACAGAGCAAAAAAAAACAGCAAGCCCGACAGCAACCCGCAGCCAAACTGCAACAGAAGCGGCCATCTCCCGGCCTCGCGGATGTCCAGCGCCAGCCACTCCACCCGCTTCAGGCGGCGAAACTCCCTAGTAAAGCTCATGGAGCTTTCTCCTTCTCAAGCGCCTCTCCGGCCTCCGCTCTGTGTTGACTGACCGGCATGCGCTGGCTCACCGACAAGGTAAAACGCTGACCCTCAGGGGACACCTGAAGCGCCGAGAAGTGAGGTTCAGCGAACACAGCCGCCGAACCCAGTGCGCGTAGCTGGTTGGAAACGCCACTGTCACTGAGAGCAACGGCAGAAAGCGTCAGGCTCAGTCCCTGACGCTCCAGCGAAGCGTAATAGACATCGTCCTGCAGGCTGGCGGCCAGCGCGTTGAACACCTCCACTGTCACCGAACGCTGACTCTCCAACGCCTGCAGCGCAGCCAGCCGTTGCAGCTGCGAGACGATGCGCGCTTCATACTGATCCACCCTGGCAAGCGTGCTGCCCAGTGCAGCGGACTGCTGCTCGATATAATCCAGGCGTTCTCGCTGAGCGCTCAGCTGCTGACCGTAAGACCAGAACACCGCATAACCGGCACCGAGACCGACCATCGCCGCCAGTAGCATGCTGAACCGGAAACACCGATTTCTGCGCTGCCGGCGCACCTCACGCCAAGGCAGCAGGTTGATTTCAATGGTCATGGGTGTGCCCTCATTGCCAACCCACAGGCCATCAGTAGCTCAGGTGCGTGGACTTGCAGCCGTTGACTGGAAACATTTGCACCGATGGTCATGCCAGAAAAAGGATTAACAATCATTACGTCTCCGGGGCAGAGCCTAGCAAGACGCTTTTCTAGACCAGCCAGTAGCGTGGCGTCACCGGCCAGGAGTATCCGGCTTACCTCTGGCTGGCTGTGTGTGGTGCAGTAAAGTTGCTGGGCCCGCTCAATCTGCGTCGCCAGAGTGTCGCAGAACGCCTCGGACCTGTAGTTATCGACCCCGAGGGCTCCATCAATTGCGTCGGCTACAGCATCACCCAGCCTGAAAGATACTGGCTCAGGCTGATAGAATCCGCGGGTGTCCTGGGCCAGGTTCTCTGGGAGCAGGTTATCCGGGGCAGCCATGCCCACCGTCATATGCCGGCTATAAGCAATACGCCCCTCATAAAACACATGAAAAAAGCTTGTGCTGCTGCCCACATCGACAACGGCTACCCCGTCATGTGGCCCCAGGAGCGATACCAGCTGCTGGCACAACGCGGCAAGAACGCGCTCGATGACAAAAGGCTCGGCATCAACAACGGCAGCGACAAGCCCTGCCCGGGTAACGATATCTTGCAGCTGGCTGATATCCTGGTTGCGGCACGCCACCAGCAGCACGTCCTGGCGTTCAGCATCACGGGCGTTAACACCCAGGCGCTGGAAATCGAAGGCAACATCGTGGAACGGAAATGGAATATGCTGGTCGGATTGAAGCGAGATCAACGCCTCAATTTCTTCGTCGTCATCAAGTGTCAGCGGCAGCTCAATCACCTTGCTGATAATAGCACTGGAAGGCAATGCAATGACCGCCCGGTTGGCGACAGGCCCCGCCTGTCTGACAGCTTCACTAAGCGCGCGCACCACGTCTTCGGGATTGTGAATACGTCGCTCAACCACAGCGCCCTCGGCAATCGGGCAGACAGCAAAGCTTTCCAGCTGGATGCCATCGGCCAGACGCCTCAGTTCAACCAACCTGACCGCTGATGAGGTAATATCCACCCCGAGCAAACAGTTACCAGATCCGTGTAATCGCATTGCGTCATGTCCCTATGCCGTTCCGGTGACATGCCAGATCTCAGCATGCTCCCACAGGCTCGAGCTGCGCCTCGCAGCGCCGCATCCTTTCGAGCCCTTGATATGAGACTAGATGACAACTCGCAATCTGGCACCTTTAACCTGTCGCAAAGCATCGACGCTGGTCGGGGTATCGACAGTTCCCTATAATCGCGGAAACCGGCAATGACGGCTTGACCGGCATCTCTGCTTACGGCCTGGGTAACCTTTGTTCATGAAGTTCATAAAAACGCTATTTAGTTCTGTTTTCTGGCTGCTGATTGCTGCCCTGCTTGCCATATTGCTGGCAGTTGCCGGAGCAGCCATTTATTTCCTCCCCGGATTGCCTGATGTACGCCAGCTGCAGAGCTACGAGCTACAGACGCCACTGCGTATCTATACCAACGACGACAAACTGATAGGCGAGTTCGGCGATGAGCGACGCACCCCCGTAAGCTATAACGAAATTCCGCCCCAACTGATCCAGGCCCTGCTAGCCGCCGAAGATGCGAGCTTCTTCGACCACCAGGGCGTTGACCCCAAAGGTCTTGCCAGAGCCGCCGTCGAGCTGGGCGCCACTGGCTCGATCCAGTCAGGTGGCTCTACCATCACCATGCAGGTGGCAAGAAACTACCTGCTGACGCTGGACCGTACCTACGTGCGCAAGATCCGCGAGATTCTGCTGTCGTTGCAGATGGAGCGGATACTGAGCAAAGAAAAGATCTTTGAACTCTACGTCAACAAGATTTTCCTCGGCCACCGCTCCTACGGTATTGCCGCCGCCTCCAAGGTTTATTACGACCGGGACATGAATGATCTCAGCCTGGCCGAGATGGCCATGATTGCCGGTCTGCCCAAAGCACCTTCGGCCTTCAACCCCCTGACCAATGCCGAGCGCGCGCTGATCCGCCGCAACTGGATCCTGTTCCGCATGCGGGAGCTAGGCTACATCGACCAGGCAAAATACGAGGAGGCAGTCCAGGCTCCCGTCACCGCAAAGCGCCACCAGGTACAGCTGGAAGTGGATGCCGACTACGTAGCAGAAATGGCACGCCAGTTTGCCGTCACCCGCTTCGGCGAGGAACGGGCGTATACCGGTGGTTACAACATCCACACCACCCTGGACAGCCGCCTACAGCCGATGGCTCACCGCGCCCTTGCCAATGGCCTGATTGCCTATGACACCCGCCACGGCTGGCGTGGCGTTGAGGAAGAAGACGTCCCACGCAGCCTTGCAGAAGCCCAGGACCGTACTGAACGCCAGGGCCTTGAAGAAGAGCTTGACGGGTCGCCGGAAGTCATCGAGACAGCACGCCGTGCCGCCGAGCGTAGTGAAACCGAGATCGAAGGGCTCGACGGTGACGTCAGTAACTGGCTGCAGGTGCTGGAACGCACACCACAGCTCGGCCCTCTGCATCCGGCTATCGTGGTCGACAGCAATGGCCGTGAAATGCGCGTCATGATCCGCGGCGGCGAGCTACTGACGCTGGACTGGCAAGCCCTGAGCTGGGCCAGACCCTACCGCTCGGCCCGCAGTCGCGGCGCATCCCCCAACAACGCCACAGACATTGCCAATCCCGGCGACCTGGTACGCGTCATGCAGCGTGATGATGAAAGCTGGCGGCTTTCACAGATACCCGACGCCCAGGGCTCGCTGGTGGTACTCGAACCCCAGACAGGCGCCATTCTGGCCCTGCAGGCCGGTTTTGACTTTAATGCCAGCAAGTTCAACCGTGCCACCCAAGCCATGCGCCAGTCAGGCTCCATTTTCAAACCGTTCGTTTATTTGGCAGGCCTCGACAGCGGCGAGATGACGCCGGCCAGCGTCATCAACGACGCCCCGATTGTGTTGCGCGATGGCAGCAATAACCTGTGGAAACCCAGCAACTCCAGTGGCGACTTCCTGGGCCCGACACGCCTACGGGTAGCATTGGCCCGCTCGCGCAACCTCGTGACTATTCGCCTGCTGCAGAGCCTTGGTCTGAGCAAGACTATCGACTTCCTGGGCGAATTCGGCTTTGACAAGTCCCGGCTTCCTAACGGTCTGTCACTGGCGCTGGGAAGCGCCAGCCTGACACCGCTAGAAATGACCCAGGGCTACGCGATCCTTGCCAACGGCGGCTTCCGCGTAACCCCCTGGTTTATCGAGCGGGTTACCCAGGGTGACGATCATAATCTGGTAGAGGAGGCCGATCCGGAAGTCGCCTGTCGCTCCTGCCCCGAAGGCCAGAAAACCGTGGAAATCGATGGCAAGCGCTACCCGATCGCGCCACGCGTTGCCGACGAAGGCGCTGTCTACCTGCTGCGTGACATGCTGCGCGACGTGGTTGAGCGGGGCACAGCACGTGGTGCCCTGTCACTGGAACGCGAGGACATTGTTGGCAAGACCGGTACTACCAACGGACAGCGTGACGCCTGGTTTGCCGGCTTCAACAATGACTTGGCGGTTACCGTCTGGGTGGGCAAGGACGATAACTCCCCTACTGCCGAATACGGCGCTCAGGCCGCCCTCCCTATCTGGATTGATTTCATGGGCCAAGCATTGAAAGACATGCCCGAGTCCATGCCGGAACGCCCAGAAAGCATCATCACACGCCGTGTTGATGCGGCAACCGGACGACTCCTCGGAGAAGGCCAAGGTGGCGGTATCCAGGAGCTGTTCCGTGCTGATTTTCTGCCGACCGTTCAACAGATCCGCGTTAACAAAGCCATCGAGGAAGAAAGCGACTCTCAGGGCACCGGCACCTATGAGGCGATCTTCTAGGCTGGGCCTGCGGCACCCTCTGCTATTAGGAATACGGCAGTAATACGCAAAGCGCCCCTTGCCTCATGGACAGTCCCATGGACAAGGGGCGCCTTTATTTTCTAGCTGTTCTTGCAGGCAACACTCCCCACCTCTGTTTATAAGTCATCCAGGTAGCGCTCAGCGTCGAGTGCCGCCATACAGCCCGTACCCGCCGAAGTCACTGCCTGACGATAGACATGATCCATTACATCACCGGCAGCAAATACGCCAGTCACGCTGGTGGCAGTGGCATTGCCCTCAAGCCCCGAGCGGACCTTGATATAGCCGTTGGCCATGTCCAGCTGGCCTTCGAAGATATCAGTATTGGGATGATGGCCAATCGCAATGAACACACCCGGCGCGCTGATTTCACGCGTGCTGCCATCTTCAGTCGAGGCCAGCCGTGCGCCGGTCACTCCACTGTCATCGCCCAACACTTCATCCAGGGTATGATTCCACATCAGTTCAACGTTACCGTTCTCGGCTTTCTCAAACAGCTTGTCCTGAAGGATCTTTTCCGCGCGCAGGCTGTCGCGGCGATGTACCAGGGTCACTTTGGAAGCAATATTGGACAGGTAAAGCGCCTCTTCCACGGCGGTATTGCCGCCGCCGACGACGACCACATCCTTGTTGCGATAGAAGAAGCCATCACAGGTGGCACAGGCCGACACACCCTGGCCCATGAAGCGCTGCTCGGACTCGAGCCCCAGGTAGCGCGCACTGGCACCGGTCGAGATAATCAAGGCATCACAGCTGTAGGTACCATTATCGCCTTTGAGTACGAAGGGACGGTTTCCCAGCTCAACCTCGTTGATATGATCGAACAGCACTTCGGTATCAAAGCGCTCGGCATGGCGCTTCATGCGCTCCATCAACTCCGGTCCTTGTACGCCAGCATCATCACCCGGCCAGTTATCGACATCGGTGGTGGTGGTCAACTGCCCGCCCATCTGCATGCCGGTGATCAGCAACGGCTTGAGATTGGCCCGGGCAGCATACACCGCCGCACTATAACCGGCAGGGCCGGAACCGAGAATGATCAGGCGTTCGTGGCGCACATCGCTCATGGTGACCTCACAGCATTAGATATAGAGAAAAATTACAGACAGAAAAGATTCAGCAGACTGAACAATGCCGACAGCATACCGATAAAAAAGGCGGCCCACAGGCCGCCCTCTTTAGTCTCACTGTAAACACAACTCGCCTAGGCGTCTGTCTATTAAACAGCACCCCAAGATGTTTTGGCTTAGAGACCCTTGGAGTGTGAACCCAGGTACTGAGCCACACCTTCAGCGGTGTCTTTCATGCCTTCCTGTCCTTCTTCCCAGCCAGCCGGGCACACTTCACCGTGCTTCTGGTGGAACTGCAGTGCCTTGACCATACGCAGCATTTCATCAACGTTACGGCCCAGCGGCAGGTTGTTGACAACCTGATGCTGAACGATACCGTCTTCATCGATCAAGAAGGAAGCACGCAGGGCAACACCCGCTTCCGGATGTGCAATACCGTAAGCCTGAGTTACCTCATGCTTGACGTCAGCCACCATCGGGAACCCAACTTCACCGATGCCACCGTCTTCCGGCGCGGTCTTGCGCCAGGCATGGTGGGTAAACTGCGAGTCGATGGATACACCGATCACCTCAACGCCAAGCTCTTTGAACTGCGCCAAACGGTTGTCATGGGCGATGATCTCGGACGGGCAGACAAAAGTGAAGTCCAACGGCCAGAAAAACACGACACGCGGCTTGCCGTTGCTGTCAGACAGCTTGTAGTTGTCAACGATCTCACCGTTGCCCAGAACAGCTGCTGCTTCAAAATCAGGGGCCTGACGGCCAACTAATACGCTCATGCAAAACTCCTTGTAGTCATCATGACACCAGGGATAAACCCTGGAATAAAACCTTCTGCTCACTACGCTAGAGCAATGAGTTCTTGCATGCCATTCATGCGAAGCTATGGCATGCATAGATAAAAACTATTGGTATCGTTACTGGCCTCCTGGAGGCCCTCGGCTAGCAGCCTATGCCATGCCTTAATCTAAGACATGGGGACGGCGGCGAGTTTTTCAAGAGTGGCTTTTCAAGAACAGTTATCCTGTAGCCATCCTGTCGCAATATCGGCAATATTCGATGAGAACGGTTGATACAGAAGAGCGCTTTAAGCAGGCCAGTGGTCTAGAGTTCACAGAGACACTGGCTTGAAAAAGCCGCTCCGCATCCCCATATAACAGAGTACAAGCCTGCAAAAGGCTGACCATGCCCGTGCATAGGAGGAAGGCGATGAGCACCGAATCCAATCTGGATACCCGCGACACCCTCGAGGTATCAGGCAAGAGCTACCAATATCACAGCCTGTCGAAAGCAGCCGACGCCCTCGGCAATATCGACCGGCTCCCCATGACTCTAAAGATCCTGCTGGAAAACCAGTTGCGCTACATTGATGATGAGAGCGTCGAGCACGCCGACCTTCAGGCTCTGGTCGACTGGCAGAAAACGGCCTCCTCCACCAGAGAAATCGGCTACCGACCTGCCAGAGTACTGATGCAGGACTTCACCGGCGTACCCGGTGTCGTTGACCTGGCGTCGATGCGCGCAGCTGTCGAAGCGCTCGGCGAAGATCCCTCGCGCATCAATCCGCTGTCACCGGTGGACCTGGTCATTGACCACTCGGTAATGGTCGACCACTTCGGCAACGAGAGTGCCTTCAGGGACAACGTGGCCATTGAGATGGAGCGTAACGGCGAGCGCTACGAGTTCCTGCGCTGGGGCCAACAGGCCTTTGATAACTTCCGCGTGGTACCGCCGGGCACCGGTATCTGCCACCAGGTCAACCTAGAGTATCTTGGCAAAACGGTATGGACCAAGGAAGAAGACGGCCAGACCCTGGCCTATCCCGACACTCTGGTCGGCACCGACTCGCACACCACCATGATCAACGGCTTGGGAGTACTCGGCTGGGGCGTGGGCGGTATCGAAGCAGAGGCGGCCATGCTGGGCCAGCCGGTGTCGATGCTGATTCCTGAGGTGGTCGGCTTCAAGCTGACCGGCAAGCTGCGCGAAGGCATCACTGCCACTGACCTGGTTCTGACAGTGACCCAGATGCTGCGCAGCCATGGTGTGGTCGGCAAGTTCGTCGAGTTCTACGGCGACGGCCTCAAAGATCTGCCACTGGCAGACCGCGCTACTATCGCCAACATGTCACCGGAGTACGGTGCCACCTGTGGTTTCTTCCCGGTCGACAACGAAACCCTGACCTATCTGCGCCTAACCGGCCGTGACGACGCCCAGGTGGCCCTGGTTGAGGCTTACTGTAAGGCTCAGGGCCTGTGGCGTGAGTCTGGTGCCGAGCCAATCTTCAGCGACACCCTGCAGCTGGACATGAACGACGTCGAAGCCAGTCTGGCCGGTCCCAAGCGACCCCAGGATCGCGTGGCACTGTCTGACATGCAGGCAACCTTCGAAAAACTGCTCGACAACGAGGATAAAAGCGAAGCCACCAAACCTGGTGTCAAGCGCGAAGCCTCAGAAGAAAAGGGACGCCTGTTTTCCGAAGGCGGCCAGACAGCCGTTGGCGTTGAAAAGAGTTACGAGCGCCCCACCAGCCAAGATGTAAAGCTGGATAATGGCACTGAATTCAAACTCGATCCCGGTGCGGTGGTGATTGCCGCCATTACCTCCTGTACCAACACCTCCAACCCGAGCGTGATGATGGCCGCCGGCCTACTGGC
>NZ_JBQDJZ010000020.1:0-33011 GCF_052095765.1 Halomonas sp.
CACCTCGTTTAGTGTACTACCTTAACGGGGTGTCCACTTTTGGTGGGCAAGATCACAGTTCCGGCGTCAGGGCCGCAAGGGAGTACTTACCCAGATGCTCGATAAGCGTGCTGGCCTTTTGGCGTTCACTTTTCTGGGTGCTGGGCTTCTTGGTAGGGGTAACGTCGGCGAGATAGCGCTTGAGTGCCGCTTCGAGCGTCATGCGCTCAGAGGCGCTGCGCTGGATATAGATACCACGCACCATTTCATCTTCGGTGCGGCGTGCCCAGTCCTGAGCGTCTCGCTTGGTGCGGAAGGTCTTGGCGGTGGTGGGCCAGCCTGTCTTGCGGATGACGGCTTTCCAGCTTCCTGCGGGGGTCTTGACGATGGTGGCCATGAAAATCTCCAGGGGCTGAAGGATCGGCACTGTACCGAAACTGTACCCTTGGACTATGGGACTCACCAGAGTGAATTCATAAGATGCTGATTTCATTGGTGGGCCCAGCTGGACTCGAACCAGCGACCAAGGGATTATGAGTCCCCTGCTCTAACCAACTGAGCTATAGGCCCTTTACAACGTGTTACTAGAGATTGCACTGCGTTGCACAGTGCGGGCGATATGATACCCAAAGCCGCAGGGCGAGGCTAGCGGCTGAGGTGGTTAATTTTCCCTGAAGCATGACAAACGCCCCACGGCCCTCTCCTAGCTGGCCTATGCCTGCAATGGTTGCTCAAATTCCGAACACCAGTGCTGGGCTTATGCACTATCTTGGCTCAACCCACCTTGAGCATCGAGATAACTTGTACCGTACCCATAGCCCGAAAGGAGCTTTTTGTGTAGAAAAACAAAAAACAAATGCTAATAAAATTTAAGTCAATTAGGATCTACTGAAGGTTTGTAAACAGTTTTGAAACTCAAGGAATATAGCATGAAAAAAACACTTGTCGCACTAACTATCTTGATGGTTTTAGTTCTGCAGGGGTGCGCCACTAGCCGGAGCGTCATTGATATCCATGCACCTGCAGAGCATGTTAACACACAAGTAAATGACCCATCTCGCCCCAGCCTTTATATACGGCAAGTTATCGACAAGCGGCAGTTTCAGGATGCTCCCAATTCTGCAGATATACCGTCTCTAGGCTTCGAGGGTGCTTCAGCAGCTACAGAAGATATAAAAGCTCGAGCTGTCGGTCGCAAGCGTAATGGATACGGTAAAGCACTCGGCGACATCCTACTGCCCGAGGGCACAACTGTCACTGACCTCGTGCAAGCCGCAGCAGCAGAAGGCTTTGAAAAAGCCGGATGGCAAGTGGTCAATAACGCCAATAGCAGTCAGGACGTCACGACTGTCGATATCGAAGTCACTCGATTCTGGACATGGTTCCAGCCCGGCTTCTGGAGCCTTGCCCTGAATACGGATATCGAGACTGAGTTCGGCATCTCAGACCAACACCACATTTCTCCAATCCATGTTCACAACCGCGATAAAATGCAGGTGGCTCTGGACAGCGACTGGAAGAAAAGCACGGAGCTGGCACTAGAACAATATCGGGACGCTATCGCTTCGCAGGCGAAGCCCTGGCCGCAAGGGAGTAGACCATAAGCCCAGTGAGGCAGCTCCTGTGTTGATAAAAAACGCCCGATGTCCGGCATGGAAGCCGGACACTCTCATCACATGTTGGCTCTCGCTCAGGTACAGCTACTGTGCTCCACCACAGCGTCTTCTTATTTTCCGATAAGCTGACCGGCCACTGATACGAAAATTCAAGCATAATGCCGCACGCCAAACCCTACAATCATGGTCACAAGCGGTCATTTTTTAGCAACGGATTAACTGCCATTACTGTCCGACAACACTTGGACGTATCTGAGTACCAAGCTAACATATGCACTTTTTATTCAAGGTGTTTAGTATAAGCATGAAACAACTACGCCTAAGTAACTGGCTAGGCTGGCGTTCCGATGAGCAGGCTAGCGTGACATGTGCGCAAATTCTGCCCAGGAGCAAGCCAGGTCGATCCCTGCCTGCACTACTTAGGCGGCGATTGGACGATGTTGGTCGCGCCACCTGCGATATCCTGGCCGGCCTGGACCCTGAGGCCAGCTTCCCCTTGATTCATGCCTCTCGCCATGGCGATGCCAGCCACACACTGTCCATGCTGAAACTGTTGGCTGAGAACGCGCCCCTGTCGCCCACGCGTTTCTCCATGTCGGTACATAACGCCACCTTGGGCGTGCACGCCATCGCTAATAATCACCGACGTCCTCTTCAAGCACTCGGCGCCCGCGGCAACGAGTTCGAAGCCTTGCTGTGGGAAGCTTACGGCTATCTTGACGCGAATCACAAAGCCGTCATCATCGCCTTTAGCGAAGGCGAACTTCCCGAAGAATACGTTCCTTATACGCAGCATCCCGGCCATGCCTGTGTCGTTGGCTTGCGTCTGTCACTCGATCAGGGCACTCCTCTTATCGTCAAAGCCAGCACAGTGCCATCATCGTCACCTACACCGCTGGACGTCGTCAGCTGGCTCACAGGCCATCAGCAGTACCTGAGTGCAGCACAGCGCTGGGAGCTCGGTGCGTGATAACTCTCGATCAATGGCGTCGCGGTGCCGGTACCGCCTTGTCTTTTACCCTCTTCGGTGTCGGCGGTCTGATTATCGGCCTGGTCATTGCACCGCTGCTGCGTCTCAGTGTACGTGATAGTGAAAAACGCCAGCGCCTGGCACGCAATGTCATCCAAAGCATCTTTCGCGCCTTTATTGGCATGATGAAGGTACTCGGCGTTCTTGACTATCAGATAGAGAATAGCGAACGACTCCACCGCCCAGGCCGCCTGATTCTAGCCAACCATCCGTCATTGATCGATGTAGTCTTTCTGCTGGCCCACACCCCTAATGCCGACTGCATCGTTAAGGGCAGGCTCGTCTCCAACCCTTTCACCCGTGGCCCTATACGCGCTGCCGGCTACATCACGAATCGTGACCCCGAAGAGGTGCTGGACGCGGCGCGCTCGAGCCTCGCCCAGGGCAACTCGCTGATTCTTTTTCCCGAAGGCACTCGGACAATACCAGGGCGGCCGATAAAATTTCGGCGTGGCGGGGCCAATATCGCACTGCGTACAGGTACCACTATCACACCGGTACTGATTCACTGTACACCGACCACCCTGACCAAGGGTGAGCCTTGGTATCATATACCCAGACGCAAGGTGCAAATGCGCTTGCGTGTCCTCGATGACCTGCCGCAAGAGCCGGCGTCGAATCAACCCACCAGCCAGCAAGCCCGACAATTGACGCGGGAACTGAGCGGTTATTTCAACAGGGAACTGGAGCGCTTCCATCATGAGCGAGACAACACCGCTGTCGCTTGATCTGAAACGCATGATCATCGACACCCTCGAACTTGAGGACATCACCCCCGAGGATATCGACTATCACGCCCCGCTATTCGGCGAAGGACTTGGGCTGGATTCTATCGATGCCCTCGAGCTTGGTCTGGCGTTGCAGAAGCGCTACGGAGTTAAGCTCGATGCAGAAGCCGAGGAGACTCGTCGCCATTTCGCGAGCCTTGCAGCGCTCGAAGCGCTGGTGGAGGAACGTCGTGTCAACTGACACCAATCAGCAGGTCAGCCGAGAGCAGATTCTCGCCCATGTACAGCGCACCCTAGTCGAGCTGTTCGAAGTGTCACCCTCGGAGGTAAAGCCCGAAGCGCGACTGTACGAAGACTTAGATATCGACAGCATTGACGCCATCGACCTTGTCGTTGAGCTGAAACAGTTCACTGGTCGCCGCATCAATCCCGAGGCTTTCAAGTCCGTGCGCAGCATTGATGACGTGGTCAACGCCGTCGAAAACCTGATGCACGACTGAGCCAGCAATGCATATCTTCGGTACCCTTGCTGCCGCGCTGACCATAGCCTGGCCGCTGACGGTGTGGTGGCTGCAAGAGTCTCTAGGTCCCTGGCCGCTACTGCTAATCGGCTGCAGTCTAATCGCCTGGCGCCTGCCCCAGGCGCGCGGTTTTGCCGTCATCGCTGCCATCGGGATGCTGGCAGTAGGGCTTGCGATCGATGCTGAGCTCGGCATGCGCGGCTACCCAGTGGCCATCAATACCGTGCTGCTGGCAACTTTCGCCACCAGCCTGTGGCAAGGCATGCCGGTGGTCGAGCGCCTGGCGCGGCTCAAGGAGCCAGACCTGCCACCTCAAGGCGTTCTCTACACGCGCCGCGTAACCCAAGTTTGGTGCGTTTTCTTCATGATCAACGGGGCCATTGCCGCCTGGACCGCAGCCTATGCCGACCTGGCTCTGTGGTCACTGTATAACGGCGTTATCAGCTACGGCCTAATTGCCCTGATGTTTACCGGCGAATGGTACTGTCGTCGCCGCCTGCGGAGCTCGGACCATGGATAGCCTCGGGAACTACCAGACACTGATGCAGCTGCCCTGGCGTCGCGTGCAGGCCGCATCGCGGCCCCTGCCCGTCCCCTGGTGCTATCCCGATCAGCTCCGCGCCGATATCGATGCCTGGCGCGCCTGGCTCCTCACTCAGCCCATGGGACGCTGGCTACTGATAGAGCCGGAACCGCATGCCTTCACCGCCGCGCTGCTGGCACTATGGGAAAGCGGTCGCAGCGCCGTGCTGCCGGGTGACGGTCGCCCTCAAACCCTGGCCCGACTCCAGCTTTCAGTCGAGGGGGCACTACCGTCAACGCGACCAACGCCAAGTCATGCAGCCCTATCAGCACTGGGCCGCCCGCCACTATCACTGGAACCGGAGAGCGAGGCCGTGATGCTCTACACCTCAGGCTCCACCGGCAATCCGTTGATGCAACCGAAGTGCTTTCGTCAGCTGGCCAGCGAGCTCGACTGCCAGGCCGAACTGTGGCCTATGGATAACGGCGCGGTCGTATCACAGGTCAGCCATCAGCATATCTATGGGCTGCTCACTGGCATCCTGCGTCCGTTATGTCACGGTGTGCCCTTTTGTGGCGCCGAGAACCGCTACCCTGAAGCCATGGCCGAGCGCCTAGCCGAGGCTAGCCGGGCCGGGTTCGCCGCACACCTGATTTCCTCTCCGGCCCAGCTATCGCGCCTGCCAGATCATCTCTCGTGGCAGGCCCCTGTCAGGGTGTTTTCATCGGGAGCGCCTCTCGCCGAAGACGACGCAAAACGTTGTGAAAATCTGCTTGGGGCGCCGGTGATTGAAATCTATGGCAGCACCGAGACCGGCGGCATCGCTCATCGCCGCCAGACGCTGTGTGAAGCCTGGACGCCGCTGCCAAGCGTAGAACTTTCATTCGTCGACGCCACCTTGAGTCTGCGCTCGCCTTTTCTCACCGCGCCCACCGAATGGTGGCAGCAGTCCGATAACGTTGAGCCCTGTCCAGAAGGTTTTCGCTTGCTCGGTCGTGCCGACCGACTGGCCAAAATTGCTGGCAAGCGCATCTCTCTCAACGCACTTGAACGCCACCTTTGTCAACTCGATGTCGTCGACGAAGCTCACTGCCTTGAGCTTGATCGACGCGATGGCCGCCTGGGCATAGTGGTAGCATTATGCCCAGGCGTCCTACCCAGGCACCACGCCAGGCGCCGTGCTCTGGTAACGGCGCTGCGTGAGCACCTCGCCATACGGTTTGAGAGCGTGGTTATCCCACGCTACTGGCGCTTCGTTGAGTCGCTGCCGAGCAATACTCAAGGCAAACGCGATCACGCTACGCTTAGACGCTTCTTCGATGATCTCGACGATGATCGCCTGCCGCGCTGGCTGGGTGGTTGCGAGCACGACGGCAAGCACATCATCACGCTGGAAGTCCCCGAACGGCTGCGTTATCTACAAGGCCATTTTGATAAATTTTCGCTGGTACCCGGCGTGGTCATGGTTCAGTGGGCCATCCAGTACGCTCGCGAAGTGTTCGGCACACTGGGTGATTTTGGCGGCCTCGAGCGGCTCAAGTTCCAGAAGGTTCTGCTTCCCGGTCAACGCCTGACGCTAAGCCTAGAAAGACGTCCCGATGGGGTCACCTTCGCTTTCGACACTGTGCAGGGACGACATGCCAGCGGTCAGGTACTTTTCACTCAGGAAGCCCAGGATGACTGAACGATGATAACTGAGCCTCACCTCTGCGCAGTGGTGCCAGTCTACAACCATCCCGACACCATCACCTCCGTGTGCACCCAGCTCAGCAAACTCGGCCTACCCGTGGTGCTGGTAGATGATGGCTGCGACGCCAACTGCCGCCAAATCCTTGAGCAGCTCAACGCTTCGGGTTACCACCTGGTGACACATGAGAAAAATCACGGCAAAGGAGCCGCCGTGCGCTCGGGGCTTGTCGAAGCCAAACGACTCGGTTTCACCCATGGCCTTCAGGTCGATGCCGATGGCCAGCATCATGTTGACGACCTGCCGGCCTTTCTCGAAGCCATGCACCAGGCACCAGGAACACTGATAGTCAGCTACGCCTGCTACGACGACAGCGTGCCCAAGGCTCGCCTCTACGGGCGCTATGCCACCCACGTCTGGGTATGGATCAATACTCTGTCGCGGCACATTCGCGACACCATGTGCGGCGTCCGGCTATATCCATTGGCGCCGGTCAATGCACTACTCGATCGCCATGCTTGCGGCGATCGCATGACCTTCGACACCGAGGTACTGGTGCGCTGGTACTGGTCTGGCGGGGCACTGAAGAATTTGCCGGTGCGAGTCCACTATCCGGAGCAAGGAGTAAGCCACTTTGCCATGTGGCGCGACAACGCCCAGATCAGCCTGATGCATACACGACTGTTCTTCGGCATGTTGGCGCGAGTCCCCCGCTTGTTGCGCAGGCGGAGGAAGCAGCCATGAGCTTGGAGAAAATCCCATGAGCCGGAACCACTGGGCCACCATCGGCGAGCGCGGCAGCCTCTCAGGCATGCTGTTCATGGTCAGGCTGCGACGCTTGGGCGATTGGCCGTTTCAGCTACTGCTGTGGCCGGTAATCCTGTGGTACTACTTGTCACACCGCATTGCCCGACACGCCTCGCGTGACTACTTGCTGCGCCTCAATACCAGCCTCGGACGGCGCCCCCTAGCACTGAGAGGCCGTAGCTTTCGCCACTTCTTGAGTTTCGGACGCTCGCTGATGGACAAAGTGGCCGCCTGGAGCGGCGAATATCCGCCCTCGCGCCTATCCGGCAACGGCGTACAGCGCTTTAGTGCGGCGGTGGACGGAGGCCAGGGCGGGCTGATTCTGGTTGCCCATCATGGCAACCTAGACGTGGTCAACGCCCTGAGCGAATGCCACCCGAACCTTGACCTCACCGTCATCATGCACACGCGCAACGCTCGCAAGTTCAACGAGTTACTTGAGCAGGCCACCGGGCGCCGCCAGCCCGAGATACTTGAGGTCAGCGAACTATCACCAGCGAGTGCCCAGCAGCTGGATGCGCGTATTCGCGCCGGTGGCTTCGTCGTCATCGCCGCTGATCGCACTCCGCCTCGGCAGGGGCGTACCCGCAAGCTGGATTTCCTCGGCGCGCCAGCGCTCTTCCCGGAAGGGCCTTTTCTTCTCGCCACCTTGCTACGCTGCCGAGTCTATCGATTAGCCTGCGTGCGTGAAAACGACAGCTTCCTAGTCGAATTCGACCTCATCGACGATACCGCCAAGCTGGGCCGCCGTGAGCGCAGCGCCTGGATCGGCGATGCCATGCAACGCCATGCTGACGACTTGGCCAGCCGAGTGCGCCGCCATCCGCTGCAGTGGTTCAATTTCTTCCCTTTCTGGCATGCCCAAGAGACATCCGATCATGACCCATCACACTGAGCCACTCTCGCCTTTGATTTTATCGGGCCAGGATTTGAGCCTTGAAGATGTCCTAGCGGTGGCCGAGAGCCGTCGCCAGGTCGTGCTGTCCGAAGACGGCGAGTTTCGCGCGCGCATCGAGCGCGGCCAACACTTCCTCGAACGCCTGCTCAAAGAAGACGGAGTGGTCTACGGTGTCACCACCGGTTATGGCGACGCCTGCACTCGGCCTGTCAATGCCGAAGACATTGCCTGCCTGCCCCATCAGCTGTTCACCTTTCATGGCTGCGGCATGGGTCAGGCACTAACGCCGGAAGCCGCACGCGCAGTGGTGCTGGTACGTTTGATTTCGCTGTGCCGAGGACTCTCGGGAGTCAGCGTCGAGCTGCTCGAGCGCCTGACCTGGCTGCTGGAGCACGACGTCATGCCGGTGATTCCCGAGGAAGGCTCGGTGGGGGCCAGCGGCGACCTGACGCCGCTGTCGTACCTGGCTGCCGTGCTGTGTGGCGAACGTGAGGTGATCGACAACGGCGTGCGACGTCCGGCCGCCGAGGCGCTAGCCGAACGTGACCTGCCCCCCTACCGACTCAAGCCCAAGGAAGGCCTGGCGCTGATGAACGGCACCGCCGTCATGACCGCCCTGGGCGTGCTGGCCTTCGCTCGCTGCGAATACCTGTCCGCGCTCACTACACGCATCACCGCGCTGTCGGTGCAGGCATTAGACGGCAACCCCTATCACTTCGATGCCGAACTGTTCTCCGCCAAACCACACCTCGGCCAGCAGCGCGTCGCTCAGCGTCTGCGCGAAGACCTGCATGCCCCGGCAACACCGCGCAACTCGCCACGGCTGCAGGATCGCTACTCTACGCGCTGCGCACCCCATGTGATCGGCGTGGTCGAGGACGCCCTACCCTGGTGGCGGCAGTTTCTGACCAACGAACTCAACAGCGCCAACGACAACCCGCTGATCGACACCGACGCCGACAAGGTCATGCATGGCGGCCACTTCTATGGCGGCCATGTGGCCTTCGTCATGGACAGCCTCAAGCAGCTGGTAGCGAATCTCGCCGACCTGCTCGATCGTCAACTGGCGCTACTGGTCGACAGTCGCTATAACCATGGCCTGCCGAGCAACCTGAGTGGTGCCAGCCCCGAGCGCCTGGCGCTGAACCATGGCTACAAGGCAGTCCAGATCGGCGCCTCCGCCTGGACTGCCGAGGCCCTCAAGTTAACCATGCCAGCCAGCGTATTCTCACGCTCCACCGAGTGCCATAATCAGGACAAGGTAAGCATGGGCACCATCTCCGCCCGAGATGCACTGCGTGTGCTCACCCTGGTCGAACAGGTCGCCGCCGCCACCCTGCATGCCGCAGTTCAGGGCGTCGAGCTACGTAGCCGACTCAGCAGCAGCGACGCCGTACCCAAGCGCCTAACGGACTTTGTCGATCACCTCCGCCGGGACATCGCACCATTGGGCGAGGATCGTGCGCTGGATAGCGATCTCAATCGCCTCTGCAAACTGATTCGCCACCGTCACTGGAGTCTGTATGACGCCTGATGATCGCCCCCTGCCGCGGGCCGAAGTCGAGATCGAAGTACCGTTCCACGACGTCGACATGATGGCGGTCGCCTGGCACGGCAACTATGTGCGCTATCTCGAAATTGCCCGTTGTCGGCTACTCGATGCCATCGACTATAACTACCTGCAGATGCAGGCGTCGGGGTTTGCCTGGCCGGTAATCGACCTGCGTATCCGCTACGCCGCGCCGGCACTGTTTGCCCAGCGCCTGCGCATCGAGGCCCGCCTCAGCGAATGGGAACATCGCCTCAAGATCGATTACACCATCCGCTGCGCTGATACCCAGCAACGCCTGACCCGGGCATGGACGGTGCAGGTAGCCGTGGATGTCGATGATCGCGAGATGCGCCTGGCCTCCCCTGACGTCCTTATCGAGCGCCTGCTTGCCTGGCAGGAGGCACAGTCATGATCCACGCGCCCCAGCGCCTACGGCGTGTTCTCCACGCAATTGTGGCTACTGTGATGCTATCTAGCGCGACCTTCGCCAACGCGCCGCTCATGGCCGCTGATAGTGAGGCACCGGCCCTGGAAAACCTGAGCCTGGCCACTTTGAGTCAACACCTCAGCGACCAGGCTCCGGCTTGCATGCGCTTCGAACAACGCCGCTGGATGGCGGATCTTGACTTTGAACTGCCGAGCGAAGGCTATTTTCACCGCCAACCCGACAGGCTGGTTTGGCAGACCCTGTCTCCGGTACAGGACCGTGTGGTGCTGGGCAGCGACAATCCCAAGCTGCCGCCAGGGCTCAAGGCCTTGCTGCCAATATTGAACGGATTGCTAGCGGGCGATTGGGAGAGCCTTGAACAGCATTTTCAGGCAAGCCTCTCGGGTTCGCTACGTGCCTGGAAAATCGGGTTGATCGCGCGAAACAGCGCCGTCGCCGAGCAGCTGGAAGGCATAGAGGCCAGCGGGGGTGACACGATGACTCGCCTCAACGTGATCTTTACCAACGGTGACAGGCTGGCTCTCGAGCTGACCCCTGAAGACTGCGCCATCCTTACTGCTGAAGCACCCACGCCATGAGATTCAGCCGGCTGCACAGAGCACCGCAATTCGGTTCCAGGACGCAAAAACAGGCAGCCTTGGCTTGGGCGGCAGTGATGATGATCTGTGCGCTGGTGCTGGCGGTGAATGTCTTGTGCGATGCGCCGCTGGATACCCGCATCACCGCGCTGCTGCCCGAATCCGAAGGTACTGAGCGATTGGCCCATGCCGATGCCAGACTCGGCGAGACCTTCGAGCAGCGCTTCATGCTGTTGGTAGCGGCTCAGAACGACCTGGGGGCCGCTGAGCCCGACAACCAACAGCTCGTCAACCAACTGCAGCAACAACTGGCAGACAGCGGCGTCATCGACAGCTTCGACAGCCAGACACCGCCACGCCCCGATCAGCTGCTGGCGTCTTACCGCTACCGCCTTTTGACCGATGAACTGCAGCAGGCCGATGCCGAGCAGTGGCGCCAGCGTGGCCTGTCACGCTTGTTTACTCCGGGTATCGGGGCAAGCCTTGCGACGGACCCTTTCGGCCTGCTGGACGCCTGGCTCGGCGAGCGTATCTCAGGCCCGGTTACCTGGCATCAGGGTGGCCTCAGCATCGATACATCCGGTGGCCGCTGGGGCCTGGTCAGCGCCACCTTGGCCGGCAACCCCTATGACACGAGCGTGCAGCGCGCCCTGACCGACAGCGTGGCTCGCTTCAGCGATACTCACCCCGAGGTGCAGCTGCTACGCGCAGGCCTGGTATTCCATGCCGCCGCAGGCGCCGAGCAGGCCAAGCGCGAGATCACTACCATCGGTCTCGGCTCGCTGCTTGGCATCATCGCGCTGCTGGCCTTGGTGTTCCGCCGTCCGGTGGTGCTGGCCACCCTGCTGCTGCCTGTCGCTACCGGACTGGTATTCGCCACTGCTCTGACCTGGCTGCTGTTCGGCTCTCTGAACCTGATCACCCTGGCGTTTGGCGCCAGCCTGATCGGCATTTCGGTGGACTATGCCCTGCATCTGCAGTGCACGCGCCAGCTGCACCCCGAACGCCCGCTCAGTCGACTGTGGCCGGGGCTGACCCTGGGCCTGATCTCGAGCCTGTGTGCCTACCTGGTGCAGCTGGCCACGCCAATGCCGGGGCTACGCCAGATGGCCACCTTCGCCGCGCTTGGCCTGATTGGCGCCTGGCTCAGCGTACGCCTGTGGCTACCGCTGCTGCCGGTGCATCCACACCCCGCCACTGGTGCTATCGCCATGCGGCTGAATCATCTGCGCCTGAAACGCCCACACCCCAGTCTGTATCTAGCGGCAGGCCTGATATTGATGGCCGCCATCGGTGTCACTATCAGCCAGGGCAGCACCCGCCACGATCCGCGCCAGTTGAATCCATCGCCCGCGTCTCTGGTCGAACAACAGCAGCGCGTGCAGGCCTTGCTCGAACAGCCGGCAAGCTTCCGCTACCTGTTGGTCAGCGCCGATTCCAGCGATCGGTTGCTGGAGCGCCTGGAGGCGCTCGATGCTCAGCTGGGCAAGCTCGAAAACGACGGCCACCTGTCGTTCTATCAGCACCTGGCCCAGGCGGTGCCTTCGGCGAAGACCCAACAAGCCAACCTTGACCGGGTACGCCAAGCGTACGCTGAAGCTTTGCCGCGCCTGCTTGAGAGTGCGAAGCTCCCCGTCGAGCTGATGCCAAAGCTAATGACTAAACTCGATGCGGTACCCACGCTAACGCCCGAGACCTGGCTTACCAGCCGGGCTGGCGAGTCCGACCGCGCACTATGGCTTCAAAACGTCGATACGCCCGGTGCATTAGTGATGATCGGTGATATAGATGCGACCGCAGCCGAGGCGCTTAATGCCCTCGCCCAGGCACCCGGCGTGATTTATCGTGACCGCGTCCAGTCGCTCAGCGACCAGCTCGCTGGCCTCAGCAGCGAAATACTTCAATGGCTAGGCCTCGCCCTGGCACTGCTGGCACTCACTTTCGGCTGGCGCTACCGCCGCCGAGCCTGGCGCGTGCTATTGCCGCCAGTGGGCGCGGTAATCATCACCCTGGGCATTTTTGCCGCCAGCCATACCGGCCTGACACTGTTTCACCTGCTCGGCCTGCTGCTGGTGCTGGGTATCGGCCTCGATGCCGGTATTTTCAGCACCGAGCACCCAGCTGATCCCGCTGCCTGGCTTGCCATCAGCCTGTCCTGCGCCTCCAGCCTGCTGGCATTCGGCCTGCTGGCCTTCAGCGCCACGCCGGCGCTGCATTTCCTGGGGACGACCTGCCTGATCGGGCTGGTCGCCACCTGGTGTCTGGTACCACTATCCCGGGGCGTTGATCCAAATCATCGCAGTCATTGCGGCCCAGTCAATAGCACAAGGCGCCCACTTCAACATGAGAAGGAATAATTCCATGGAACAGCCAGACAGGACTGACATTGCGATTATCGGTGCGGGCCCATCAGGTGCGGCGGCAGCGGCATGGCTAGTCCGCGCTGGCTATTCGGTCAGGGTGCTGGAGCGCGCGCACTTTCCGCGTTTCTCAATCGGCGAGAGCCTGCTGCCCCAGTGCATGGTGCACCTCGAAACCTGCGGTTTGTTGGCAGCCGCCGAGGCCGGCAACTTCCAGCCCAAGAACGGCGCCGCCTTCTGCCGCGCCGATGACTACACCACCATCGACTTTCGCGACAAGTTCAGCCCTGGCCCCGGTACCACCTGGCAGATTGAGCGCGCCGATTTCGATCAGCGCCTGATAGAAGGGGCACGTGCTGCCGGCGCTCAGGTCGACTTTGGCGTCACCGTCACCGCATTCAGCGCCGACCCAGAGCGCCCCCAACTCACCGTTGTCGATGAGGCCGGCGAAAGCCAGGCGCTGGACGCGCGTTTCGTGCTCGACGCCAGTGGCTATGGCCGGGTGTTGGCCCGCCTGGAAAAACTTGACAAACCTTCTGGCCTGGCCACACGCTGCGCGGTATTCACCCACGTCGAGGACTGCATCGACGCCGGCGACTACGACCGTGAGAAAATCCTCATCGGCGTCCACCCACACCATCCCGAGGTCTGGTACTGGCTGATCCCGTTCAGTAATGGCCGCGCCTCGACAGGAGTCGTAGCCGACATAAGGGTGCTCGAGGCCGCCGGTGATACTGACGAGGAGCGTCTGTGGACGCTACTCGGTGAGGAGCCGCGCTTTGCCCGCCTGCTCAAGCAGGCGACACCCGTACGTGATGTCCGCCGCCTGCAGGGGTACTCCGCAGACATCACGCGCCTACACGGCCCCGGCTATGCGGTGCTCGGCAATGCCGGCGAGTTTCTTGACCCGGTATTCTCCTCCGGCGTTACGATCGCCCTGGACTCCGCCGTCAGGGCCGCGCCCCTGGTGGCTCGTCAGCTTGAAGGTGAGAGCGTCGACTGGGACCATGACTTTGAAATCCCGCTGCGCCGCGGTGTGGCTACGTTCCGGGAGTTCGTCGAGGCCTGGTACGATGGCCGTCTGCCATCCATCATCTTCCACACGGAGCACCAGCCCCGCGTAAAGCAGATGATCGCCTCGGTGCTGGCGGGTTATGCCTGGGATACCGACAACCCCTTCGTGGCTGCCAGTCGGCGCCGTCTGAACAGCCTTGCCGAGCGCTGCTCCCTTGACGCCGAGGCCACCTGACGAATGACCGGACGCTCACCTCACAACGACTTCACCATCTGCAGACAGCCCCTCCCATGCTCGCCCTCCAGGAGGGTCATGCCAGCTGTGCTGAGACTCGCGATACTGGCAGGGTTCTCGCTGCTACTCTCTGCCTGCAGCATGGTGCCCACCACTCCCCCGGCTCCGGCACTGGAGACGCTGTCGCCGGCAGGCCCCGAGACTCAGCGCCTGAGTTTTGTCCGCGACGATGAGACCCGGGTGTTGATCGGCGTGTTGCGCCACGACAGTCAACAGCTACAACTGGCACTGCTGAGCCCACAGGGCCAGCGGCTACTGACCCTGGTGCGCGATGCCTCGGGAGCGCGCTTTCTGCCCGGCGCCGCCTTCGAGCCGCCGTTTTCGGCAAACTGGCTGGCCAGCCGCCTGAGCTGGAGTCTGTGGCCCGAAGACCAGCTCACGGATGCTTTCGCGGGCAGCGACTGGTCAATCACCCAGGCGGGGCAGCAACGCCGAATCTATCGTGGCCGCCAGCTGGTGGCGCGCCTCGAGATGGCGCCAGGATGCCAAGTGATTCATGATATCGAGGCGGGCTACCGGCTTAGCATTGCGTCTCCCGGTGCGGCTTCACATACTGACATTACCCCCGATAGCAACCTAGCGACGGATCCACCATGTCCCGCAACGTAAAGAAAATACACAAGCCCTGCCGGCTCCAGGCGCCGGCCGTGGTCTGCCCCTTGGGGGATAGCCTGGACGCCATCGCCACCCGTCTGTTCGACGGCCAGCGGGGCCTCGCGCAGAGCGACGCCTACACCGCAGGACGGCCTTTATGGCTGGGTACCGTCACGACGCCGTTGCCCGATGATAGCGACTGGCCCGCGTACCATCGTTCGCGCAACAATCGTCTGCTCGCCGCCGCCCTGGAGCGTCTTACACCGAGCCTGAACTCCTATCTTGCCGAGTACCCGGATGCCCGACTCGGCATCGTGATGGGCACCAGCACCTCCGGGATCGGCGAAACCGGAGCTGCGTTGGCACAGCGCCTCGAGACCGGCGACTGGCCGGCAGACTTCCACTACGCCCGCCACGAAATTGGCGCGCCGTCGGACTTTCTGGCATGGCGACTCGGCGCGACTGGGCCCTGCTACACTCTGTCCACCGCTTGTACTTCAAGTGCCAAGGCCCTCGCCAGCGCTCGACGCCTGATTCACGCCGGTCTGTGTGATGCGGTCATTGCCGGCGGTGCCGATACACTGTGCGAACTGACTGTCAACGGGTTTGCTTCACTCGATGCCATCAGCGACGTGCCTAACCGCCCTTTCGCGGCGGCTCGCGACGGTATCAACCTTGGCGAAGGCGCGGCGCTTTTCCTGGTCACTGGCGAAGAGGGCGGCATTCAGCTTACCGGCTGCGGCGAAACCAGCGACGCCTACCATATCTCGGCACCACGTCCCGATGGCGGGGGGGCCTTCGAGGCCATGTGCCAGGCCCTGGACATGGCCGGGATCCACCCCGAGCAAGTCGACTACCTTAATCTCCACGGCACCGCCACCCGCCAGAACGACAGCATGGAGTCACTGGCTGTCGCTCGCGCTTTTCCTGACGGTGTGGCCTGCGGCTCAACCAAGAGTCTTACCGGACATACGCTGGGCGCCTGCGGTGCGCTGGAAGCGGCCTTCTGCTGGCTGGCAATACGCCATGATCGTCTGCCGCCACATCTTGATACTCCAGACCCTGAGCTGCCCTCGTTGGATTTCTGTACCCAAACCGCTCAGCCGATCTCGGCTCGGCCTCCAGTGCGCCGCGCGCTTTCCAACGCCTTTGCCTTCGGTGGCAACAACATCGCCCTGCTGATGGAGCAAGCGCCATGATGGCCTCCCCGAACGAAACAACCCAGCCGCTGCCCGCCATTGCCGACCTGGTGCCACACAGCGGCGCCATGTGCCTGCTCGATGAAGTAGTAGAAATCGGTGAGGAACACCTGCGGGCACGGATTACCCCACGCGCCGACGACCCCTTCGCTGACGTTTCTGCCTCACCATCTGGAGGCATTCCCGGCTGGGTAGGTCTAGAATGGCTGGCCCAGGCCATTGCCGCCTGGTCGGGGCACGCCGCCAGCTCCAATAGTGGGCAACCGCAAATCGGCTTTCTGCTCGGCACGCGACGCTATCATTGCGAAGTCACCCACTTCGCCTTCAGTGAGCCGATCGACGTCGAGATCCACCTCGATTATCGCGCCGATAACGGCCTGGGTGCTTTTCGTGGCGAGCTGTACAGCGCCGACGAAAAACTGCTTGCCCAGGCCACTCTCAATGTCTTTCAACCCGACTCGGCCGACGCTCTGGCGGCCATGATCGAGGATTCTACTGCATGACCGATACTCTTCTTGTCACTGGCTCCAGTCGCGGCATTGGCCGTGCTATCGCCCTGCGTCTGGCCCGGGACGGCTTCGATATCGTACTGCATTGCCGCCAACGCCGCGAAGCTGCTGAGTCGGTAGCGGATGAAATCCGCACGCTCGGACGCGATGCGCGCATCCTGTGTTTTGATGTCACTGACCGCGAGGCTGCCCGCGAAGCATTGGAGGCCGATATCGAGACCCACGGTGCTTACTATGGTGTGGTGTGCAACGCCGGCATCACCGCCGACGGCGCCTTTCCAGCGCTGACCAATGAAGACTGGGACGCTGTCATCGACACCTCCCTCAATGGTTTCTATAACGTGGTCAAGCCGCTTAGCATGCCCATGGTGCGCCGCCGCAAGCCCGGACGCATCGTAGTCATATCCTCAGTATCGGGGCTAATGGGCAATCGTGGCCAAGTCAACTACAGTGCCGCCAAAGCCGGACTGATCGGTGCGGTCAAGGCGTTGGCTGTAGAGCTGGCCAAGCGCCACATCACGGTGAATGCGGTGGCTCCGGGGCTGATCGACACTGACATGACAGACGGCCTCGCCAGCGAGGAAGCCTTGAAGGTGATTCCCATGCAGCGCACCGGCACCAGCGAAGAAGTAGCCAGCGCCGTGAGTTTTCTATGCTCCAAGGACGCCAGCTATATCACCCGCCAGGTCATCGCGGTCAACGGAGGCATGTGCTGATGAGCTCGAGCGCAATTCGCGAGGACGGCCTGGGACGTCGCGTGGTAATCACTGGAATGGCCGGGTTCTCACCCATCGGAAACGACTGGGCCAGTATTCGCCAACGCCTGAAGAGCGGCACCAATGGCATTCGTCAGATGTCAGACTGGGACGTCTTTGCGGGTCTGAATACACGCCTCGCCGGCCCCGTCGAAGACTTCCACCTGCCCGTCCACTATCACCGCAAGGCCCTGCGCAGCATGGGTCGGGGCGCCCGCATGGCCACACGGGCCAGCGAGCTGGCACTGGAGGACGCGGGCCTTCTGGGCGCTGAACTGGTCGGCAGCGGCAACATGGGTATCGCCTACGGCGCCTCAGTGGGCGAGCCGGACGCCGTAGCCGATTTCGGCAACATGCTGCTCAACAAGTCCACCGACGGTCTCAATGCCAATTCCTACATCCGCATGATGGCGCACACCGCACCGGTCAATATCGGCGTTTTCCTCGGCGTACGCGGGCGGATTCATACGACCTCCAGCGCCTGTACCTCGGGTAGCCAGGGCATCGGTTACGCCTTCGAAGCGATTCGCTTCGGTCGTCAGACAGCGATGATCGCCGGTGGCTGCGAAGAGCTCTCCGCCTCAGAGGCGGCAGTATTCGACACTCTGTTCGCCACCAGCACCCTTAACGACACTCCCGAAGCCACACCCCGCCCGTTCGATGCCGAGCGTGATGGCCTGGTGATTGGCGAGGGTGCAGGAACCCTGATCCTTGAAGATCTAGAGAACGCTGAGGCTCGCGGCGCGACCATCCATGCCGAGCTGGTCGGCTTCGGCACCAACAGCGACGGCCGCCATGTCACCCAGCCCGACGCCACCATGATGGAGCGAGCCATTCGCGAAGCGCTCGAGGACGCGGGCCTGACTCCGGACAGAATCGGCTACGTCAGTGCCCACGGCACTGCTACCGATCGCGGTGACATTGCCGAGTCTCACGCCACCCAGGCGGTATTCGGCAGCCACCAGCCGATTAGTTCTTTCAAGAGTTTCACTGGCCATACTCTGGGTGCCTGCGGCGCCCTGGAAGCCTGGGTCGCCATCGAAATGATGCGCGATGGCTGGTTCCACCCCACGGCCAATCTCGAGCACCCTGATCCCGCCTGCGCCGAGCTCGACTACCTTCGCGGCGAGGGAAGACAGCTCGGCTGCGAGTACGTCATGAGCAACAACTTCGCCTTCGGCGGCATCAATACGTCATTAATTTTCCGCCGCTGGCCCTAATCCGGTCCAATAACCACCGGCCCTAACGGGCCACCATCACTCTGCAAGGAAGCGTTACCGATGAAGAAAAAACACCTCGCACTCTCCGCCTTACTCGCCAGCATGAGCGTTGCCGTCAGCGCCGAAGCGCGTGACACTCGCCTGCTTCTGCCGATCGAGGAAGCCATGTCGACGCCAGACGCCAGGGCTAAGCTTAATCCGAACGTCCGCCTGGTATTCGGCGAAAGTGCTGGCGTTGTGAACGAAGAGTATGGGTCAGTGGTTACCAACCGTAAAACCAATGCCTTCAACAAGACCGACGAAGAAGCCTGCCGCTGGGTCATGCTGTCAGCGATGATGGCACTACAGGACGATGCGCTTCAGAAAGGCGCCAACGCCGTGATCAATATCGAGAGTTACTACAAAAAGGTGCCAATGTCCTCTACCACAGAGTATGAGTGCCATGCCGGCACGTTGATGGCAGGCGTAGCGCTCAAGGGCGATGTCGTCACCCTGCCCTGACGCCGCGGCTCCGCGTCTACTTTTAGCCCTGGCCAGAGTCAGGGATAAAGTCAGCCAGAGGGAAGAGAGCCCGGGAACAGCCAGTGCCAGAACCAAGGGCGCCGATGCCTCGCGGCTCGGCCGTGAGCTGCTAAGCCAGCTCGCAGCTTATTTGAGTAACAATTGCCCAGTAGAAAAATGGTCGCCACGCGGCAGCGGACCGCCTCGTCACGCGCAGCTACCTGATGGGCTGTGGGCTTGTCTGAGCCACAGCCACGACTTAGTCATTGCCGGTATCGCCAACTGTCCGCTAGGGCTGGATATCGAGCGCTCAAATCCGCGCCATCGCTGGCGGCTCGATGGGCTGATCGAGAGCCTGCCAGAAGCGGAGGTACGTGACGCCATTCGTGCCTCCCCCGATCCGCTGGCAGCTTTTTATCGTGCCTGGACGCTACACGAAGCGTACTACAAACTCGCCTGCCTGGAGAGCTCCCCACCCGCGCATGTGCTTGCCACGCGCATCGCATCGCTGTTCGCCCAGCAGCGTACAAGCCTAGACCCGGGGCTCGGCAGCGACCCCGAAATCCATGCCCAGCAACACCAGGATGACGGTTACACCCTGAGCCTGTGCAGCAGAACAACGAGGCTGTGCATCGTGACACCGTTGGCCGCTTCTCAACCCAGACTCTTTTCTGGAGCACCTCTGACACTTCAACTCAACGCCATGCCTGTAGCTGAGCCAGGTGCTCACGCCGGGCGCACTCTGGTGAAGTGGGAGCCAGCCGCACTTTAGTGCCGGGCTGGCACTGGGCGAGGCGCGCGCAAGCCAGCGGCGTGAGTGCGCCGAGGCGCGGGTAGCCGCCGATGGTCTGGCGGTCGTTCATCAGGATAATCGGTTGGCCGTCGGGCGGCACCTGCACCGCGCCCAGCGGTATGCCCTCAGAGATGATGCCTTTCATGCGGCAGCCAAGCTCGGGGCCGGTCAGGCGAATGCCCATCCGGTCGGCGCGCTGATCGACAGTCCAGGTGTCATTGAAGGCGTGGTACAGGCTTGCCCCATGAAATGCGCTGATCTGGGCGCCGGTGACCAGCTCAAGAGTGATGATTCCTGTCGCCGGGCTAGATACCACGGCGTTCGATGCGGCCTGCGGGGCTGAGTCAGCAGCGGTCGTTTTCACCGCCTGCAGTCGGTCGTCTTTCATCAGCGGCTTGCCTTGGCCGTCGAGGCCGCCCAAGCCTTCGCGCACGGTGCTGGACAAGCTGCCCAGCAGCGGCTCGCCGGACACACCGCCCGGCACGGCCAGGTAGGCACGCAGCCCGCTTTTAGGTGAGCCGAAGCGCAGCCGCTGACCCTGTTTGAGCGTGAAGCGGCTGCCCGGAGCCCCAGCAGAGAGCGGCGCGTCATCGATGCGCGCGTCAAGATCCGCGCCGGCCAGTGCCAAGGTGATATCGGCTTCAGCGACCAGACACAGCCCCCCGGCCATGATCTCAATGCCGGCGGCCCCGACTGCGTTGCCTAGCAGCCGGTTGGCCCAGCCCAGCGCGACCCAGTCCATGGCGCCACCTTGGGTCACACCGAGATGGCGCACGCCGAAGCGTCCGCCGTCTACGATCAGCGCCAGCGGCCCGGTGCTTTCTACTCTAAGGCTCATCCTCGCTCCTCCAGGGGTGTGGTATCTCCGCCCTGGGCCACAAAGGCCGCGCGGTCGATGGCCACGAAGCGCACCTTGTCGCCAGGCTGAAACAGGGTGTAGCCCTCGCGGTTGCGATCGAACAGCGTGACGGCGGTGCGCCCCAACAGGTTCCAGCCGCCGGGCGATGGCGCAGGGTAGATGGCAGTCTGACGATCGGCAATACCTACCGAACCAGCGGCGACCTTCTGGCGCGGCGTGCTGAGCCTGGGCGTAGCGAGCGCTTCTTCTACCAGCCCCATGAAGCCATAACCGGGGGCAAACCCCAGCGCGAACACGCTGTATTCATGCGCGCTGTGGCGCTCAATCACCTCATCCACAGACACGCCAAGTCGCTTGGCAATCACCGGAAGCTCAGGCCCGACGCTCGGGTCGTACCACACCGGAATTTCGTGCAGGGTACTGGCATTGGCTGACAGCGGCTCGAGGCCATCCAGCGCGCTCAGGATGTGCTGGCGTGCATCGGGCAGCGCAATTTTTTCGATATCGAACTGTACCAGCAGCGTGGTGTAGGACGGGACGATGTCCAGCACCTCATCGCCCAAGGCGCGCTGAATGGCCGCCTCGGCAGCCAACACCCAGGGCATATGCGCTTCGTCGATATGTGTAAACAGCCGCACGATCAGGCTATCGAAAGCGACGGTTTCCAGTGTTGGCTTCATCAACGTCGTCATCAATGACCCAGTCCGTCAAAGGCTTGGCGGATGGCGCGCACTGCGGCCACCGAGCTTTCATTATCGCCGTGGACGCACAGAGTATCGGCGGGCAGCATCAGCCGTGTGCCGTCGTTGGCCACCAGCGCCTGGCCCTTGGCCAGAGTGACTGCTTGGGCAACGATGGTGTCTTCGTCGTCGTGCACCGCTCCGGGTTCGCGCCGTGACACCAGCCGCCCCTGGCCGTCGTAGGCACGGTCGGCGAACACTTCGAACCACAGCGTTACGCCCTCTTCGTCGGCCAGTTGACGAATCGCCTGGGTATCGGCGGTCGCCATCACCAGCAGCGGCAGGCTCGGGTCATAGGCCTTGACTGCTTTCATGGTCGCCCGCAGCAGGGTCATGTCCACGGCCATGTCGTTATACAGCGCACCATGGGGTTTAACGTAGCTAACCTTACCGCCCTCGGCACGACACAGGCCATCCAGCGCGCCAATCTGGTAGAGCAGCAGGTTTTCGGCCTCTTGTGGGGAGACGGCCAGACTGCGCCGCCCGAAACCGAGCAGATCCGGATAGCCGGGGTGGGCACCGATACGCACGCCGTTGGCTACTGCGTAACCCACGGTGCGACGCATGACATCTGGGTCGCCGGCATGAAAGCCACAGGCGATGTTGGCACAGTCAATAAATGCCATCACGTCCTGGTCGCGGCCCATCTGCCAGGCACCAAAGCTTTCACCTACATCACAGTTCAACAAGGGAGTCGGCATGGCGTGTCATCCTGGTTACGAGTCAAAAATGTCTGGTCAGCAATAGCTGATCGCCGCTCTACAGTGTGCGTCCAGCTGCTCACGCAAACCAGCGGGGTACTGCCAGCTAACGGCTACAATGTGAAAAATGTTGACGTCTGGCAAGCGGCAACGAACAATCACCAAAAGCCTAACCCACTCTTTTTATTGCTGGAGATTGACTCAATGGCCGTTACCGATCCGTTCCATCTTGCCATTCAGGTGCGCGACATCGACGAGGCGCGGCGCTTCTACGGTGAGTTTCTTGGCTGTCCGGAGGGTCGCAGTTCAGAGGCCTGGGTCGATTTTGATCTGTATGGTCATCAGTTCGTCTGCCACCTGAATCCGGCGCTGAATAATGCCAGTGATACTGCGGTGAAAAACCCGGTAGATGGCCAGGGTGTACCGGTACCGCACTTCGGTGTGGTGTTGGAGATGGAAGCTTGGCAGGCGCTGGCTGATAAGCTGAAAGCTCACGGCGTGGCGTTCGAGATTGAACCCTACGTGCGCTTCAAGGGTGAGCCCGGCGAACAGGCCACCATGTTCTTCAAGGATCCGTCCGGCAACGCGCTGGAGTTCAAGGCGTTCAAGGACCGCGAAAGCCAGTTATTTCGTAAGTAACCCTGCGGCCAAATACGCCACCCCCTGTCGTTTGACCTTCATCACACGATAGGCAAGGCTTTACAGGACTGCACTAGCCTTGAGAAATCCGTTGATTCCCGTTTCTCCAATAGTAATAAAAGGATATCACCATGACCTTCAAGCGCACTCCCCTGGCCATCGCCACGACTCTTGCCACCGCTGCGGCCCTGTTCGGGGCTGCCGGTGCGGCCCAGGCCGCTGACTGGAACCTGGCCACCCCCTATGGCGACGCCAGTTTTCATACCGTCAACACCAAGCAGTTTGCCGACGATGTCCGCGAGGCTACCAATGGCGAGCTGGATATCACCGTGCATTCCGGCGGCTCGCTGATCAGTCATGGCGAGATCAAACCCTCAGTACGTCGCGGCACCGTTCAGGCGGGCGAGGTGTTCCTGTCGGTACTATCTAACGACTCGCCGGTGTTCGAACTCGATACCCTGCCTGGCCTGGCCGGCAGCTACGACGATGCCTACGCGCTATGGCAGGCCAGCAAGCCGGTGATTACTGAACTGTTTGCCGAGCAGGGCATGTTGCCACTCTACGCCGTGGCCTGGCCGGCTCAGGGCATCTATACCGACTTCGAACTCAATGACCCCAGCCAGTTCAAGGGCCTGCGGGTACGGGCACCCAACATCAACACCCAGCGGCTGACCGAAAACCTCGGAGGCCTGCCTACTGAAACTGAAGAGTCTGATATTCCCACGGCTTTCTCGACAGGTCGCGTCGACGCCATGATCACCTCGGTGTCCACCGGTGAGGCCATGGCCGCCTGGGAGTACGTGTCAAACTACAATGACGCCAACCTATGGATTCCCAAAAACATCATCTTCGTCAACCAGCGCGCCTTTGACGGCCTGGATGAAGAGACCCAGCAAGCGCTACTGGATGCTGCCGCCAAGGCTGAAGAGCGCGGCTGGGAAGCCAGCAAGGCCGATGCCAAAGCCAGTACTGAGGCGCTTGAGGCCAATGGCATGAATGTCACTACGCCCAACGATGCCGTAGCCGAAGCACTGCAGACGGCCGGCAACGCCCTCTATGAAGACTGGCAGAGCCGCGCCGATGACCGCGCCAAGGCACTGATCGAGGACTACCGCGCACGTCAGCAGTAACGGGGACTGATGTCCCCTGCTCGTTGCGGACACCAGCCAGGCGCTTGACCGCCGGCTGGTATCCGCCCCTTCCCACCGCTGGAGCGCCTGCGCATGGAAAAACCCACTAACCGCACCGCAAGCAGCGCCGCCCGAGGCGCCCGCCTGCGCTTTCGCCTGATGCCGCTATATCGACTCGGCGGCTGGGGGGCTGCAGCGTCAATGATTGCCATCTGCGGACTGGTCTCGGTTCAAGTGCTGTTCCGCCTGCTCGATGCCATTCTGGTGCTGTTTGGTGGTGATCGTCTGGGATTAGAAATTGGCGGTGTCTCTGAGCTGGCTGCCTATCTGCTGGTGGGCGCGTCTTTTCTCGGCACGGCTTACACCTTCACTCACCATGCCCATATCCGGATGTCACTACTGATTCAGCGCCTGCCAGCACGTGTCCGGGTATTTGTCGAAACCTGGTGTCTTGGGGTCGCCCTGGCCCTGAACCTGCTGCTGTGCTGGTCACTGTGGACGCTGATTCAGGAAAGCCTTTCCTACAACGACGTGTCCTCCGGCATGCTAGCCATTCCGCTGTGGATTCCCCAGTTGACTCTGCTGGTGGGTATGTCGCTGATGAGCCTGGCTCTGCTGGAAGCACTCGGGTCAACCACCCGCACGGCCGTGACCGCCCCGGCAAGCTATCAGCCATTCGATGAAGATGCCAAAGAGGTCTAGCTGGCAATGCAGAGCGGGAATAACCAGGAGGCGCCCCTCCGGCACGAACCCGGCATCGCAATCTGTCTTTTCAACCGTTTCAACAAACAGTCGCCTTAATCAGCTCGCTATGAACATTTGAGCTCAGAGGAACCGCCGTGCTCACCATTAGCCTTGTTACCCTGTTGGCCCTGGCCATGCTGCTTGGCAGCGGCGTGTGGATCGCCTATGCCCTGCTGGGCACCGGCTGGATCGTACTGACACTGTTCTTTCCGCTGCCTGCCGGGGCAGTGCTCGCCTCGGATTTCTGGGGCGCCAGCTACGGCTGGGATCTTACTGCCCTGCCAATGTTCATCTGGATGGGTGAAGTGCTGTTCCGTTCAGGGCTGGCCAACAACATGTTTCAGGCATTATCGCCATGGCTGGGGCGCATTCCCGGCCGCCTGCTGCACTCCAACATCATCGGCAGCGGGCTGTTCGCCGCCGTCAGTGGCTCCTCTGCCGCCACCTGCGCCACAGTGGGCAAGATGACACTGCCGGAGCTGCAAAAACGCGGCTACGACGACAACCTTGCCATCGGCACCCTGGCCAGCGCCTCGACACTGGGCTTATTGATACCGCCGTCGATCATGATGATTGTTTACGGGGTGGTCACTGAGCAGTCGATCTCCCGGCTGTTCATTGCCGGCGTCGGCCCGGGTACCTTGCTGCTGGCCATGTTCATGACCTATGTGATCGGCTGGTCACTACTGGTGGGTAATCGTACTGGCGGTAGCGGGCAGCAGGAACCCCGCCTGCCGCTGGTGCAGAAGCTGCGTGGCAGCCTGCAATTGATACCACTGCTGGCACTGATCGGAGGCATTCTCGGTAGCATCTATGGCGGGCTGGCCTCGCCCACTGAGGCAGCGGCTTCTGGCGTGTTGCTGTCGATGCTGATCGCCCGGATCAATGGCCACTTCAACCTGGCGATTTTCAAGGAGGCACTGTTTGCCGCGGTGCGCACCTCCTGCATGATCGCTTTCATCATTGCCGGTGCATCGTTTCTGTCATCCGCCATGAGCTTCACCCGACTGCCCATGGATCTGGCCACGGCCATCGGTGCCATGGGCTTGTCTCCCGCCATGCTGCTGGTGGTGCTGACCCTGTTCCTGCTGGTGCTGGGTTGTTTCCTGGATGGCATCTCGCTGATTCTGCTAGTCACCTCGATCATCATGCCGGTGATTGTCGCTGCCGGCTTCGATCTGATCTGGTTCGGAATCTACCTAATCATCGTGGTGGAGATGTCGCAGATTACGCCGCCGGTAGGCTTCAACCTGTTTGTGATCCAGGGCCTGACCGGGCGCGACATCATGTCGATTACCCGAGCTACCGTGCCCTTCTTCCTGCTGATGGTACTTGCCATCGTGCTGATTTCGATGTTCCCCAGCATCGTGACCTACCTGCCGCGCATCATGAGTGGTTGATCGGGAAAACCAGCTTAGCGGGTCGGCTCAAGAATCTCGCGAGCCAGTGCCCGCCCGCTTTCCGTCAGCTCCAGCACCTCACCGTGGCACTGTATCAATCGGTCACGGCAGCTGCGCTCTACCACCCGACGGGCGCGTGCAGCGTCCCACATCAGATGCTCGCGCAGCGCGTGGGTCACGTTTTCCACCGCCTGCTGCGGCTCGTCTTCGTGGTTATACAGATGCACTGCCAGGGTGCGGACTTCGTTAAGCCGACGCTGACCACGCCGTCTCAGCCACTGGGCAATCAGCCCGTAGCGCGGACCCAGCAGAAACGCCAGAACCAGCAGCACACCGGTCATCACCGCCATCATGCCGCCGATGGACACATCCCAGGCCACCGCCAGGTAGTAGCCTGAGACACTGGCGATGACAGACACCAACGCCCCCAGCACGAAAATCAGCCACAGCCGGTCGGTCAGCAGATAAGCGGTGGACGGCGGTACGATAACGAAGGCGACGAACAGCACCGCGCCCACGGCGTCGAAAGCCGCCACGGCAGTGCCGCTAGTCAGCAGCAATAGTGCGTAGAACAGTAGCCCCGGTGCCAACCCCAGCGCTTTGGCCAGCGCTTCGTCAAAGGTGGCGAGCTTGAGCTCTTTATAGAACAGCGTGATGAAAGCAAGGTTGAGCAACGTCATCGCGCCCATCGTCAGCAGCGACTGCGGCACACGATATTCACCCAGGGTGACGGTATCTAGCCACACGAAGCCAATTTCGCCCAGCAGCACCGTATGGGTGTCGATATGCACGTCTCGGGCATACAAGTTGAGCAGCAGCACGCCCAGCGAAAACAGCACCGGGAACACCAACCCGATGGCGGCGTCCTTCTTTACTCGGCGCGTGCTGACAAGCAATTCGGTGAGAAACACCGTTAGCACCCCGGTCAAAGCGGCCCCGACAATCTGCACCGGGCCACTCTGCTGCTGGGTCAGCAACCACACTACCACGATGCCGAACACGATGGAATGGCCGATGGCGTCCGACAGCATACTGGTGCCGCGCAACACCAGCAGCGTACCCACCAGGCTGGACGCGGTGCCTACCAAGGCACCGACCAGCATGATCATCAGCGCGGGACTGTTGAAAATATCGGCAAGCATCAGCGTCCCTCCCGTCCCAGCGCATCCAGAATGCGCTCAGCCTCGCGAATGCCTGCCTGAGTCAGCACCCAGCGGTGCGACGGCCCGGGCTCATCCACAGTAGCTGCACGCCACTCCACCTGGCCCTTAGTCTGCAGCTTGCGTAGCGCGCCGCGCGTGCCCAGCCCATGATAGGTGTCCAGCATGCCCTGCTCGGGGGAGTAACCCGGGTCGTCGTGATGCGCCGCCAGCCGATACAGGGTGGTCAGCACATGCTGATAGCGCAGCCGGCGGCGCCCGCGCCATAAACTGACAGCCTCCCAAAGCATACCCCGGTGCGGCGCCAGGGCTAGCGATACCACCACCACCGCCGAGACGCTGAGAATGATCAGCGGCCCCGTCGCAAGCCCCGGCTTCAAAGCGCTGAGCACCGCCCCACTGACACCACCGAACATCCCGATTGCCGCCGACAGTATCACCATGCTTTCTAGGCGCCGCGTCCACTGTCGCGCGGCAACCGCTGGCGCAATCACCATGGCCGCCATCAGCACCACACCGACCATCTGCAGCCCGACCACCACCGCCAGCGCGATCATCACCGTCAGCACCACTTCAAGCCACAGCACCGGAAAGCCCAAAGAACCAGCGAACTCCGGGTCAAAGCTGACCAGCTTGAACTCCTTCCATAGGGCGGCGACCAGGCCAAGAGCCACCAGGGTAATGCCACCCATCAGCCACAGGTCCGAGCGCAAAATAGCCGCCGCTTGGCCGAATAGGAACGCATCGAGTCCGCCTTGGGCGGCGTTGTTCTTGCCCTGGATATAGGTCAGCAACACCACCCCGAAAGCAAAGAACACGCTCAGCGCAATACCCAGGGCGGCATCGGTCTTAAGACGACTCATGCGCGTCAACAACAGGATGACCAGCGCCGCCAGGGTGCCGGTGAACAACGCACCGGCCATGATGATGCCGATATCTCGGGTGCCGGCAATCAGGAAGCCCAGGCATACCCCGGGCAGAGCGGCGTGGGACATGGTGTCGCCCAGCAAGCTTTGCTGTCGCAGCACGGCGAAACAACCCAGCACGCCGCTGACCAAACCCAGCAGCACCGCGCCAATAATCACGCTCTGCAGGGTGTAATCCGTCAGCAGCGCCACAGCATTTTCCATCATGTGCTGGACGCCTCCTCGACGGCATCAGCCAGAAAGCTGGATTCGTCGAGCAGCGCGATCTGTCCGCCATAGGCACGGCGCAAATTATCGGCGGTGTAGACTTGTGACACTGGCCCCTGGGCGATGACCCGCACGTTGAGAATCAGCAGCCAGTCGAAGTAGCTGCGCACCGTCTGCAGGTCATGATGGACAACGATCACTGTTTTGCCGTCATCACGCAGGCGACGCAGGATATCGACAATGGCGCGCTCGGTGGTGGCATCGACGCCAGCCATGGGCTCGTCAAGAAAATACACGTCAGCCTGCTGCACCAACGCCCTAGCCAGGAACACGCGCTGCTGCTGCCCGCCGGACAGCTCGCTGATCTGGCGCTTGCTGAGGTGATCCATGCCGACCATTTCCAGTGCCGCCATGGCCTCATTGCGCTCGCGGCGACCCGGGCGACGCAACCAGCCCAGCCGCCCGTAAAGGCCCATCGTGACCACGTCCAGCGCAGTGGTGGGAAAGTCCCAGTCGACACTGGAGCGCTGGGGCACGTAGCCCACGCGGCGGCGATGATCTTTATAGGGTCGGCCAAACAGTGTGACGTGACCCGCCATCGACGGTACCAGGCCCAGCACGCTCTTGATCAAGGTGCTCTTGCCAGCCCCGTTAGGGCCGACAATGGCCGCCATCACGCCGGGCGGGACGTCAAAGTCGATATCCCACAGCACCGGCTTGCTGTGGTAGCTGACGGTAAGGTCCTCAACGTGCAAGGCAAGATACGGCTCGTGGAGCGGCATCGTCATGAGGCGATGTTCCTCTTAATCAAACGGGCGTCGACGAAAGCTTACCCATCAATCTGCCAGCGTACCACCCAATCATTCAGTACTTCAGGCAACGGCAACAGCTCCCCATCTAGGGCCTCAACAATATGCCGAGTGTTGCTATACAGCATGCCTAGGTAAGTGCCATCCACAGTGCCATCTTCACCCATGGCATCCGAGTAGAGCTGGCCGCCGATGCTCACCGCCTGGCCGCGCCGCTCAGCGGCGTCGATGACCGCCTGCACGGTGCGCGGATTGATGGTGCTTTCAATAAATATCGCCGGCACACCGCGCTCTACCACCACATCGGTCATCGCCCGAATATCCGCCACGCCAGTTTCGGTTTCCGTACTGACCCCCTGGATACCGGCCACCTCGATACCATAGGCTCGGCCATAGTAGTTGAAGGCGTCGTGAGCGGTGACCAGGATACGCTGCGACTCGGGGATGGTCGCAATGCTGCCGCGAATCCACTCATCTAGCGCCGTCATCTGCTCAAGGTACACGTCGGCATTGTTGGCAATGCCGTCAGCACAGTCGGGGCGCGCTTCACTCAGGGTGGATGCAATGACGGGCACGGTCTGGGACCACAGCCCCACGTCCATCCACAAGTGCGGGTCGATGCTGTAAGTGCCGCCGTCAACATGGATCAACCGTTCTTTCTCAATGCCGTCTTCTGACACAGCAACTGTCGGCCGAGTAGCCGAAAGGTGCTTAAGCACGTCACCCAGCTGGCCTTCCAGGGAGTATCCGGCATACAGGATCACGTCGCCTTTCTGGAAGGTAGTCACATCCCGGGCGCTGGCCCGGTAAAGATGCGGGTCCACACCCGGCCCCATCAGCGTGGTTACGTCCACGCACTCGCCACCTAACTGATCAGCCACCTGACCAATCATGCCGATGGTGGCAACCGCCTGTAATGGCTCTTCGGCTGCAGCAGGCTGAGCGGCTGCCATCAGAGAGCCGCCTAGCCACATGGATACCAGTGCCGTCAGCATGGCCGGTTTACCTACAGTGTCGCACGTAGTACTTGTCGCTATTTTCATTTGATCCCCTTTTAAATTAGATCCTAAACCCAGAATCACTAAGCCAATAGAAATGATTGGATAGGCCGGATATCCAGAAATAAATTGCGCACTCGCGCAAACAAGAATTAATCTCATTTAATTGATAGCATGTTGATGTCTTTGCGACAAGGGAAACTATCGGTAGCTATTGAAAAAGGTCAGCGCACAGAGCCAGCGCCAGCTATTTCACCTACACCATTAGTCGAATATTCCAGCCACCAAAGTCACTAACGAGCGCTGTTTTCTTGCCAGTTGTAAAAAAAATGGCGTAACCACTATCACAAGGCTAGCGAACCACCCATCAACTGGGGCATGCTGTCGATATTCCCAGACACTTTCAGGAGCATCATGAGTACGGCAATGCCTTCATACTCGGAAGAACTTACCGACCCTCCTCGAACCAGCCCTGACCTCGACGTCAGGGATCTAGAAAAACGCACCCGCCTGATGCGCGTTTTGACACGGCTGATTGCCGTATCCGAAATGGGCTGCAAGGAGATTGCCAGAGAGGCGGATGTGTCCAAACAGAAAGTCAGTCATTTGCTGGCCGGGCGCATCGAGCTGCTATCGCTCAACGAACTTGAGCAATTGCGCCTGGTGCTTGACGGAGAACCCTCCTCCTTTTGAATGCCCCTTGTTGACTATCCCCTTGCAAGCATGGCCATACGACCCCATTACTCTTTTGTGATGACTGAGTGCTCTGTGAGAGCTGAGCACTCTGCGACAGTCAAGTATGCACTCACTTAAGGATTTCCCCATGAAGAAACTGATTGGCGGTCTGTTGATGGCCGTTACGCTGCCCGCCCTCGCTGACGGCCAGGCGGTGATCCAGGCCACGTCACCGGACAGCAACGACCAGGTTGACATGAATGTGAGCTGGGCGGATGACAACATGCGCCTGGACTTCCCCGGACAGCAGGAAGGCTACATGCTGCTTCAGGGGGACAGCGGCTACATGATTACCGAGGCTGAAAACCAGAAAATCATCATGGATATCGGCATGCTCTCTGAGCTGGCCAAACAGATGACTGGTGAGCAGCAAAGCATGATCGGTGCTGCCTCACTGGAGAATCTGGAAGCCACCGGCCAGACCGAAACAATCGCCGGTATCGAAGGCGAGATCTATGACCTGGTGTGGACCGACAATGGCGGCAACAGCCATGAAGAAACTATTGTGTTGAGCGACAACACTCAGGCTCGCGAACTGCTTAACGCCTTCCACAGCTACCAGAAAGCACTGATCGGTGAGCCGGACCCCATAGCAGAGGCGCTTGAGGAACTTGGTATGGGCATGCTGCGCCAGGGCGACAGCTTCCTGATTGTTTCAGTGAACGGCGAGACGCCAGACGCCAGCATTTTCACCCTGCCAGAAGACGGCATGACTTTTGAAGAAATGATGCAAGACGCCATGAAGGGCTGATGCCAGAACAGCCAAGCCAAGCCGAGCCGTAACGCCGGCTGAATGACGAAAGCGCCCCGCACGCGGGGCGCTTTCTTGTGTTTGGATCCGCCCTCCCCCTATCCTTCCTTTCCATTCCATTCCCTTCTTTTTACTTTGCCTTCTCTCCTCTGCTTCTCTTCGCGACCATCCGCTGGCGCTTTTCTGCTTCCTTAAGCGCACAGGCACACCTGCCTGCCCAAGAAACCCCAAATATTATATGAATGTTAAGGCTTCTGCGCGCATTTCTTGACAAGAATCAAGCCCTGAATATAGCCACAACGTAACCTGCATGTAACCAACGTTCACTATTCAGGCAGGGACCGTTTCTGCCTTGTCATGTAAGCCCCGGAGACGCCATGGACCACATTCGCCGCTCCCTTCTTGGCCAGCTGGCCCGCCTAAGCGCGGGTGCTGCCTTGGTACCGCTGTCCAGCGTTGCCAGTGCCGGCATCAATGACCAGCCACCGCGCCGTGAAGGCGATCCCAACAAACGCTATGGCATGCTTATTGACCTGCGCCAGTGTATCGGCTGCCAGGCCTGTACCATTTCATGCCACATCGAAAATGACGTACCGATGGGTAACTTCCGTACGGTGGTATCGCAGTTTGAAGTGCAGCAGCAAGGCACTGACAACCTGGCCACCTTCATGCTGCCTAGGCTGTGCAATCACTGCGAGAACCCACCCTGCGTACCGGTATGCCCGGTACAGGCTACTTACAAGCGTCAGGACGGCATCGTAGTGGTGGACAGTGACCGCTGCGTGGGCTGCGCTTACTGCGTTAACGCCTGCCCCTACGACGCTCGCTTCATCAACGAAAAAACCCAGACGGCTGATAAGTGCACCTTCTGCGCACATCGCCTGGAAGCTGGCTTGCTACCGGCCTGCGTGGAGTCGTGTGTGGGTGGTGCGCGCATCATCGGTGACATGCTCAACCCCGACAGCGAGATCAGCCAGCTGATTGAAAAGCACCGCGACGAGCTGATGGTGCTACAGCCGGAAATGAACACCCTGCCGCAGGTCTTCTACCTGGGCATGGACGAACGCTTTACCACCAAGCCTGAGGCCGAACCTGGCATCTGGGACATTCTAGGCGCTAAAGACAAGGAGCTGGGCTATGAGTTTGGTCACTGAAGTCGTCGTACCACGCTATGGCATTGCCTGGTACCCGTGGGCAGTTCAGTACTTTTTCCTGATTGCCCTGTCGTATTGCACCCTGTGGCTGGCAGCGCCAGGCATGATTTTTGGCAAGAAAGCCTGGATGCCGACCGCGCGGATTGCGCTGCTGGCCTGTGTGACAACCACGCTGGTAGCGCCGGTCGCGCTACTGGCCGACCTGCACCAACCGCTGCGCTTCTGGCATTTCTATGGTTATCCGACTCCGTGGTCATGGATGTCGCTAGGCAGCCTCATGTTGCCGGTGTATCTGATTGCCGTGGTCTTGCTGGCCTGGCTGGCCTGGCGGCCTGCCCTGAAAGCCCGCAGCGACGAAAATGACGGCTGGTTTTCGCGCATTGCAGGCTGGTTGGCATGGGGCAACTGGCAGGCACCACGTGCCGTAGTTGCACTGGTCGGCCTGGCTGCC
>NZ_JBQDJZ010000021.1:0-32536 GCF_052095765.1 Halomonas sp.
GATCAGTGTGCGAGTGGCTTTATGCATCGCATCACGGCGGCAGTCCGCGATTCTGCCATGGCAATAATGACAATACACGTTGACTGCCGGCACTCAGACCCTTCCGAAGTGTCAGCGTCAATACCATCAAACCAACGGTTACCTGTTGGCGCTGCCAGACTGGCTCAGCTGAGCCAGGTGCACGGTTTCCATGGGTCGACGAGACTTCCAGTAGTAGCGTTTCCAGTACACATTATCCAGCGAGGAAATCATCACACCACGCGAAGTTGAGGCATGTAGGAAGCGGTCGTCTCCAACATAGATGCCTACGTGGCGGCTGCCGGGCGGACGGAAAAACACCAGGTCGCCAGGCTCAAGGGAAGCACGGGTGACTGCTGCGCCTTCGTTGACCTGGTGGTGAGTCGTTCTGGGAAGATGAATATTGAACTGATCAGCGTAGATGTTCTGTACCAGTGCCGAGCAGTCCACCCCGGAAGAACTCGTGCCACCAAGACGGTACGGCGTACCTTCCCAGCGCTCGTGCTGGGACAGCAGCGCTTCGCGGATCAGGGCAGAGGGGGGCTGGGAGACATCATGCTGTGCCCGCTTGACCGTTTCTGCCGGAGATGTCAGCCCTGGCATGTTGCGCGCGAAATACTCTTTCTCGGACTCCTGCGAGTCTCTCGCAGTGCTGGCGCATCCAGCCAGCAGTAGAACAGCCATTGCTACGGGTACCAGTCGGTAAAATTGGGGGGAAACCATCCCTGTTATCCTTTTCTTCCGTGTTTTCGTTTGACCTGGGCCTTGTCACTGCTATTTCTTCGCTATCTCTCAGCCCGACCGTAGCAACGTTTTTCTGGTAATTTGCCGATTTTCAGGCAATGGACAGGCTATTTCACGCCTACAATGCCATTCGACAATACAATCATTAATATAATTGTCAACAAAATTATCGGTAGCGAGGTTATTACAACTGGCATGACAGCGGCCGATACGCCAGTCAATTGACAGGCAATACAGCAACCAGTCAATGCAATTGCCGTGTATCTCCCGGTAGCGTATCAATGTGCATGGGCGCCCAGTGCCGAGGCCGGGCGCCCGGATAATCCAGGCTCGCCCAAGGGCCGGATAGAGGCGGCGCGGCCGTCAGCCAGGCGACCAGTGCCTCACTCATCCCTTCCAGGAAGCTGTCACGCTCCGGCGTCTCTCCCATGAAGAACGAAAAGCCGGCAAACAGCCCGAGTGCATAATCCTCCCAGCCACAGTAGTGATCCTGAGCCATCCGGTAGGCGCGCTCCAGTCTTGCAATGAACGCCAACTCGTCAAGCCAGCCCAACTGACGGCCAGCAACAGACAGGTCAACGGCCTGGGCCAGATCCCAGGCGGTCATGTCCAGTTCATTGCAACCGTCGGCATTATCGCGCACCCGTCCAAGACGCAGCAGATGGTTGCGCTCTTCTTCACTGCAGCCTCCGGATTCAAGCGTTTCAATCTCGGACACCAGCCGAGCGCCGCTTAACGTATAGGGCGCGTAATTGACCTGATAGTCCTGCCGGTCGCCAACATCGAACAGTTGATCAATGAAGGTCTCGAGCTCATCGGCAGAATATAGTCCATAGTGGCTGTCCAGCCAATCCATGATCTCGGTACACTGCCGTGGACTTTCAGGCTGCGGAAAATTCCACACCGGGGCATTCAGCGGCCCGGTCAACGCCAGAGCAGTAAAGTGCGGCAAACTGGGACGCAACCCCGGCTCTTTGCTGTTACCGCCCCGCCAGTCCAGCCAGTGGAACAGGCTGCCGGGGTCCTCACGATGCCAGCGCAAGACATCAGCAAGCGATGACTCACCGTCTTCACCGGGCAGCAGCGACTCCCAGACCTCCCAGGCGGCCAGCAGTCGCCTCGCATCAGGATAGAAGCGGCATAGGGTATCTTTCAGGGCCAGCGTCCGCGCACTCAGCTCGGCCGCATCAAAAAGCTCACTATCCATGGCCATCTGTAGATGGAACGCATACTCTTCGGCCATGTGGATGGTTGCCGCCTGGCGGCTTGCAGTACCCAGTGAATCCCGCACCTGCAGCTCTTGCGCGACAGCTGTGCCGAAAGGTGTGTTTGGCGGGGGCAAGGCCCGGTGGGCTGCATCGGCAGCCAGCTGATTGAGGTGATGTGCCTGGGCTGGCATCCAGAACCGCGCCAGTGCCTCAACGCCCTCGTCGGGGTGTATTTCAAGCACTTCACCCAGGTAGTGGCGGGCATCGTTAGCGCGTTCATCACCACAGCCGGTATCGACCCCCTGGCGAGTGGCAAGCAGCGGGTCCCGCACCCCCGCCAGGGCTAACAGCCAGTGCCGAGGATGGGACCGCCATTCGCGGATGGCCTGTCGCGAAGCGTCAAGCTGGGCCGCGCTCACTACCTCTGACAGCAGGCCATGCCAGGGGCTCAGCGGTGAATGCATCAGCAACATCCAGTCTGCGTCAAGCTCACCCAGCAGATCACGGCCGTCGAACAGGCTACGTCCGCGTTGATAGCCCCGGGCTAGGGCCGTCCAGTCGCTGTAGCGGGAGATGATTAGGTCGGCACCATGAACAGCAAAGTTACGTGCCTCCTCATGGGTGAGCCAACCAATACAGGCGCCGGCCCAGGCCAAGTCAATCAGCCTCAGCCAGTCCCAGCCAGCCCAGTCGAGCGGCTCACCGGCCTCGATAAAACCCAGTAGCACTTTGCCAAAGCCGCGCTCGGCAGCGCTCAGCTCGGCCTGCCAGCGGCGCCGCGCGTCGTTATCTTGAGCCAACAGCCTTGACGCCATCAGATCCCAGCCATGGCGATCCCCCTGGGCCGCCAGCCACAGCAGTAACGCCACTAGATCGTCGCGACCCTCAACCTGCCAGGAGTCCTGCAGCCAGCTTTCCAGTCCCTGCCAGTCTGCTGCATCAGGCGGCACTTCAAGAACCGGCCCAAAAGCCGCCCGCAGTCGCCACACACTATACTCATCGCCTTCCGGCCAGCACGTGGTCTGCCCTGGCTGCATGGCCAGCCAGTCGCCGAGCATCGACCAGGTCACTCCTTCCCCCTCACTTTCCAGACGCGACAGTGCCTCACAGGCCTCGGGCAGACCTGCCTCAGCATTAGTCCAGCCTGCGACACTCCAGGCGCTTCGCAAAGCAGTCAGCCAGTCATCCAGGTCGTCGTAACGCGCGTGAATCCGCTCGCTGAAAAACCGCGCCCAGGCCATAGCGCGCCCTTCGCTCAGCCAGCCTGACGCACCACCCAGTGCTGCGAGCTCAAGCCCATTCAGCCAACCCAGAGGCGCCGGCTCACCTGTACCTAGACATTCAAGCAAGCGCCAAGCCAGCTCCCCACGATCGGCAACCTCCAAGGCCGCCAAACGGGTGCTTGCCAGCTCAGCATCAAGTGCCAGAGGCTCAGGCGCAAAAGCCCAATCGCAGAGCACCAGCTGCTGGGCCCACCAGGCATTCAGGGGATCAACCAAGACTCACCTCGCCAGACAAAATCTGTTAGTGCCGCCAGATATAGCATCCTCACCACTCACCTGCGGCCAAATCATGGCGGGCAAGTGTAACGGAAAGCGGACGACAGGCCGATCATTTGCGATATTTTGCGCGTCATCTGTCCGAAATAGAACCACCGGCTTGGCGAGGCGTTTAAAATAATGCACACTCGTCAAACAAGATAGCCACCCCCCCCAAGAACAACCCAAGAGAAAACGCGATGACCGCCGACTCCGAACTGCTGATCGACAAGGCCTATGTGGCCGGACAATGGCGCACTGGCGAGCGCCGCTTCAGCGTCACCAACCCTGCCACCGGCGAACAGTTAGCCGAGGTGCCCGACCTGACCGCCGAAGACGCGCGTGACGCCATTGGCGCCGCAGAAACCGCCGGGGCCGCCTGGCGCAAGCGTACCGCCAAGGAGCGCGCCAACCTGCTGCGCGCCTGGTTCGAGGCGATCATGGCCAATCAGGAAGGCCTGGCTCGGTTGATGACGCAAGAACAGGGCAAACCGCTGGCCGAGGCACGGGGTGAGGTTGCTTATGGTGCCAGCTTTGTCGAGTACTACGCCGAAGAAGCTAAGCGCGTGGCTGGCGAAACACTACCGGGCCACGGCGTCGATAAACGCATCCTGGTATTTCGCGAGCCGATCGGCGTGGTAGCCGCCATCACGCCCTGGAACTTCCCACTGGCAATGATCACCCGCAAGTGCGCCCCGGCCTTGGCCGCTGGCTGCACAGTGGTGATCAAGCCCGCCGAGGCTACCCCACTGACCGCCCTAGCACTGGTCAAGTTGGCCGAGCAGGTCGGCTTTCCTGAGGGGGTGATCAATATCGTCACGGCCAGCCGCCCTGCCGAGATCGGCGAGGTGCTGACCACAGATCCGCGCGTGCGCAAAATCTCCTTTACCGGCTCCACCCCTGTGGGCAAGCGACTACTGGCCCAGTGCGCTGGCACCGTCAAGAAAGCCTCCATGGAGCTGGGTGGCAACGCGCCCTTCATCGTCTTCGACGACGCCGACCTGGATGCCGCCGTGGAAGGCGCCATTGCCTCGAAATATCGCAACTCCGGCCAGACCTGCGTGTGCACCAACCGTTTTCTCGTTCAGTCCGGGGTTTACGATGTGTTCCTCGACAAGCTGGCGGCGCGCGTAGCCGAGCTCGAGGTCGGCAACGGCCTGGACGACGGCGTCATCCAGGGTCCACTGATCAATCAGGCCGCCGTGGACAAGGTCAGTGAGCATATCCGCGATGCCCTAGACAAGGGCGCACGCCTGGTCTGCGGCGGCCAGCCCCACGTGCTGGGTCGTACCTTTTTCCAACCAACGATCATCGCCGATGTCACCGACGAAATGCGTGTGGCCACTGAGGAAACCTTCGGCCCGTTGGCCCCGGTGTTCCGCTTCGACACTGAAGAGCAGGCCATCGCCATGGCCAACGCCACCGAGTTTGGTCTGGCCGCCTATTTCTATGCCCGGGACTATCGCCGCATCTGGCACGTGATGGAAGGGCTAGAATACGGCATGGTAGCAGTGAACGAAGGGATTCTTTCTACTGAACTTGCGCCCTTTGGTGGCGTCAAGGAGTCAGGGCTTGGTCGTGAAGGCTCACGTCACGGCCTGGATGAATACACTGAACTGAAGTATGTCTGCGTCGGCGGCCTCTGAGTGCTCGCCCCCCCTCTCAACAGGAGTACATCATGAATAACGCACAACTCAATGAACTCAAGCAGCGCTACGTTGCCAGCGGCGCAGCAAGCCCCTCACCCCAGTTTGCCGAACGTGCTGAAAACTCGGTCATCTGGGATGCCGATGGCAATCGCCTAATCGACTTCGCCGGCGGAATTGGCGTGCTCAACCTGGGCCACCGTCATCCCAAGGTGGTCGAGGCGGTCAAGGCCCAGCTCGACAAGCTGATGCACACCTGCCAGACCGTGATGGCCTATGCCCCCTTCGTGCAACTGGCCGAGAAGCTGTGCCATCTGACCCCGGTTAAGGGTGACGCCAAGGCGATGCTGGTCAACACCGGCGCCGAAGCGCTGGAAAACGCGGTCAAGATTGCCCGCGCCGCCACTGGCCGCAGCGGCATCGTCTGCTTTGACGGCAGCTTCCACGGCCGCACCATCATGACCCTGGCCATGACCGGCAAGGTGCTGCCCTACAAGAACGACTTCGGCCCGATGCCGGGTGATGTGTTCCGTGCGCCCTTCCCGGTGCCCTACCACGGCATCAGCGAAGAGGACTCGCTGAACGCCCTCAAGACCGTGTTCAAGACCGACATTGCCCCGCATCGCACCGCGGCCATCGTGATCGAGCCGGTACAGGGTGAAGGCGGCTTCTACTCGGCATCGCCGGCCTATATGCAGGCCCTGCGTGCGCTGTGTGACGAACACGGCATCCTGCTGATTGCCGACGAAGTGCAGTCCGGCTTTGGCCGCACCGGCAAGATGTTTGCGCTTGAGCACAGCGGCATCAAGGCCGATATCGTCACCATGGCCAAGAGCCTGGCCGACGGCATGCCACTGTCAGCAGTGGTCGGTACTGCCGAAGTCATGGACGCTTCCGGCCCCAACTCGCTGGGCGGCACCTACAGTGGCAACCCGCTGTCCTGCGCAGCGGCTCTGGCGGTGATCGACGTCATCAAGGAAGAAGACATCCTGGCTAGAAGTAACGCCTTGGGCGACAAGCTGGTGGCCCGCTTCAACGATTGGCAGCAGCGTTTCGAGAATGTCGACAACGTGCGCAGCCTGGGCTGCATGACCGCTTTCGAACTGGTCGCCGACAAGGCCTCTCGTCAGCCAAACCCTGAGCTTGCCGCTGCGCTGTGCAAGAAGGCCAAGGAAAAGGGCCTGATCCTGCTGTCCTGCGGTTTCTGGGGCAATACCATCCGCTTCCTGATGCCGGTCACCATCGAAGACGAGGTCCTCGAAGAAGGCCTCGAAATCATCGAGCAGTCACTGGTCGAGCTGACAGGTGCCAAAGCCGGAGCCACTGCCACCGCCTAACCCGGTGCCAACAAAGCAGCCTGATACAGCTGATAGAAACGCTCGACGGTGTAGGCCGTCGAGCGTTTTGCGTATTGTATTGCCAGTTAAAAACACCCACCCAACAGACTGCCGGAGCTGAAATGCAATATGCCACGCTAGGCCCAGCCGGAAGCAACCATGAACTGGTACTCAAGCGCTATCTAGAGAGTTCGGACGACAACCCAAACATCCTGCTGTTCGACGACTTCCCCAATGCCTTCGAGGCACTACTGGTAGGCAGGGTGGATCGAGTGATGCAGTGCACGGCGCACTTCAGCCACGCTGATTGCGTGGGGCGCTTTATGCACCGGGCCTACCCGGTTGACTCCTTCATTGCCGGCAGTCGTCCGCTGGCGCTGCTGGCTCGCCAGGCAGCAAACCCGCCGGTCAGCGTCGGCCTGCAGCCAGCCACCCGCTACTACACAGACCTGTCCACCTTCAGTGAGCAGATCGACATGCCAACCATTGTTGATGTTGCCGAGGGGCTATTGAATGCCCGCTTCGATGCCGGCATCTGCGCGCTGGAGACACTCGAGCGCCACCCACAAGAACTTCGTTTGCTTAAGGATCTGGGGCCGGCGCTGGACGTCTGGGTAATCTTTGGTACCCAGCCGCTATCCAGCGACGACCCCAGAGTGGTCTAGCGTTTCGCGATGCCTTTTAACTGCGACTGGTGATTTCCAGCAGGTGATAGCCAAACTGGGTTTTCACCGGGCCATGCACCTTGTTCACCTCACCACTGAATACCACCTTGTCGAATTCCGGCACCATCTGTCCCGGCCCGAAGGTACCCAGGTCACCGCCCTGGCGGCCAGACGGACAGCTGGAATGCTCTTTCGCCACCTCGGCGAAATCGCGGCCGCCTTCGATTTCCTTTTTCAGCTCTTCGCACTTGGCTTCATCGTCGACCAGGATATGGCGCGCACTGGCTTGGGTCATGGTGTACTCCGCATGGCTGTGTTGAATGAGCGGCAAGCTTAACACGGGATATTGTCGATGTGTTTCACGCCGTCCTGCCCGACACCCTGGCCGCCTAGAGTACAAAAATGACCAGCACGCCAGCCAATATCAACAGTGCCCGCAGCCACACTGGGCGTCGGGCAATCACACCATAGGAAATACCCGTCAGGCCAAGGGCGATCTTGGCGGTATCGAACACGGCACCCTGGGGGTCATCGGCCAGGCGGATGATGTCCGGGTTGGCGACCATCGCCAGCGGGATAATATACAGCCCGATTCCCAGTGCCATCGCCTTGAGCGCTACCTTGAGCCAGTTCTCACCTACCATGCCGGCGGCAATGAAGACACCACCACACACCGGTGGGGTAATGGTCGACAGCAGCGCAAACCAGAAGACAAAAAGATGCGCCAGCAACGGCTCAAGTCCGAGGGAAATCAGTGCCGGCCCCGCCACCGAGACACAGATCACATAGGCCGCCGTGGTTGGCACCTCCATGCCCAACACCAGGCACGCCACTGCCGTCAGCAGTAGCGCCGGCCACAGCATGTCGCCGGACAACGAGAGAATGCCCGAGGTAATCTTGACACCAAGACCGGTCATTGCCAGCACACCGATCACCAACGATGCACAGATGATGATGGCGCCAATCACGGCCACTTGGCGCCCGGCGGTGAGTAACGCCTGGGTCAGCCGAGCAGCGAAGCCGCGCAGCGAAACGTTCAGGTTGACATCAGTCAGCAACAGCGCCACACCGGCAAATATCGCCAAACTTGCCGCATACTGAGGCGTGTAGCCGCCGAAAAATATCAGTTGCAGCAGAATCACGAAGGGCACAGCAAAGAACAATGAGGTAACCAGCACCTCACGTCGCTCCGGACGATCTTCCTCCGCCACGGGGCTAAGATCATGGCGGGTGGCGTAGGCGTTGATACCGACCCAGACCGTGGCGAAGTACAGCAATGCGGGCAGCAAGGCCGCCGCCATGATCTGGGTATAGGGCGTGCCGGTCAGCTCGACCATCACAAAAGCACCTGCTCCCATCAGCGGCGGCATGATCTGCCCGCCCGACGAGGCCACCGCTTCAACAGCACCCGCCAACGCGCGTGGATAACCCAGCCGCACCATGCTGGGAATGGTAATAGCCCCGGTTGAGGCCACGTTGGCTGACGCCGAGCCAGAAATCGAGCCCATCAGCGCCGAGGAGATCACTGCCACCTTGGCCGCTCCGCCCTTCAAGCGCCCTGCCATGACACCGGCAAGATTCATGAAGCCGCGCCCGGCCTCACCCGCGTTAAGCACTGCACCGAAGATAACGAAAATGGATACCACGCCGACACTAACCCCGGTCAGTGAGCCCCACAGCCCGCCCTCGGTTATTGTCAGGGTGCCAACCAGGCTTGGTGTCGGTAATCCCGGATGGCCGAACTGGCCTGGCACATGCTCGCCCAGCGCGGCATACAACAGCGCCAGTAGCGCCACCAGTGGCAGCGGCCAGCCAATCGCCCGGCGTGCTGTTTCCAGTGCCAGCAGGATCAGGAAAACACCGATCACCATCTGCAACGGCGTGTCGATAAAACCGTACTGATCAGCCAGCGCCTGCTCGTTGAGCGCGATATAGGCACAGGCAGCGACACCCAGCACCGTCAGCACACCGCCACTCCAACGCTCAGCGCGAGTTCTCGCAGCCAAGATCAACACCCAGGGGAGCACCAGCGCCATGTGCAGCGGCCGGCTGACCAGCGCTGGTGTGAGACCATAAAAAATCAGACCGAGATGGAATATCACGGTCACAGCGCCCAGCATCACCCAGACAGGGCCCGGGCGAGTATCAGATTCGAACATGAGGAGAGCCAGTCGTGCGGGCAGCAACCTGAACCAGCCAGAGGATCGGTTACCGCCCGCGGTAGAAAATCAGCGCAGGTGGTCAGGAATTTCTATACCCGCTTCGTCATAGTAACGAATGGCACCCGGATGCAGTGTGCCAACGATATTGCCGACCATGTCGTAGGTAATTCCGCCCCACCAAGGCGACTCCTCGGCCATGTCAGCGCGCTTTTCCCAGAAGGTTCTGGTCAGCTCATAGGCCGTATCGTCAGACATTGACGCTGTAGTGTAGGCAATCACTGGCAGCGAGGTGGTTTCCACATCTTCGTCAATACCAGCATAGGTGCCCGCCGGAATGGTTTGGCGGGCAGCACCGGTTTGCTCAATCTGCTCATCACTCAGGCTAACCAGGCTGACCGGCATGCTGGCCGCCGTTTCAATAACGTTAGGCGTCGGAAAAGAACTGGCAGTGACAAAGGCCTCGATCTGGCCGTTCTTCAGTGCATCTGGCCCACTGCCAATACTGGCGTTGGCTACCTCGATGCGATCCATCAGGTCAAACATGGTCAGGTAACGCTCGGCTTCACGAGCGCCGAAGGTGCCGCGACCGATCAGGATTTCTTTGCCCGCCAGGTCTTCCAATTCCAGCACGCCGGCGTCGTCAGCAACCACAAAATGCATGGTGATGGCAGGAATCGGGAACAGGCCGCGGATGTCCTGGAAGCGTGGGCTCTGCCGCTCGGCAAAGGGACCCTCGCCGCTCAGCGCACTCTGCACCAAGCCCGGCGGCGTGGTAAACACATAGTTGCCCTGACGCGCCATCACCTCCATAACATTCTGTACCGAGCCCTGGCTCTCTTCGAGGGTTAGGACTACCTCGCCATCGGTACCCTGACGGATGGCCTCAGAGAGTTCGACACCCATCTGGTAATACGCGGTGCCCGCCGAGGCGGACTTGTAGGTAACGCGCGTCTCGGCCAGCGCCTGGAGCGACGTGGCTCCGATCAGGGCGGCGGCGGCCGAGGCCAACAGGGTACGAGAGAATGGAAGCATGATTTTTTCCTTGTGTGGTCCGAGTGGCTGAATCCACTGCGGCTGAGCTCGAATTCTGATAATCCGTTACTGCGCTAACCCTATATAATGCCAGATTTTCCGGTCAAGGAACTCTTTGGTTATGACGAACATCTCGGCCATGTCGAAACCGCGTATCGCATTGCTGGGGGCAGCAGGCGGTATTGGCAGCACCATCGCCAAGGCGCTGCTGGAAGACGGTAACCAGGTCTATCTATTGGACCTGGCCGAGCGCCGCACATCTCTGGCGCCGCTGTTGGAAGCCCACTCTGAACAGGCACGCTTCCTGCCGTGCAACCTCCGCGACCAAGCCAGCCTTGAAAACGCCTTCAGGGCACTTGAAGCGGAGGCCGGCGGGCTTGATGCCTGTATCAATGCGGCGGGCGTGATCCATCGCGGCAGTTTTATTGAAACGTCGCCGGCTGACCTCAGCCGAGTAATGGAAACCAACGTCAGTGGGCCTTTTGTGGCCCTACAGCACGCGGTACGCCTGATGATTGGTAGCGGTGGCGGGCGCATTGTCAACCTTGCCTCGGCCCATGGCCTGCGCACCGGCGCTGAGCGAACAGCCTACGCTATGAGCAAAGGAGCAATACTTTCACTGACCCGCGCCCTGGCAGTGGAGTTTGGCCCCCTGGGCATTCTTGTGAACGCCGTGGCGCCAGGGCCAGTCAGCTCCGGAATGCAGGACGCCAGCTCCGAGTCGCGTCGGCGATGGCAGTCAGCCACCCCACTGGGGCGTGTTGCAACCGCTGAAGAAGTTGCCACAGCTGTCATGCAGCTGGTCTCAACGAACAACACCTTCATCACCGGACAGACGCTGGTGATCGATGGCGGCGCCAGCAGCGCAATCTAGGTCTACTGCCGCCACCAAAGGCTCACCGCCTATCAGCCGAATACTACTTTGGCCACGTCATTGTAGCGTCCGGCAAAATGCACTGTTATGCCGTCCTTGAGATAGTCCGGCAGCTCGTCGAAGTCGCGGCGGTTAGCCTCGGGCAGAATGATCTCCCTGATTCCGCTGCGTTTGGCGGCAATAATTTTTTCGCGAATACCGCCCACCGGCAACACATGGCCGGTCAGGGTCAGTTCGCCCGTCATTGCCAAGGGGCGATCAATCGGCTGTTGGCGCGCCAATGAGAGCAGCGCTGTGGCGATAGTCACCCCCGCCGAAGGACCGTCTTTCGGTGTCGCACCTTCCGGCACGTGCAGATGTACAAAGGCCTTGTCGAAAAAGTCGACATTGTCAGTGTAGGAGTCAAGATGGCCAATCATATAGCTATAGGCGATGTTGGCGGACTCTTTCATGACATCACCTAGCTGGCCGGTCAGCTTGAACCCGCGCTCCAGCGAGTGCACCTTGCTGGCTTCCACCGACAGCGTGGCTCCACCCATCGAGGTCCAGGCCAGGCCTGTCACTACGCCCTCGCCCTTCATCACCGCCTCCTTGCGGAAAAGCGGCGCGCCGAGAAATTCCTCGAGATTGTTGATTGAGACTTTAACTGTCTGCTGGCCACCCTTTTGCGGTTCGCTTGCTAGCACTTCTTCATCCTGCTGGCCATTTTCCAGCATCTTGACCGCCGCCTTGCGCACAATACGGTGTAGCTGCTTTTCGAGCTGACGCACGCCAGCTTCCCGGGCATAACCCTGGATGACCTGCCGTAGCGCTGCTTTGGTCAGGTTGATGCGTTTCTTAGGAATGTGGCTGCGCTCCAGCAACTTCGGCCACAGATGATTGGTGGCAATCGCCATCTTTTCCTCGGCGATGTAGCCGGCCAAACGAATCTGCTCCATACGGTCCAGCAGCGCTGGCGGAATCGAGTCTAGGGTATTGGCGGTACATACAAATAGCACCTTGGACAGATCCAGTCGCACATCGAGATAATGATCAAGAAAATCGATGTTCTGCTCAGGATCAAGCACTTCCAGCAGGGCGGATGCGGGGTCGCCCTGGAATGACTGGCCCATCTTGTCGATCTCGTCGAGCATGATCACTGGGTTCTCGACGCCGACCTCCTTGATAGCCTGCACCAGCTTGCCAGGCATAGCGCCGACATAGGTACGCCGGTGGCCTTTGATCTCGGCTTCGTCGCGCATACCTCCCACCGAGAAACGGAAAAATTCGCGACCCAGCGCCTCAGCAATCGAGCGGCCGATGGACGTCTTGCCGACCCCTGGCGGGCCAACCAGCAGAAGGATTGAGCCGCCCACATCGCCCTTGAAGGTGCCTTCGGCAAGAAACTCGACGATCCGTTCCTTGACGTCCTTAAGGCCATCGTGATCGCGGTCGAGCACCTTACGCGCATGGGGCAGATCAAGCTGGTCGTCGCTGGTCAGCCCCCAGGGCATGGCTGTCAGCCAGTCGAGATACTGGCGAGTAGTACCATACTCGGGCGAGCCGGTTTCCAGCATCGAGAGCTTGTCGAACTGCTCCTCGATGCTCTCCATGACCCGCTCCGGCACCACCTTGCCTTCCAGACGCTCGCGGAAGGTGTCGAGGTCGCTGTCACGGTCATCCTTGGAGATACCCAGCTCGCGCTGAATGACTTTGAGCTGCTCGCGCAGGAAAAACTCCCGCTGGTGCTCCTGCATCTGAGCATTGACCTGCTCGCTGATATCACTTTGCAGCTGAGCAACTTCGATCTCTTTGCGCAGTAGCGGCAACACTTTCTGCATCCGCGCCATCACCGGCAGCGTGGTCAACACGTCCTGCAGTTCCGGCCCCTTAGCAGAGGTGATCGCTGCGGCGAAGTCGGTCAGTGGACCGGGCTCATGGGGGCTGAAGCGGTTGAGATAATGCTTCAGTTCCTCACCATACAACGGATTGATCGGCAGCAATTCTTTGATGCCGTTGATCAACGCCATCGCATAGGCACGGGTTTCATCGTCTTCAGCATCCACCGGCTCGCGAGGATAGCTGACTTCAACCAGATACGGCGGCTTGCGCGATATCCAGCGCTGGATTTTGAAACGCCGCCTACCCTGGGCAATGAATTGCATCTGAGATTCGTCGCCCTGCAGCCGGTGCACCTTGACCGTTGTTCCAACGTCGGGGAACTGCTCATGCCCCCGAACTTCAGGGTCATCTCCATCGCCAACAAAGGCCAACCCCACCATATGGTGCGGCGTGTCGCCAACCCGGCGAATGGTTTCTTCCCAGCGCTCGCGGTTGATTACCAGTGGCTGGACCTGGGCGGGGAAAAAGGGCCGATTATGGATGGGTAACAGATAGAGGCGTTCGGGCAGTGTTTCACTGGCCGGCACCATGGCATGACTACTGCTTTCCTCAAGCTCACCCTTTTCGTTCTCGACGTTTTCATCCTCTCCCCCCAGCGGGGGCAGGTCTTCCAGACCGTTACGCTGCTGATCGTCGCTCATGCTTACCTCATGTCTACCTGACTGCTTGGGGGAGCGAGAAAACATCTCCCGGATACAAAGGCAATGAGGGCACAGGTGCTGAACTTCAAGTCATTGACGCCAGTGGAGAACTTCAGGCAAGGGCCGACCATTGACGCGCAGCTGCCCACGCACCATGTCAAACTGCAGATCCCGGGTACCCAGCGGCAGCCCCAGCCACAACGCTACCACCGGGGGCGCACTGCGCCACAGAAAGTCACCGTCAACCTGTCGCAACCAACGGGCCCGCTCGGCGTTGGTGGGAAGTGCCAATGGATCAAGACCGTCAAGGCCACGGGTATCAAATACCATGACACCGCTACCAATCAGGCTGGCGCCCAACATGGGACTTTCGATATCGACCTCAAGAATGTCCAGTCGCGGCGAATCCTGCATCAACCAACGCAGGTTATCCGCTAGCTGTTGTGCGGAAATGCCTTCCGGCGTTGTCGTCTGGTTGCGCAGCTGGTTGAGCAAGGCACGCAGCGCATCGGCCTTGATGCGTGACAGTTCCACGCTTGCCTTACCCGTCAGCAGGACCTCACCGGCGGCGTATATCTGGCCCAGGTCCAACTCGCTGTGTATGCGCAGCTCTGACTCATCCAGGGTGGTGAGACTAGTTAGGGTGACCTCATCCCCAGCCAGCGTCAGGTCGGGCTGTATCCAGCGCAGATTAGAGAGCCTGAGGGAGTCATGCTGGGTAAAGTGGTAGGCGTCCTGGGTATAGGCGTAGCGACTTTCGAGAATGAACGGTCCACCTTCGAAGCGACGTTTGCCTTCCATGAGACGGACCGCCTCCAGCCGAGCACGCACCTGCCAGTCCCCAAAGCCGCCGCGGAATGCAACCCGCCCGCCCCTCATCTCCAGGCTACGCCTTTGTTGACGCAGTTCGATGGGGGGCAACTCCAGCGCCCCATCGAAGGTGCTGGACAGCATGTGGTAGCGGGCTTTCCACTGAGGCGCCTGACCACCAGAAATCTTTTCCTGGTCACCCTCAAAATGAGGCTGCAGGTTACCATCCAGATCGGTGTCGAAGATGCCATGGCGAGCGCGGTAAGGAATATCCAGGTGCCAGCTGTCATCCAGTAAAGGAGACACATGTAGCACGCCTCGCGAAGCAAGCCAGCCGTTATCCACGTCGGTGCGGTAGATCAACAGCTCGCCCCTGGCCTGAAGGTCGGCAATGGCACGCGTCAGCTCGCGTTCAAACAGCACGCCCGCCATGGTCTGAGCTACTGCCCAGCCAAGCGCCAGCAGCGAAAGCAGCGGAACCACCAGCCGCTCCATGCGCATGACTACCTCCAGTTCAGCAGGCTTTAACTACAAGTTGATACACGCGGCCAGCGGTTGCTCAGTGGAGCCAAAACCACAGGTGTATCAGGCTCCAGGCATAGATACCCGCCATGATATCGTCAATCATAATGCCGAAGCCGCCGGTGACCCGACGGTCTGCCCAACGGATCGGCCAGGGCTTGATGACGTCGAAAATACGAAATACCACAAAGCCCCAGATGGCGGCTTCCCAGGAAAATGGCACGGCCGTCATGGTCAGCCAATAGCCGACAAACTCGTCCCATACTATCCCCGAGTGGTCATGAACCCCCAGGTCCCGGGAGGTTTTTTCACACAGCCACACTCCCCAGACAAAGGTGACCAGTATCACCGCCAGATACCAGCCTAGCGGCAGCTCGGCCATCAGCCAGTAGAAAGGAATGGCGGCCAGGGTACCAAAGGTGCCAGGGGCAAAAGGAGCAGCGCCGCTACCAAGGCCAAAGGCTAGGAAATGAGTGGGACGTCGCCAGATTGTCTGTGGTGCACGATTCATGGCCTTTCTCCCGAAAAATGCTGCCAACCAGTCAACCACTCGGGATCGACGCCTGTCACCCCCGGCGTGCTGGTAAAACTACCGATCACGGTCAGTTCAAGCTCCAGCGCCTCAAGACACTCCCTGGCCAGCTCAAGCCGCGACGGCGGCAGGCCAAGCAGGAGTTCATAATCATCACCGCCACCAAGTGCCGCCTGGCTTGCGGCGCGAGGCCCTAGGGCATCAACCAGCCCTTCGGCCAGCGGCATAGCACTGACATCAAGCGCCGCACCGACCCCTGACGCCTCACACAGGTGGCCAAGATCGGCCAGCAGTCCATCAGATACATCAATGGCGGCGCTGACATGGCCACGCAGCATCTGACCGGCCTTCAATCTAGGCTGAGGCAAAAGGTAACGCGCCAGCAAAGGATCGTCCAACTCGCGTTTTCCCGCCTGCCAGGCAGCCAGTCCACCAGCACCGCCACCCAGCGCGCCAGTAATGGCGATGAGGTCTCCGGGTCTAGCGCCATCGCGCCTAAACGCTTCGCCAGCCGGCGTTTCGCCCATTACCGTCACACTGATGGCTAGCTCGCCATGGGTCACATCGCCCCCCACCAGGCTGACACCGCTGGCCTGACAGAGCGCATGAAAACCGCAAGCAAAACCAGCGACCCAGTCGGCATCGCCAGCTGGTAGCGTCAGCGACATCAGGCACCAGCGCGGCTGTGCGCCCATGGCAGCCAGGTCACTCAGACTGACCGCCAGTGCACGATGTCCGACAGCCCGGGCGGGTGCTTCGGGCGGAAAATGAACGCCAGCCACAGAAGTATCCACGCTGACCACCAGTTGCTGGCCAGGTGTGGGTGCCAGCAGTGCCGCGTCATCGCCAGGGCCCAGCACAACGCCTTGCCCCGGACTCGGTGACTCAGGCGCCAGATAGCGGCGTATCAGGTCGAATTCACCCAACATAAGCCAGGCCTCAGCGCCGACGCGCTGCAACCTCAGTGGCGCGCAACCGGACGGCAAGCTTATCGAGAATGCCATTGACGTAGCGATGCCCGTCGGTACCGCCAAACGATTTGGCCAGCTCAACGCCTTCGTTGATCACTACCCGATAGGGAACCTCTAGACGATATGCCAGCTCGAAGGCACCAAGCCGCAGGATGGCAAGCTCGATGGCGTCCAGCTCACCCAGCGGACGATCAAGCAGCGGCGATATGCTGTCATCCAACGCATTGCGATGTTTGGCCACGCCCTGCATCAGCAGATGCAGCATCCCCAGATCGGCAATTTCCATCACCTTGTGCCAGTTTTCATGGTCCTCAAGATCATCATCGGCGACCTGGCTGCGAAACTCAGCCTCAACAGCGCTGATCGACTTGCCGGTCATCTGCCACTGATACAGCCCCTGCACGGCCAGCTCACGAGCCGCCCGCCGTGCCAGCTGGTTCTTGGAGGGCCGACGAGACTCACTCATCGGTCATCTCCCTCACCGGCGCCTTCAAACTGGCGCAGCAAAGAGACCATTTCCATAGCTGCCATGGCGGCCTCAGCACCCTTGTTGCCTGCTTTGGTGCCCGAACGCTCGATAGCCTGCTCGATGGAATTGACCGTCAGTACGCCATTGGCCACCGGGGTGTCGAAGTCCAGTTGCAGCCGGCTCAGCGCCGAGTTGCACTCACCGGCCACATACTCGAAATGCGGCGTGCCACCACGAATGACTGCACCCAGTGCAATAACGGCATCGGGCTGCACCACGTCCAGGGTACGCTTCACCGCCAGCGGCAGTTCCCAGGCACCTGGCACATGGATGATATCGATATTTTGCTCGTCAACGCCGTGGCGCGTCAGGCTGTCGATGGCGCCTTCTACCAGGCTGTCTACCACATGATGGTTGAAGCGCCCTACCACGATGACGTAACGGCCATCCACATCAATGAAGCGGCCTTCGAGCTGAGAAATCGGTTGCATGGTTTCTTTCCTGGTCTGATCGGTCACGCGCAAGCGCTGCCCACTAACGGGCAGCGCCGAGTCCTGATAACAGTCAACGCCGTCAGGCGTCGCTGTCGCCTTTATCTAACGAGCTTGTATCTGACGCGCTGTTGGCTGGGAAGCCTTCTTGCAGGTCTTCCGGCTCATAGCGCTCCACGACTTCAAGATCGAAGCCGGACAACGCTGAGTATTTCCATGGTGAGCTGAGCAGGCGCATCCGGCCTACGCCCAAGTCGCGCAGAATCTGCGAGCCAGTTCCGATGGTCATGAAGTTACCGGTGCCATCGACCTCGCTACTGCGCGGCATACGGCGGCGCTCAAGGAACACTTCAAGCAGATCATACAGATCCTGACTTGGGCGACCATCGTCGAGCAGCACAAACACACCCTGCTCCGCGCTAGCTACATCAGCCAGCGCTCCGCTGGCACTCCAGCCGGCGCTGTCACCGCGCTGCAGAGACAGCAGATCACGCATCACATTAGCCAGATGCACCCGAACGGTTGTCAGGGTGTCTGGCGTGGGCCGACCCTTGACCAGCGCCAGATGGTGCGCGCCCTGAATCCGGTCGCGGAACACATGCAGCTCAAGCTCGCCGTAGGTTGTCTGAACCGGCAGCGACTCCACCAACTCAACAGTCTGCTCATTGTGAATCCGGTAATGGATCAGATCGGCAATGGTGCCCATCCTGATGCCATGCTCCCGGGCAAACTGCTCAAGCTCAGGGCGTCGTGCCATGCTGCCGTCGTCGTTCATGATCTCGCAGATCACACCGCTGGGGTCGAGCCCGGCAAGCCCCGCCAGATCGCAGGCGGCTTCCGTATGGCCTGCACGGCGCAGCACACCGCCAGGTTCTGCCATCAGCGGGAAGATATGCCCGGGCTGAACGATATCTTCCGGGCGCGCATTGCGTGCTACCGCCGCCTGGACGGTACGCGCTCGGTCAGCGGCCGAGATGCCGGTAGTCACACCTTCGGTCGCTTCGATGGACAGAGTGAACTTAGTGCCAAAGCCCGAGGCATTGTCAGTCACCATCAAAGGCAGCCTGAGTTGCTGGCAGCGCTCGCGGGTCATCGGCAAACAGATCAGCCCACGCGCGTGGCGCGCCATGAAGTTGATATGCTCAGCCTCGACCTTTTCGGCGGCCATGATGATATCGCCTTCATTTTCGCGATCTTCATCATCAACCAGGATAACCATTCGCCCCTGGCGAATATCCTCGATCAGGTCGGCGATAGGGGTCATACCCCCAGAGGAGGAGTTCTCCATGAATTCTCCATTGATTCTGCACGACATCGGCAGTGTAACGTCTGGTGTCTCGAAAATGCGTCTCAAAAAACGAATCAGGGTATCGCGGCGTGGCCAGCGGCGCCAGTCACTACTCAGGTGCCACCCTGTTCATATCAGGGCTGTCCAAAACGGGGATGGGCACCGCCGTAATGCGCCAGTCTTTCCCCAGCGCCCGGATGTCACTGATTTCCAACGCTCGCTGCTGCGCCATACGCGTCAGTCCGGGTAGCTCAAATACGGGGCGTGCGTCACCACCCAGTAGGGTTGGCGCAACAAACAACTGCATTTCATTCACCAGCTGCGCATCCAGCATGGCACCAGCCAGCGTGGCGCCGGTTTCCAGCAGCACCTCGTTGACTTGCTCATGCTCTGCCAGATACGTCAGCAGCGCGACCAGGTTAACACGGCCATCACCGCCCGCCGGCAGCACAACCACTTCTGCTCCAGCGTTTTCAAGGCGAGTGCGGCGCACAGCATCATACCCTTCACGCGTTGCCACCAATGTTCTTCCCAGCTCACGCAGGCAGGCGGCGGTAGGCGGCAAGCGCAAGCGGCTATCCAACACCACCCGCAACGGCTGCCGACTGGCAATAGCCTCTGCGTTGGGCAGGCCGAGCTGCTCGACGCGAACGGTCAGACGGGAGTCATCCACGAGGACCGAGTCCACACCGCTTATCACGGCACCGGAACGGGCACGCAGCCGCTGCACTTCGCGCCGGGCAAAAGGCCCAGTAATCCACTGGGATTCGCCCGAGCGCATGGCAGTGCGCCCGTCCAGGCTCATGGCCATTTTCAGTCGTACAAAGGGTCGACCCTGGCGCATGCGGCTCACAAAACCAGCATTCAACTCACAGGCCTGTGCTTCCAGCAGACCAACCTGCACCTCGATACCAGCCGCTTCAAGCCGAGCGATGCCACGCCCCGCCACCTGGGGGTTGGGGTCCTGCATGGCAATGACTACCCGGGCCACACCGGCTGCGACCAGCGCATCGGCACAGGGGCCTGTGCGGCCATGATGCGAACAGGGCTCCAGCGTGACATAGGCAGTTGCACCACGCGCAGCATCGCCGGCCATCGCCAGAGCATTGACTTCCGCATGGGGCTGGCCGGCACGCTCATGCCAGCCTTCGCCCACACATTCATCGTCGCGTACCAGCACACAGCCTACCCGCGGATTGGGGTGGGCTGTGTAAAGCCCACGGCGCGCCAGCCTCAGAGCATGGGACATCCACTGCTCAGGCGCCTTCACTGCGGCGGCTCCACGTCGTCGGACGAACCCTTTTGTGTTGACGGGGGCTGAACCGAAGGCTCCTGGGCCAGGCGATCAATTTCTGCGCGAAACGCGTCAATATCCTGAAAACTGCGATAGACCGATGCAAAACGGATATAGGCCACATGGTCCAGGCGTTTGAGTGCCTGCATCACCTCTTCGCCAACATCGCGGGCATGAACTTCCCGCTCGCCGCGCGCTCTGAGAGTCTGGCGAATACGCTCCACGGCGGCCTCGATGGCTTCCGCCCCTACCGGGCGTTTCTCCAGTGCGCGCAGCATACCATCGCGCAGCTTGACCTCGTTGAACTGCTCCCGCGAGCCATCCGCCTTGATAACGCGGGGCATCACCAGCTCAGCGGCTTCATAGGTCGTAAAGCGTTCCCCGCAGGATGCGCACTGCCGCCGACGACGCACTTGGTCACCATCGACGACCAGCCGCGAATCGGTCACGCGTGTATCATTGGCGCCACAAAAGGGACAGTGCATAAACGGTGTTCTCGCTTCACAAACGAAAATGTCGCCATATTGTAACGGTTCGCGGCCAGTGAGCACAGCGCTCGCGACGCTGCGACATATTGACTCAACTGCCAGGTACACGCCTGGCGTAATACCCTGCTAATCCACAGCTGGCAGACTGAGCTATTCCAGTGCCGAGAAACTGCCACTCTTCCAAGAGGGTTACGGCCTGTTACCTTGCACGACTCATTGCACTACCCACTGCACCACTGATGAGATGGAGCCCGACTCAACCATGATGTCCCGACGCATTCATTCGCGCCAGACTGCACAGCTACCGATTGCGCTGCTGATGGTTCTGCTGATTTTACTCAGCCTGCCGGCCATGGCCCAGGGGCTGTTCTCGAGCAGGGATGAATTTCTGCCGCCAGACCAGGCCTTTCAGCTCAGTGCCGTGGATGATGGTGAGCGGGTTCTGCTGCGCTGGGATATCGCTGATGGCTATTACCTCTACCACAAGCGCCTGGAGTTCGAGACCGCTGAAGGAGTCATGCTGGAGCCACCACTACCGGACGGCGTGACCATCACCGACGAGTATTTCGGCGAATCGGCAGTTTCCTATGATCAGCTCGACGTCAGCGTTACGCCGGGAGACACCCCACACCTGACACTGACCTGGCAAGGCTGCGCAGATAACGGGCTGTGCTACGCGCCCCAGAAGGCTGACCTGCGACTGTCTGACATGGCGATTGTCGAAGCCGACAGCCTATCCGACACTTCATCTTCTGACACCTCATCTTCTGCCGCGGACGATGAAACGGGCTCACAATCACCGGGCTCACAAACCTCGCTCTCTGGGCTATCTGCAGCAGAAACTGGCAGCGGCCTGAACGATAACCTGGGCGATGACCAGGCACTGGCTGAGCGCCTCCGGCAGGCCTCTCCTGCCTGGACTCTGGCCGCCTTCTTCGGCATGGGTCTGCTGCTGGTATTCACGCCCTGCGTGCTGCCGATGATTCCGATTCTTTCCAGCTTGGTGGTCGGCGCCAACGCTACAGCCAGGCGCGGCCTGATGCTTTCCATTGCCTATGTGTTGCCCATGGCGGCCACCTATGCCGTGCTCGGTGTCGCCGCTGCGCTGGCCGGGGCCAACCTGCAAGCCATGCTGCAGACGCCCTGGGTGCTTGGCATCTTCGCTGCCTTATTCGTGATTTTCGCACTGGCCATGTTCGGACTCTTTGAGCTGCAGCTGCCGGGCCCACTACGTCAGCGCCTAGATAGCCTACAGCAGCGCCAGAAAGGCGGCACCCTGGGCGGCGCAGCCGTGATGGGCGTGCTCTCGGCGCTGTTGGTCGGCCCGTGCATGACCGCACCGCTGGCCGGCGCGCTGCTGTACATCAGCGAAACCAGCGATGCCGTGCTGGGCGGTAGCGCGCTGTTTGCCCTGGGGCTTGGCATGGGCGCACCGCTGCTGGTGGTCGGTGTGCTCGGCACCCGACTGCTGCCCAAACCTGGCCCATGGATGACCCGCGTTAAAGCACTGTTTGGTTTCGTGCTGTTGGGCATGGCGATTTACTTTATCGAACGGGTCATCAACGACGCTCTGGCTCTCGGTCTGTGGGGCGCCTGGCTGATTGGCGTGGCAGTAGCGCTAAATCAGGCGTCCCGCAGCAACACGCCGACTCCGGGGCAGCTGATCAGCCGCGCCAGTGGGCTTGTTGTCGGATTGTGGGGCGTCATCATGGTAGTGGGGAGCGCTGCCGGGGTTAGCGACCCGCTCCGCCCGCTGGGGTTCATACAGCCCAATGCGCCTGCTGCGACGGCAACAGAAACCCGCCAGGACTTCATGGCGCGCTTTGCCCCCGTCACCAGCCTGGACGACTTGCAGCGCCAGGTGGATGTGGCCAGCGACGCAGGTCGCTGGACGCTGGTCGACTTCTACGCCGACTGGTGCGTGTCCTGCAAGGTGATCGAGAAAGAAGTCTTTGGTAACCCCGAGGTACAGGCCGCGCTGGCTGACGTCAGCCTGCTGCGTCCCGACGTGACCAAAAACAACGCGCAGGACAAGGCACTGATGCAGGAGTTTGGCATCATTGGTCCGCCCACCCTGTTGCTGATTGGCCCCGACGGCGAGGAGCGCCGGGGCCAGCGCATCATCGGCGAGCTTTCCGCCGAGGACTTCATGGCCCGTCTGAGCAAGGCAGGCATGACGGAAAACAACACTCTGGAGGACTCTCGGTGAGCCTGCTACATCAAAGTTTTGCCATTGGACCGATTGGCCTGAGCGTAGAGCGCTGGCTACTGATACTGGCGGTAGTGATTGCCCTGCTGGCCGGCGCGCTGATGGGAGCCCGCCGTCGGGTGTCGGTGAGTGACAGCCTGATTACGGCCGTGCTGATCGGCATTATTGGTGCTCGGCTTGCGTTTGTTGCCCAGTATCACCAGCGCTATGACAGCCTGCTGGCCATGCTCGATATCCGCGATGGCGGCTTCATCCCGCTGGCCGGCGCTACAGCCGCGGCACTTTATCTGCTGTGGCGTCTGTGGCGCTCACCCAAGCAGCGTGTGCCGCTGGCGGGTGCCGTCGCGGTGGGCGCCATCTGCTGGGGGCTGACCGCCGGCAGCCTGATGCTGATTGATCACCAGACAGGCACTCTGCCAGACGTCCCCATGGCTACCCTAGACAACACCCCAGTGAATCTGGCTGAGCTGTCGCAGCAGTCTGGCCAGCCTGTGATCGTCAATCTTTGGGCCACCTGGTGCCCGCCCTGCCGCCGTGAAATGCCCCTACTGGAAAGCGCCCAGCGAGACAACAGTGACATTGCCTTTGTGTTTGCTAATCAGGGCGAAGACAGCGTGCATATCAAGCGCTTCCTGCAGAACCAGTCACTGGACCTGAATAATGTGTGGCTCGACGCCAATCTGGCGCTAGGACAGCAGCTTGGCGCCCAAATCATGCCCACCACGCTGTTTTATGACGCCGGCGGACGCCTGATCGACAGCCACATCGGCGAGTTATCAGAAGCGACACTAGCGCCTTACCTGGAACGGCTGGCCCCATGAGACCTGACCGACCGAGAACACACGCGCAAGACTATCCGCAACACTGACGTAATGGAGTGATCAACATGTGGCAACACACACAGCTGGCCCGGTCCGTAACGCTGAGCCTTGGGCTGACGCTGGGATTGGCGGTAAGCGCTGGCAGCGCGCTGGCCGAGGAGATTCCGGCCCCCATTGCAGCGCTTGAGGATGAAGGCCTGACTATTCACGGCACCTTTGATGCACCGTCCGGCCTCACCGGCTATGCCGCCAGCATGCAAGGCCGCGAATTGGCGGTATATCTCACCAGCGACGGCAAGCATGCCATCATCGGTAACATGGTGGATGCCGACGGCAACAACCTGTCAACTGAGCCCTTGGAGCGTCTAGTCACCGGCCCGCAAAATGCGCTGGACTGGGAGGCGCTTGGCGAAAGCGCTTGGATCGCCGACGGCGACGACAGCGCTGAACGCATTGTTTATACCTTCACCGATCCCAACTGCCCCTTCTGCAGCCGGTTCTGGCAAAGCGCTCGCCCCTGGATTGACGCTGGCGATGTGCAGCTGCGCCATGTCATGGTCGGCATTCTCCAGCGCGACAGCCCGCGGTTAGCCATTTCCATGCTGGCCGCCGACGATCCGGCAAGCACACTCAACGCCCATGAGTCGGGCAGCCCTGTTGAGCCCCTGGATTCGCTATCCCGCGAGTGGGAAATGGAGCTGCAGAAAAATCACGACCTCATGAAAAGCTTCGGCCTGCACGCCACTCCGAGCATTCTGTATATGGAAGATGGCAAACTGCAGATGAGCCAGGGCGCCCCCAACAAAAACAAACTGGAAGAAATCATGGGCAGTGCCAAGCCTTAAACACTCGGCCTTAAGCACTGGAGTTTGGTTCATCCTGTGCGCTGTTTTCCCCTGTACCATCACCACAAAAGCCCTGCGGGATGACGTTCCCGGCAGGGCTTTTCAGCCATACGCTGGTGACACAGACGCTTATCAGATCTGACGAACCGTCAGTTCAGTCATCGAGATTCTCAAAACGCGGCTGGCCAACGTTCCAGGGCTTGCGCTCATCGCCCTTCTCGCCCCAGTTGGCATGATCAGCAAGGCGGTGACCATCACTCTCACGCACCTGACCATAGCTGGAATGCTTGTGGAACGTCGGGCCAAACTTCTCCAGCACTTCATCCACACTGCCCGTGTAACGCGGATCCTGCGGGCGCTCCTGCTGGGTCATGAAGTAGGCAACATCCCAGGCGTCCTGGTCAGACAGCGACAGCGGCTGACCCAGCGGCATGTTGTTCTTGATGAACCCGGCCGCCGTGTGAATGCGCGAGATGCCCGCGCCCCAGTTGTAAGAACCATCACCCCAGGTGGGCGGAAACACATAGTCACCGTCCTGATAGAGGCCAGAACCATCCTCGCTGTGGCAGATCGCGCAGTTGTCCGCAAAAACCTGCTCGCCATTAGCGTAGCTCAGCTCCTCAGGACGCTCTGGCTGAGGAAAGCCGCGCCCATAAATAGGCTGGTCCGGGTACATGGGCGCACCCTTGGCCAGCCACTGGTGATAGGCAGAGAGCGCTAGCATGTCATCACTGCCGTACTCCGGCGGTATACCGTTCATAGAGTAGGCAAAGCAACCAGCAAGGCGTTCTTCCAGGCTATTGACGTGCTGGTTTTTACCGCGGAAGTCCGGCAGTGTGACTACCGCTGCCCATACCGGAGCACTGAACGGCTGACGCCCTTCGCCCAAGTGACAACTGGAGCAGTTCATATCATTGAAGACGTTCTGACCCCGCAACTGCTGGGTGTTGGTAAAAAGATCGTAACCGCGACGGATGACCGCTTTGGTCTCCGGCTTCATATCTGCGGCTTCGAGATCCGCCATGGTGGGTGGCACATGCACTAGCTCACCTTCCTGGGGAGCCGGATAGCCCATCTCGACCAACATTTCGTAAGGATGGCCGTCAGTTTCTGCCAGGGCGACCAGGCTTACACTGGCGGCTAAGGTTGCGCCAGCTAGAGTCAACACATTCCTGCGATTGATCATTGTTCTCTCCTTACTCGTTGCCAGCCGGCTGAGTGGCCAGCCAGGCCGCCACGGCATGGATATCTTCGTCGCTCATACGCTGTGCGATGGAGACCATCAGATCCTGAGGATCATTGCTACGGGTCCCGTTCTGCCAGGCGTGCAGCTGATCCTCAATATAGCCCGCCTGCTGACCGGCTATTCCGGGGAAGATAGCGCCCACCCCCTGGTTACCCGGCCCGTGACAGCTCTTGCAGGAGACAATGTACTCGTCCCAATCGCCGCGCTGGGCCAGCTGCTCGCCGCGCATCAGCACCTCTTCGTCAACGTCACCGCCAGCAGCTTCAGTGGGTTCCATCTGGCTGTAATAGGCCGCAACATCGGCAATCTGCTCATCGTTGAGCATGTTGGCAAACGGCAGCATGGACATGTTTTCACGGTTTCCCGACTTGAAGTCGTGCAGCTGCTTGACCAGATAATCGGCATTCATGCCGGCCAAGCGTGGCCAGGACTCTCCGCCAGGTATGTTCATGCCCATGCCATCGGCCTGGTGACAAGCCAAACATACCGCCGCAGATGCCTCACCGCGCGCAGCATCCCCCTCCTGTGCCAGTCCAGGCGCTGCCACTGCCAACAGCAGCGCAAGCCCCCCCGCCTTGCTGATTGTTGTCATAGTCTTTCCCCTTTGTCAGTTTGCTGCTCTCTTGTGGAGCATGATGACGACGTTACCAGAGGTACACATAGTTGCACCTCTAGTCCACCACTTTGCGGCCCTTCGAAGCTGAGCTCGCCGCCAAACCGCCCAGCGATGGCGGCCACAATGGCCAGCCCCAAGCCACTGCCCTGCCCCTTACCGAGCCGCCAGAACCGCCTCGGCAGGCGCGACAGCTTGTCAGGATCAAGCCCAGGACCATAATCACGAACCCTCAGGCAAAGACATTTCTCTCCCTGCATCTCAGCTCTGAGCGTGACTCGTCCGTCATCTCCATAACTTAAGGCATTGTCGAGAAGGTTACGCAGCGCGGTAATGGCCAGCTCTCTGGGCATGTCCAACACTGCGCCAGGGCAGTGGTCGATAATTTCGATACGCGCGGCCTGCGCGCCGACATCGGCACAGGCCAGGTTCATCACTTCGGCAACCCGGCAGAGCTGACCATCGTCAAAGGCTATCTGGCCCTCGACCCTGGCGAGCATCAACAGCTGCTCCAGGGTTCGTGCCAGCCGCGCCACCCCCTGCTCGGCCAGCGCCACGGACTCACGTGCCGCTTCTCCGTCCACCCGGCTTGCCACCTGAAGATGGGTCTTGATAGCGGTCAGCGGCGTGCGCAGCTCATGGGCGGCATCATTGGTGAAGCGCTGCTCGCGCACCATGGCCTCCTGCATCCGGCTAAGCAGCTCATTCAAGGTATCGACCAGCGGGCGAATCTCCACCGGCACACCCTCAGTGGATACCGGCGCCAGCGCATCCGGATGGCGACTGGCCAACGCCTGACGCAACTTGCCAAGCGGTGCCAAGCCACTGGAAACACCCCACCACAGCATCAGCAGGCTGCCGGTGAGCGCCACCACGAAAGGCACTACCGCAACTTCGATTACGTTACGCATCAATAGGTTGCGCTCATCCATTCGGTCGGCGGTGGTGATCACCAGGCCGTTCCGCTCATAGGTGAACACGCGCCAGGTCATGCCTGATTCCTGGCGATAGGCATGGCCACGTTCACCTGGCGCGAGTACTCCGGCCATGTTGGTGTGAGTGCGAGCGATCACCTCCCCGCGCGGCGAGTGTACCTGGCAGGCCAGACCTTCAATGGCGGGAATGGAAAGTGCGGGACGCTGGGCCTGAGCCCAGGCGTCCTGGGGAAGCTGTTCCATGAGACCAGCAACCATGCGTGCCGATTGCGCCAGACGTTGATCGAGGGTTTTTTCCAGCTGGTCATAGAGACCACTCAACAACCAAGCAGCCGCCAGCCCCCACAGTAAGGTCAGGGTCAGCCCCAGGGTCAGCAACAGGCGAGTGCGCAAACTCAACGGACGGCCTTTTTCGCCGCCATGGCGTCAGCGTCCCCGAGGCGATAGCCAAGACCGCGCACCGTCTCAACGATGCCCGTGCCCAGCTTGCGGCGCAGATGGTGGATATGCACATTCAGTGCATTGCTTTCAACTTCTTCACTCAGTCCGTAGAGGCTGTCTTTGAGCCGCTCGCTGGACAGGATGCTACGCGGTGACTGCAGAAAGGCTTCAAGCAGCACCAGTTCGCGGCGTGACAGGGAAACCGGATGCCCTGACAAGGTTACCTCGCGGGTCACGCTGTCCAGACACAGCGGGCCGTGCTCAATCAACGGCCGAGCGCGGCCGGCGCTGCGCCGGATCAGTGCCTGCAGGCGGGCCACCAGCTCATCCAGGTCAAAGGGCTTAGATAGGTAGTCATCGGCCCCTTCCTGAAGGCCTTGTACCCGATCGGACACCGCATCCCGGGCGGTAAGTACCAGCACTGGCACTTCATGCCCGGCGGTACGCCAGTCAGCCAGCAGATCCAGACCATCGCCATCAGGCAAGCCTCGATCAAGAATCACCGCGTCACTAGTCACACCATCAAACATGGCGCGGGCCTCAGCAATGCTTGTGGCCACATCAACCACGAAGTCATGCACCAGAAGGCCGGACCGTATGCCGGCGGCAACCAGCGCGTCGTCTTCAATTAACAATACATGCATGCCCTATCCTCCAGGGCTGCATTGTGGCGCGCAACGATTAAGCCTGCATTAACTGCCTGGCAAGACTTTAGTCGCCACAACGCCTGGCTGACGCCTGAATGAGGTGTAATGCCGTATCCAACCAAGCGCAACATTCTTCAGACACTGCTCGTCACTCGCCGAGCAACCACCCAGCCAAGTGCCATGGCAAGCAGCATGGCGGCCAGGGGGATGCTGAGACCAGAAGCCGAGGCGATGGCAGGCCCCGGGCAGTAGCCTGACAGCCCCCAGCCTATTCCAAACAGCGCAGCACCACCGATCAATCGGGCATCCAGATCGTTACGGCCAGGCAACTGGAAACTCCCGGCGAACAGCGGGTGCTCACGGCGTAATACCAAACGATAGCCGATGAAGTTGGTGATCACGGCACCGCCAAGCACAAATAGCAGTGTCGGATCCCAGGCGCCGAAAAAGTCGAGAAAGCCCAGCACGCGTGCCGGATCCGTCATGCCTGACACTGCCACACCCAAGCCGAACAGCAGACCGGCGATATATCCCATCAGCGTTTTCATGCCCCGCCTCCGATCACATGCCGAACCACATAGACGGTAGCAATCGACATTGCCATGAAAGTGACCGTGGCGACGATTGAGCGCGTTGACAGCCGTGCCAGACCGCAGACGCCGTGTCCGCTGGTACAGCCACTGCCAATACCGGTGCCAAAACCCACCAGCAGGCCAGCCAGCAACATAATCCCTGCTCCACCCGCCGGCGCACCGATCACAGCCTCTGGCTCACCGGCAACGTTGCCCAGGCTAAACAGCATGATCAACACCGGTCCGCTGATCAGACCCAACAGAAAGGCGAGTCGCCATGCGTAATCACCGCTTGGGCGCATTGTAATCAGCCCGCTGATAATGCCGCTGATGCCTGCAATACGCCCCAGCGTTGCCATCAGCCAGGTAGCCGACAGGCCGATCAGCACGCCGCCGATCAGCCCATGAAGACTTGCCGTCCAGTCCACGTGACTACTCCTTTGTGTGTCGTTAGATAAGAGTTACTTGTTGATCTTGCAGGTATTGATGCCGAGCAGCTTATAGGCTGGGCAGGTGTTGAACAGGCCGGTGGCCAGCGGTACAACGCCGATCCATCCCCACACGCCGATAGTGCCGGTCAACGCCAGTACAATCAGCAGCGCGCCAACAACAATACGTGCAATCTTGTCGATTCCGCCTACGTTCTTTTTCATGATATTGCCTCTTTTCTTCAGGTTGATGTTTCAGGTTGGTGTTTCAGATGTATTCTCAAAGTCAGGCCAGCTTATTTGCTGTTACCCAATTGCCATTACGGCGCTATCCAGGGCATCACTCACTAGCAGCAGCGCCAAGAGGCGCACCAGCGGGCGCCATTGGCTGACTAAGCGTCTGCCGTGGCAGCGCCTCGCCACGCAACTCACGCCAGGCATCATAGGTGCTCAAGAACACCTGCCCAGTGAGCTCGTGGCAGAACTCGGTATCTTTCAGCCTGTCCATCACTGGTCCTTTGACTTCGGCCATATGCAACTTCACGCCAGCATCCCGGAGCCGCGCATTGATCGCCTCCAAGCTCTTGAGTGCCGAGGCATCCACCACATTCACCGCCTGACAGGCCAGCACGATGTGCTCAAGGCCGGGCTGGTGTGCCGTCAACGCCATGACGGTATCTTCCAGATAGCGGGCATTGGCGAAATACAGGCTCTCATCCACCCGCAGAATGACCAGACGCGGGTCGGTTTCCACAGCGTGGCGCTGCACGTTGCGAAAGTGCTCGCTGTTGGGTACGCGCCCCACCACGGCACTGTGCGGCTGGCTGGTTCGATACAGATGCAGACCTATGGAAAGCACCACCCCGACCAAGATGCCCGTTTCCACTCCCTGCACCAGAGTCAGGACCAGGGTCGCCAGCATGGCCACGCCATCGGCACGCGAATAGGACCAAGTCTCACGTACCGCGGGCAAATCAATCAGTGTACCGATGGCAACAATGATGGTAGCGGCCAGCGTCGCCTTGGGCAGATACGCCAGCGGCTCGGTCAGCACCAATGTCGCGATGGCGATACCGATGGCAGTAAAGGCACCAGCCAGCGGCGTAGCCGCACCGGCTTCAAAGTTGACCACCGACCGGGAGAACCCCCCAGATACCGGCGAGCCACCGCTCACTCCCGCACCCATATTGGCCAGCCCCAGCGCAATCAGCTCCTGATTGGGGTCGATGCGTTGACGGCGCTTGGCGGCCAGTGTCTGCGCCACCGACACCGACTCAACAAAGCCCACCAAACTGATCAGCACCGCCGCTGGCAACAGCGTGGACCACAAACTCGGCTCAAAGCTGGGTAGTGCGAGTGCAGGCAGGCCGCTGGGCACTTCACCCACCAAGGCCACACCGCGCTGCCCCAGCTGCAGCCACCAGGCCAGTAAGGTGGTGGTTATTACCGCAACGACTGGCGCGGCTCTGGATAAAAGCTCAGCCGTACGCAAAGCCAGACCTGCTGCTGTCAGCCACCCCTTGAGATAGCGCCGACAGGTCAGCAGAAAGATCCATACCCCAGCACCAAATAACAGCGTGATCGCATTGACCTCACCCAGCTGGCTGCCCAGAGTGCCAGCCATTTCAAGCAGGTTATTCCCCGAGCCTCGAATACCCAGAATATGACTCAGTTGGCTGGCGGCAATCAGAATGCCCGAAGCGGTGACAAAACCCGAGATCACCGGATGACTCAGAAAGTTGGCCAGAAAACCCATACGCAACAAGCCCATGCCCAGCAGCAGCAGGCCAGAGAAAAACGCCAGCACCAGAGCCGCCCCGACATATTCGGCAGTACCGGCAACGGCGATATCCGCCAGCGCCGAGGCGGTCATCAGTGAAGCAACCGCAACCGGCCCCACCGCAAGGGTCGCACTGGTGCCAAAGAGCGCATAGAGCACCAGCGGCAGCATGCTGGCATACAGCCCGACTTCAGGCGGCAGGCCAGCCAGCAGGGCATAGGCCAGCGCCTGGGGCACCAGCATCATGGTAACAATCACGGCGGCCAGCAGGTCGCGGGTCAGAGTGTCGCGATGATAATCGCGCAGCCAGCCAACCAGCGGTATCCAGCGGGCAAGTCGCGTACTCAACATGGGCATGATCAGCGGTCCACTTGATCGATCATTCAATGACTTGCGGCGAGTCTGTCCAGACGTACACTTTCCGCATCAGAAGAGGTTAACTGGCACTTTGAAGTACACCTGGCCGTTGTCTTCAGCGGGTGGCATTTCACCGGCACGCATGTTGACCTGCACTGAAGGAAGAATCAGCCGTGGCATATCAAGAGTGGCGTCACGCTCGGTGCGCATGGCGACGAAGGCGTCTTCATCCACACCCTGATGAACGTGAATATTGGCTGCGCGCTGCTCAGCGACACTCGTTTCGTGCTGATACTCGCTGCGCCCTTCCGGCAGATAGTCGTGGCATAGAAACAGCCTTGTTTCATCCGGCAGGCTCAGCACCTTGTGAATAGAGCGATACAGCGTGCGGGCATCACCGCCGGGGAAGTCGCAGCGCGCAGTGCCGTAGTCGGGCATGAACAGGGTGTCACCAACAAAGGCAGCATCACCGATCACATAGGTCAGACAGGCTGGGGTGTGTCCCGGTGTGTGCAGCACACGACCCTCCATGCCTCCAATTGCGAAGGTGTCGTCCTCCTTGAACAGCTGGTCAAACTGGCTGCCATCACGAGCGAACTCAGTACCGGCATTGAAGGCCTTACCGAACACTTCCTGAACGACTTTGATATTGGCGCCAATGCCTGTTCTCCCACCGAGTTTTTCGTGCAGGTAAGGCGCAGCAGAAAGATGGTCGGCATGAACGTGGGTTTCAAGAACCCACTCCACGCTCAGCCCTTCGCGCTGGATAAAAGCAATGATTGCATCAGCAGACCGCACATCGGTGCGCCCGGCGGCGTAGTCGAAATTGAGCACGGAGTCGATGATTGCGCAGGACGTACTTGCGGGGTCACGAACTACGTAGCTAAACGTGTTGGTCGGCTCATCGAAAAACGCAGTAACGATGGGCTGAGAAACGCTGGAAATCGACATACAACATAGCTCCATCAAATAGGACATACAGCCATTGTAATGGCTTTTGAATTATAAGTTTAGTTTTTTTTGGAATAAGA
>NZ_JBQDJZ010000022.1:0-32472 GCF_052095765.1 Halomonas sp.
TATCCTGGCCCAGCTCAGGGGGCGAATTCCACACCCAACGACGAAGAGCCCTTTTTTTCCTTTGTCAGGAATCGTGAAAGCTGGGTCGAAGGCATCATTGTACGAGATTTTCATGCGCTATATTTTATTTATATAACGACATTTCGATACATACTTTCCGACAATGGCCAAACCTGGTGTTGATGATTAAAATTGATCCATATCAAGCAATAAATACAATATTATTGATCAAAAATTCTTCGTAATGCTGAAGAATGATAGTGGTCGGACATCCTGCCCTTATGGTTTGTCAGTCAGGTTTTAGCAAGGCTGCCAGGGTGGTTAGCCCGCCCGCAGTGTGGTTTTAGCAGGCCGTTGCAATGTTGGTGTTTAATTTTCTGCCTGCTAATATCCTTGGAACAGGTTTGTGGCTGCAGACTGGAGGCCTGTCAGATTTTCGCTGACGTACCTGAGGAGTGTCGGATTTGCGGTGCGTCACTTTGTATTTCCGTAGCGCTGCCAAACCAGCTGTCCGATCAAAAAGAGGCAGCAGTGCAGGCAGCTGTGCACAAGCACAGCGACATAGGGGGAGAACACGATGGAGTTAAGCCGTCGGGAATTTTTCAAGTTCTGCGGGGCAGGTATCGGGGCATCGAGCCTCGGTGCGCTCGGCATGGCGCCCGATTCGGCCTACGCCGGATCGATTCGCCAGTTTAAGCTGGCCAACACTAAAGAAACGCGCAACACCTGCCCCTACTGCTCGGTAGGCTGTGGTCTCATTCTTTATAGTCGCGGCAGCGGTGGCAGAAACGTCGAGCAGGATATTTTTCATATCGAAGGCGACGCTGACCATCCCGTTAACCGTGGCACCCTGTGTCCCAAAGGGGCCGGTCTTGTCGACTTCATTCACAGCCCCAACCGCTTGCAGTACCCGCAGGTGCGCGAAGCAGGCAGCAGCGAGTGGAAGCGGATCAGCTGGGATGATGCCCTCAATCGCATCGCACGTCTGGTCAAAGACGATCGCGACGAAAACTTCATTGAAAAGAATGAAAAGGGCGAAACCGTCAACCGTTGGTTGTCCACTGGCTTTCTGGCGGCTTCGGCGGCTTCCAGTGAGGCGGGCTACATGACCCACAAGGTCGTGCGTTCGCTGGGTATTCTGGGGTTTGATAACCAGGCGCGCGTTTGACACGGCCCGACGGTGGCAGGTCTTGCCCCGACGTTTGGCCGTGGTGCCATGACAAACCACTGGAACGACATCAAAAACGCTAACCTGGTGCTGGTAATGGGCGGCAATGCTGCTGAAGCGCACCCTTGTGGCTTCAAGTGGGTAACTGAAGCCAAGGCGCATAACCAGGCTAAATTGTTGGTGGTCGATCCACGCTTTACCCGGACCGCTTCGGTGGCCGACCTGTACGCACCGATTCGCACTGGTACGGATATTGCTTTTCTGGGTGGTTTGATCAATCACCTGATTGAGAGCAATCGTATCCAGCACGAGTACGTGCGCAACTATACTGACATGCCGTTCATCGTGAAGCAGGGCTTCACCTTCAAGGATGGTCTGTTCAACGGCTATGACGCCGAGTCGCGCAGCTATCCGGAAAAGGGCGACTGGGATTACGAGCTTGATGAGAACGGTCATGCCAAGGTCGACATGACCCTGAAACATCCGCGCTGCGTCTATCAGCTGCTCAAGCAGCACTACAGTCGCTATACGCCGGATGTTGTCAGCAGTATCTGTGGCACACCGAAAGACAAGATGCTGCAAGTGTGGGAAAACATTGCCGAGACGTCTGTCCCCGGCAAAACCATGACCATCCTGTATGCGCTGGGCTGGACTCAGCACTCCGTGGGCTCACAGATGATTCGCGCCGGTGCCATGTTGCAGCTGTTGCTGGGCAATATCGGCATGCCGGGGGGGGGCGTCAACGCGTTGCGCGGGCACTCCAATATTCAGGGGCTGACTGACCTGGGACTGCTGTCTAACCTGCTGCCGGGATATCTGACTCTGCCGCGCGATGGCGAGCAGAGCTATGCGGATTATATCGCCAAGCGTGCGCCACAGCCGCTGCGTCCAGGGCAGATGTCTTACTGGCAGCACTATGGCCGCTTTCATGTCAGCCTGATGAAGGCCTGGTATGGCGATGCCGTGAACGAGGACAACAATTACGGCTACGACTGGCTACCCAAGCTGGACGAACCGATGTATGACGTCCTCAAAGTCTTCGACATGATGTACGAAGGCAAGGTCAACGGTTATTTCTGCCAGGGCTTCAACCCGATCGGCTCCTTCCCCAACAAGGCCAAGATCAGTGCGGCTCTGTCGCGTCTGAACTACCTGGTGGTGATGGATCCGCTGATGACTGAAACGTCTGAATTCTGGCAGCACGTTGATGATTATAACGACGTGGATACTGCCAATATCCAGACCACGGTGTTCCGTCTGCCTACCAGCTGCTTTGCCGAGGAAGACGGCTCGCTGGTTAATAGCAGCCGCTGGCTTCAGTGGCACTGGAAAGGCGCTGAGCCACCGGGTGAGGCGCGCCCTGACGTCTTCATCATGGGCGGCCTGTTCCATCGCTTGCGTAAGCTGTATGTGCAGGAAGGTGGTGCTTTCCCGGATCCCATCCTCAATCTGGACTGGTCCTATGAGCGTCCTGATGAGCCGGCGCCGGAGGAAATTGCCAAGGAATACAATGGCAAGGCGCTGGTTGACCTCCACGATCCGGACACCGGCGAGCTGCAGGTGCGGGCTGGTGAGCAGCTGTCAGGTTTTGGTCAGCTGCGTGACGATGGCAGCACCGCCAGCGGCTGCTGGCTGTTCTGTGGTTCCTGGACTCCCGAGGGTAACCAGATGGCCCGGCGTGATAACGCTGACCCCTACGACATGGGGCAGACGCTGGGCTGGGCTTGGTCGTGGCCTGCTAACCGTCGCATCCTGTACAACCGGGCTTCTGCCGATGTGGCGGGCGATCCCTGGGATGACAAGCACAAGCGTCTGGTGTGGTGGGATGGCAGCAAGTGGACCGGCACTGATGTGCCCGACTTTGCCGCCTCCTCGGCGCCAGAAGACGGTATGAGTCCGTTCATCATGAACCCGGAAGGCGTGGCACGCTTCTTTGCTCGCGATAATATGGTCGAAGGGCCTTTCCCCGAGCACTACGAGCCGTTTGAAACGCCTATCGGCCGCAACCCTCTGCATCCAGACTTTGCCGAAGTGACCAGCAATCCGGCGGCCAGGGTATTCCGGAATGACATGGAACTGTTCGGAGATGCCGAAGAGTTCCCGCATGCGGCAACCACCTACCGGCTGACTGAGCACTTCCATTTCTGGACCAAGCATTGCCGGCTCAATGCCATCATCCAACCGCAGCAGTTCGTTGAAATTGGCGAGGCGCTGGGTAATGAGATCGGTGTCAAGGCTGGTGATCGGGTGCGAGTTTCTTCCAATCGCGGCTATATCGAAGCGGTGGCGGTGGTCACCAAGCGACTCAGGCCGTTGCTGGTCGATGGCAAGACCGTGCACCACGTGGGGATTCCGCTGCACTGGGGGTATGTCGGGCTGACCAAGAACGGTTATGTCACCAATACGTTGACGCCGTTTGTCGGGGATGCCAACACCCAGACGCCGGAGTTCAAATCCTTCCTGGTTAACGTGGAGAGGGTGTGACATGGCGACACAAGACGTTATAGCGCGCTCTGCTACCACTACTCCGAGCCCATCGGTGCGTCAGGTTGATGAGCTGGCAAAGTTGATCGATACCACGCTTTGCATTGGCTGCAAGGCGTGCCAGGTGGCGTGTTCGGAGTGGAATGATCTGCGCGATGAGATCGGTACCAATGACGGTACCTATAACAACCCCGATAACTTGACCGCGAAGTCGTGGACGGTGATGCGCTTTGCCGAGCACGAAACGGCCGATGACAATCTGGAGTGGCTGATTCGCAAAGATGGCTGCATGCACTGCGCCGAGCCTGGGTGTCTGGAGGCTTGCCCCAGCCCTGGTGCGATCGTGCAGTACGCCAACGGTATCGTCGACTTCAACCAGGACAACTGTATTGGTTGTGGCTACTGCATCACGGGGTGTCCGTTCGATGTGCCGCGTATCTCTGAAAAGGACAGCAAGGCCTACAAGTGCACGCTGTGCTCTGACCGCGTCAACGTGGGCTTGGAGCCTGCCTGCGTGAAGACCTGTCCGACCGGAGCGATCGTGTTTGGTACCAAGCAGGACATGAAAGAGCATGCCGACTGGCGGATTGCTGATCTTAATCGGCGCGGCTTTGACAATGCCGGGCTTTACGACCCTTCCGGTGTGGGCGGCACCCACGTCATGTATGTGCTGCATCATGCCGACAAGGCAGAGCTGTATAGCGGCCTGCCCCAGGATCCCTCAGTCAGTCCGATGGTCGGTGCTTGGAAGGGCGTAACCAAACCGTTGGCCATGCTGGCCATGGGTGCCACTGCGCTGGCCGGTTTCTTCCACTACATGCGTGTTGGACCTAATCGCATCAAGGCTGATGACGCCGAATGGAAGGGCGATGACAAAGGCGCTGCACATGCGAGGGGAGAGTCAGGCAGCGGTGATGGCGTCGAGCCGCCGGTGAAACCACAGGATTCTGCCGGGGATCGTGATTCCGGCCCGGGAGGGGACAAACATGAACCGTGATACGAATCAGGAGTTGCAGCGCTACACTGCCAATGAGCGCACCAATCACTGGGCGGTTGCGCTGCTGTTCATCATGGCCGGGCTGTCGGGTCTGGCGCTGTTCCATCCGGCACTGTTCTGGCTGAGCAACCTGTTTGGTGGTGGGCCCTGGACACGCATCCTGCACCCCTTTCTCGGGGTGGCGATGTTTGCCCTGTTTGCCGTCATGACCCTGCGCTTTGCCAAGCGGAATCGGCTCAAGGATCACGACCGCCAGTGGCTTGCCCAATGGCGCGACGTGGTCACCAACCGCGAGGAAAACCTGCCGCAGGTGGGTAAGTACAATGCGGGCCAGAAGATCCTGTTCTGGGTGCTGGTGGTCAGCATGGTAATATTGCTGCTGACCGGTATCGTGATCTGGCGTCAGTACTTCAGCGGTGCTTTTAGCATTGGTATCATCCGCTTTGCCAGCCTGCTTCATGCGCTTGCAGCCTTTGTGCTGATCTGCAGCATCATCGTGCACATCTATGCCGCCATCTGGGTCAAGGGCTCGGTGGATGCCATGGTGTCCGGCAAGGTCAGTCAGGCTTGGGCGCGCAAGCACCATGGCCTATGGTATGACGAAATGCGCGAGAAAGAAGAGCGCTGATCAGCACCTGATTTTAAACAGGTTGTTTGAACGCAATATCAGACGGCGCCTCCGGGCGCTGTCTGTCTTTTTGGTTGTGGGCCTGCTCAAATGGGCTGGCCCGCCCATACAAGGAGCCATCTCGTGACCTCCAGAATTCTAGAACCCGGCCAGATCGAAGCCTCAGCAATGACACCGCCCTTTGTGCAGGCACCACCGGCGGATCTGTTTAGTCAGCGTGCTGAACGTTTTGGGGCACTGGCCCAGGACCACGTCATGGGCGCCTATCTGAACTTGCTGGCTCAGATCAGCCGTGCCCAGCAGAGCGTGCTGGATGCGCCACCTGCAGTGGCGGAACTCGACCCACAGCGGATCAGCTCAGCACTGGAACATGATATGCCGCCTCTGGCAGTAGATACGCTGCTTCATGAGCGAGGCTGGCAGATATTGCTTGATGCCTGGCTGGATGTTTTTGCCGAGGAGAATCCACAGCTGCCCGAGGCGGTAAAAAACGCCTTGAGTACTCTGGGCCAGGCCGATGCCGATCAGCGCAGGGGCTGGGCGACGTCTCTATTGGGCGGGCGCTTTACCGAGGTGCCCGGCGCGCTGGTGCCGTTTATGGGTGCCGCGCTACAGCTGGCCTGGCGACATTGGCTCAGTGCCATTGATGTGACACAGTTTCGGGAACGTGAGGACCAGACTGAGTGCCCCTGCTGCGGTTCGCTACCGGTGGCTGGAGTGATCCGCCACCAGCGGCCCATTGATGGCGTGCGCTATCTGGTATGCTCGCTGTGTGCTGTTGAGTGGCACTATGTGCGCCTCAAGTGTAGCCATTGCCTGAGCACTCGCGAACTCGACTACCTGCATTTCGATGACACGCCCCATGGAATCAAGGCGGAAGCCTGCCCTGACTGCCATACTTATTTGAAGCAGCTGTATCTTGAAATTGCCCCGGACGGTGAGGCCACGACGGCTGACCTGGCCAGCCTGGATCTTGACTTGCGTATGGCAGAGGACGGTTTTCAGCGCCGTGCGCCTAACCTGCTGCTGGCGCCGGGCGGTGATGGTGCAGCTGGCCAAGCATAAACAAGTGGGGTAAGTCGCACAATGACATCAACACCGCAACTGCGGCCACCCTCAGTGGAAAAACTGCTGAACGCCCAAGGGATGGATGCTCTGACGCTACAGTTCGGGCGCGTGGCACTGCGTGATGCGGTGCGCGAACAGTTGGCCGAGCTTGGCGAAGCTTTGCAGCAGCAAACACTGACCGCACAGATGCTGGCCGAAGAGCTGCTAGTGGCCAGGGTGGCGGCACGCCTGGAGCAGCGCCACCGTCCTCAGGTGCGGCGCATGCTCAACCTGACTGGCACGGTACTGCACACCAACCTGGGGCGTGCGCTGCTGCCGGAAGAAGCGATTGAGGCCATGGCGCTGGCGGCGCGCCATCCCACCAACCTGGAGTTTGATCTGGTTAACGGTCAGCGCGGCGATCGTGACAGCCTGGTAGAAACACTGGTCTGTGAGCTGACCGGCGCCGAGGCGGTCACCGTGGTCAATAATAACGCCGCCGCGGTGCTGCTGGCGCTCAGTGCCCTGGGGGCGGGGCGTGAGGGCGTCATATCCCGCGGTGAGCTGATCGAAATCGGCGGTGCCTTCCGTATTCCTGACATCATGGCCCAGGCCGGCGTTACGCTGCGCGAAGTCGGCACCACCAATCGTACCCATCCGCGCGACTATGCAAACGCCATCAACGAGCACACCGGACTGCTGATGCGGGTCCATGCCAGCAACTACTGTATTGAGGGCTTTACCGCCAGCGTCGAAACCCGGCAGCTGGCGCAGATAGCCCGTGCTCATGAGCTACCGCTGCTGGAAGATCTGGGTAGTGGCAGTCTGGTGGACCTGTCGCGCTGGAACCTGCCGCGAGAGCCGTTAGTGCAGGAGTCGCTGGCCGCCGGTGCCGATATCGTCACCTTCAGTGGTGACAAACTGCTGGGCGGCCCTCAGGCGGGAATTATCGTCGGGCGCCGAGAGCTGATCGAGCGTATCAAAGCGCATCCGCTCAAGCGGGCGCTCAGAGTCGACAAGGTGACCCTGGCCGCGCTCGAAGCGGTACTGCAACTGTATCATGATCCAGATCGCTTGAGCGAGCGGTTGACTAGCCTGCAGTTGCTGACTCGCCCTGAAGCGGACATTCGCGCCCAGGCCGAGCGACTGGTGTCGCGGGTTGCCGCTCTTGTTGCTGTGCGCTTAGGTGAGGGCTGGCAGGTTGAGGTCGCAAGTGCCCGGGGCATGATCGGAAGCGGCGCTCAGCCGGTGGCGCGTCTTCCCAGCGCGGCACTGTGCCTGCGGCCGGGCGGTTCGCGGCGTGAGCGCAGCCGCGCGCTGGCAAGCTTGATGACGGCTTTGCGTGAGCTGCCTGTGCCAGTAGTGGGGCGGCTCGATGATGATGCCCTGTGGCTTGATCTGCGCCAGCTCGACGATGAATCTCTTTTCATGCACCAGCTTGAGGCCTGGGGGGGCACGTCAGCATGATTGTTGCGACGGCGGGGCACATCGACCACGGCAAGACAGCGCTGCTGGAAGCGCTGACGGGACATGTCGGCGACCAGCGTCGCGAGGAGCGCGAGCGTGGCATCACTATTGATCTGGGCTATCGCTATGCTGAGCTGGGCGATGGTGCCACCCTGGGTTTCATCGACGTGCCGGGCCACGAGCGTTTCGTACACAACATGTTGGCGGGGGCCGGTGGCGTCGACTTGGCGCTGCTGGTAGTGGCCGCCGATGACGGCGTCATGCCTCAGACCCGCGAGCATCTGGCGATTCTCGCGCTGCTGCGCATTCCGCGCCTATGGGTGGTGCTGACCAAGTGCGACCGTGTCGATGCCGAGCGTCGCAGCGAGTCAGAGGCCGAGATTATGGCGCTGCTGGCTGACGGTCCCTTTCACGAAGCTCCCTGCTTTACAGTGTCCAGCGTTACCGGCCAAGGTATTGCGTCGTTGCGCGAGTCCCTTGAGGACGCGGCGCGAGGGGTGGCGCAGCGCGCTGATGCGGGCCATTTTCGACTTTCTGTCGATCGGGCGTTCAGCGTGACCGGTGCTGGCGTAGTGGTGACCGGTACTGCCATTGCCGGGCGTGTGGCAGTGGGTGACAGCCTGTGGCTGGTAGACAGCAACGATGCCCGGCAGCGTGTGCGGGTCCGCGGTTTGCATGCCCAGAACCGGGCAGCTGAAACTGCTACGGCCGGTCAACGGGTAGCGCTCAACCTGGTCGGTGAGCGGCTCAGAGCGGATCAGGTCGAGCGCGGTAGCTGGCTGTTGCCCGAGGCGCTGTTGGGCGGCAGCCGACGACTGGATATCCGTCTTAGTCTGTTGGGCGATGCGGCCCGGGCGCTGGAGCACTGGACGCCGGTGCATGTGCACTTGGGTGCCCAGCACCTGACCGGCCGTGTGGCGCTGCTGGAGGACTCGCGCGTGGCGCCGGGCGAAAGTACTCTGGCTCAGCTGGTGCTGAATGGTCATGCCCACGCCGTACACGGTGATGCGCTGGTACTGCGCGATCAGTCAGCCTGGCACACCCTGGGTGGCGGAGTCGTGCTTGACCCGCTGGCGCCCAGCCGACAGCGACGGACGCCGACGAGGCTGGCGCAGCTGCATGCGCTGGACGCAGCGACGCTTGAACAAGCACTGCCAACCCTGCTCGAAGGCACCGACAACGGTCTGGCACCAGAGCGGCTGGCGCGTCAGTTCAATCGGCAGCAGGACAGTTGGCAGTTACCGCAAGCAGCCATCAGTGTGGACACTGCACGAGGGGCGCGGCTGCTTGATGCTGCTCGTTGGGAGGTATTGGGCGCTACGCTGATCGAGGTGCTGGGTCGTTTTCATGATGAGCAGCCTGACGAGCCGGGGCCGGACCGGAGCCGTTTGCGTCGCTATGGCATAGCGCAGGGTTTGCCAGCGCTGGAGCCAGTGGTATTCACGGCGCTAGTGGAGGCGGCGCGAGCAGATAGTCGCCTGGTTTCCAGCGGCCCCTGGCTACATCTGCCTGATCACCGCGTGCGTCTTAGCGAAGCGGAAGAGGCGCTTAAAGCACAGTTGGTGGTGCATCTACACAACGGCGGTATTGATCCGCCCTGGGTGCGCGACCTGGCCCGACTGGAAAACCGCAATGAGGCCGAGGTACGTGGGCTGCTGCGCAAGCTGGCACGTATGGGCGAGTTGCACCAGGTAGTGCGTGATCTCTTTTACCCTGAAAGCAGCGTGGACAAGCTTGCTGATACAGCCATTCAGCTGGCTGATGCTGATGGCACCCTGAGTGTGATTGATTTTCGCGATGCCCTGGGTCTCGGGCGCAAGCGCTGCGTGCAGCTGCTCGAGTATCTGGACCGTATCGGTGTAACTCGGCGTTTTGGCAATCAGCGCCGGGTGCGTGAAGAAAGTGACGTGGTTGTGCGCGTCAGAACGGGTTAAGATAGCCACAGCTGACGGAAGGCAATCGCATCCGGTGGTGCGGCCGGACTTCAACTCCGGTTGGGGACGGCAGCCGTTCCTGGGTGGGTTCGACTCCCACTGCCTTCCGCCATTCGCAGCCCGCTTTTCCTTAGCGCTGCTCAGTTTTTTCGCGGCTCTATCAGCTTCAGTGCCTGCACACTCCTGTCCTCGGGATCGAAACCGTCGCGCTCGGCTTGTTTGGTAAAGGCGGCGATCGCCTGATCGCCTTGCAGCAGCTGCGTACGCGCCGTAGGCCAGTCGTCGGGAATCACGCGAATCATCCAGCCCTCGCCGTAAGGGTCGCGGTGGATCAGTGCTGGACGTGTATCCAGCAATGGGTTGTGTGCGCTTACGGTGCCAGCAAGTGGGCTTTTGGCCGCTGCCGCCGCTTTGGCGAACTCCACCACGCCGAAGCTGCGGTCTGTAGCGATATGCACACCAAGACGCTTAGGGGTGAAGTTGAAGATGTCACCAAACAACGCCACGCCATAGGCGCTCAGCCCTAGGGTAATCTGACCGTCGTCTTCCTCGCGCAGCCACAGGCTGTGCTCTGGGGCGTACCACAGATGGTCGGGAAATATGAGTTCGTCGAGTATCACAGCGAAAGCACCCGTTCGTATTCAAGAATCATGGTCGCCAGCTCGCCGCCGCTGCCGTAGTCTTCCACTTCGGCGATCAGCTCAGTAACTGGTGGTGACGCAGACTGTCCCGGTGGCGGGGGTTTGCGACACAATAAGATGCGTGCGCCTATCTGGTGAGCCTGGCGGATAAAATGAATGACCGGCGCCCCTCCAGGGTCGGCATACAGCGCTTCGGCCACGCCGGGGCGGGCCAGCTCGGCTGCTTCGCCGGTCAGATAGAGTGTTACCTTGGCGTCCAGGCAGGCCAGCAGTGTGGCAACGTGGAAGGGTGCTGCGCAACGCGCTGGCGTGCTGGGCCCACTGGTTACCAGAATCAGGACACGTTCAACGGTTGCCGCCATGGCTGGGCTCCTTGCGGACTGCTGCGCTTGTTTCCTGAGGTCAGGGCATAAGCGACAGCCGGTCAGTGAACAGTGATTTGCCGCCAGGTGCGGCACTTGCCGTTCCATTGTCGATGGCTTGCGGTCTGCCGGCAAGCCGCCACACTGATAGCGTGCCAGCAAAACAGGAGACAACGATTGACCAGTCGACTTTTCACTGACCGAGACGGCGATGATGGTCTGCCGGGTAGCGAACGGCGTCTGGCGGTGCTGGCGCTGGTGCTCGGAACCAGCATGGCGGTGATCGATACCACCATGATTAATGTGGCTTTGCCCAGTATCGCCAGAGACCTGCAGGTATCGGGTTCACAGGTGGTTTGGGTGACCAATCTGTTCCAGATTGTGTGCGCGGCGTTCCTACTGGTATTTGCTGGACTCAGTGAACTGTTTTCGCGCCGTCGCATGTACACCTTCGGCATGACGCTGTTCAGCTTGGCGGCGATAGGGGCGGCGCTGTCTTCTCGGCTGGAAACCTTGCTGGTGTTTCGCGGCCTGCAGGGCCTAGGTGCCGCTGCCACGTTGTCCATCGGCACCTCGCTGTATCGCTCGATCTTTCCTTCCCGGCTGCTAGGTAGCGCTTTGGGCCTGAGCGCCATGGTGGTGGCTGTGGGGTATGCCGCTGGGCCGGCCATTGGCGGCCTCGTACTCTCGGTAGCAGAGTGGCCGTGGCTGTTCATTATGACTGCGCCACTGGGTGTATCCGCGGCCTGGCTGGCCTGGCGGGCCTTGCCCAAGGAGCCGCGACGTCAGGGCAGTTTTGATGTGCCTGGAGCTTTGGGCGCCATTGTGACACTGTCGGCGTTTTTCGCCGCCATGGAAGCCCTAGGGCACGGTGCGCTGCGTTGGCCGGTGTTGCTATGGCTGGGGTTGGCGGTGCTGTCGTTCAGTCTGTTTCTACGGCGCCAGCGGCGTGCGCCACACCCGCTGCTGCACCTGGAGCTGTTTGGTGTGCCGCGCTTTCGCTTGGCACTGGTGGCTCAGTGTCTGGCGTTTATTGGCCACGGCGTAGCTTTTGTGGCGTTGTCCTTCATGTTTCAGGAAAACATGGGCATGACACCATTGCAGACGGCCTGGCTGTTTACACCCTGGCCGTTGACGGTGATGGTGGTCGGGCCGCAGGCGGGGCGGCTGGCTGACCGTCTGAACCCGGCAGTGCCGGCCAGTATCGGTCTTGGGTTGTTGCTGATTGGGCTAGTGGCTCTGGCGCGACTTGGTCCTGAGGCCGGCATGCTGGATATCGCCTGGCGCATGGCGCTTTGTGGTACCGGATTTGGCCTCTTCCAGTCGCCAAATAACCGCGAGCTGATGGGCAGCATTTCCCGCGAGCGCAGCGCCAATGCCTCTGGCACCATGAGCACCACGCGCACCGTGGCTCAGTCGCTGGGGGTTGCCATCGTGGGTGCCTTTCTAGCCACAGCGCTGCCAGTGCAGGCAGCGCTGTGGCTGGGCAGTGCTAGTTGTCTGCTAGCGTTGCTGGTTAGCCTGTGGCGGATGCCACTGGCGCAGGTGCAAGCATCCGCGGCTGCCAAACAGGTACAATGAACTGTCCTGTCGTATTCACGTATTCAGTATCTATCGTATTCAGGAGTCGTCATGAAGGTTCAAGCCCAGATTGAAGGCAAGCTACAGGCACTGGAGCCTACGTTTCTGGAGGTTGAGAATGAAAGCCACGCTCACGCGGTGCCGGCCAACTCAGAGACGCATTTTAAGGTGACCGTGGTGTCATCACAGTTTGAAGGCATATTGCCGGTCAAGCGCCACCAGCAGATCTATGCGTTGGTCGCTGATGAGTTGGCCGGTCCGGTGCACGCGCTGGCGCTGCATCCCTACACGCCTACCGAATGGGAAAAGCGCGGCGGTACGCGCCCGGACTCACCGGACTGCAAGGGCGTCGGCGCGTGAGAAGCGAGCCGCATCGGCTGCAGTATCTCGATGCCATGGGCCTGACGGCCTGGGTGCCGAAATATCAGCTACCCAACGCACTGCCTAGTGAGGCGTGTGAGTGGCCGCAGCCAACAGTTGACAGGCAGATGAGTCAAGGGGCTGGTCAGGCTGGGGCTGCGAGGGAAGCTGGCTCGGTGGGGGGGGGGCCAGCAATGGCCCCGCGCGAACGCTTTCAGGCGCTGCTGGCCGCAGAGGGCTCTCCAGTTCTTGGTTCTCCACCGAGTCAGCACGACGCCCAGGGCGAGATACCCCCTCAGTCTCAGCCTGAACCTGGGGTAGGTCTTCAGCCGTCTGAGGGGCAGGCTCATTGGAAGTTTCGTCTGCAGGTAGGCTGCATGGCAGGCCGCTGGCTGGTGATTGTCCCGGCGCAGCAGGCGCTACCAGCTAGCCTGATCCGGCTGCTCGGTAATCTGTTCACCGCCGCCGGTATTGGGCTTGATCAGCTACCTGTGCTTGAGGAGTATCGTTGGCCGCCGTTTCAGGGCGGCTCACTTCAGGAGTTCAGTCATGACCCCGGCCAGGATGCCCGTGATGGGTTGAACGCTTTTTTCAGTGGGCGACAGCGCATGGGGTGGCACCCGCATCAGGTGCTGGTGTTTGGCATGGACGATACGCTCAGGCAGCTGCTGGCTATTGAAAGCGGGCGCAGCACGACCCTTGATCTACCGGTCTGGCTGGGCCCTGAGCTTGACGCTTTGAGCGCCAGTGCCGAGGGGAAACGGGCGCTGTGGCCGCGCCTGGCTGACTGGGAAATCCCTGCTGATGATTGAAAACTGTATAACGCATGAGCGTAGGGGCTGGCGGCTGGGCGAGTTGGCTGACAAGGATCTGGCGTCACTGCTGGCGCTTGAGCGGCTTTACCCATCGACTCCCTGGAGCGAGGCGCAGTGGGCTGCCGCCCTGACTGACACAGCGTCAGCCGATAGCGATACCTCAGTACTTGGCATCTGGCATAAAAAACAGCTGGCAGGGCATGCCGTGCTGGTCAACCTCGGTATTGATGCCGAGCTTCAAGCGATCATGGTCACCCCGGCATGGCGCCGGCATGGCCTTGGCCAGCGACTGTTGGCAGGCGTTATTGAAAGGGCGGGGCTTTGGGCAAGCGAAAGGCTGCTGCTTGAAGTGCGGGCAAGCAATAGTGCAGCGCTAGCGCTGTATCGTCGGGCAGGCTTTGAGCTGGACGGGGTTCGTAAAGACTACTACGCAGCGCGTGAGGGGCGTGAGGATGCCTGCCTGATGTCGTTGCGGTTGGCCAGCAGGGAATAGCTGGGTAGCTTGCGTCAGGCAGGACGCCGATTCAGGCTGGCTCAGAGAGAGGCCTGCTCCTGGGCTGGCGCCTCTCTGCCTTCCACATCGACTTCGTTGAGCTTACCTAACAGGGAGCTTAGACGCTGGCTCCAGTCTTCCTGCTCCTGCTTGAGGCGGGTGTTTTCCTCACGCAGCTCCTCGACTTCCATTTTCATTAGCTCCAGGGTCTCAACGGCGCTGGTGACCTTCTGTTCGAGCTGGTTGAAGATTTCGATACTCATGTGTTTCTCCTGACGATGATTCGAGTGTGGGGGTGGCCTGTCATGTGCTATAGCGAGCGGCGCCCATCAGAGGCAAAGCGTAACGCCGCGAGCCGGCCTCATCAAGCGTCTGAGGCGGGTGTGTGATTTGCACAGCAATAGTACAGCCGGCCATGGCTGTCGCCAGCACGGATTTCGCGATGCAGTATCCAGTTCTCGGGTACCTCAAGTGGCAGACCGTTTTCGGTTTCCACATAGACCCATGCGTTATCCGCCAACCAGCCATTGGCTAGCGCAGCGCAGCAGCGAGCGGCGAGCCCTTGACGGAAAGGGGGGTCTACAAAGACGACATCAAAGGCCTGAGGCGTGCCGGCCAGAAAGCGTAGCGCGTCAGCGGTGATGATCCAGGCGCGTTCATCGCTGATCCCCAGGGCTGCCAGGTTGCCAGCCAGTGCTCTTGCCACTCGGGCGTCATTTTCTACCAGTTGGGTCCGGGCCGCACCCCGCGAAAGCGCTTCAAGGCCCAGTGCTCCGGTACCAGCACAAAGATCAAGCACACTGGCACCAGAGGTCGAGCTGCCCAGCCAGTTGAACAGGGTTTCGCGAACGCGATCGGGCGTTGGCCGCAAGCCGGGGTGATTGATGATGGGTAACAGGCGGCGACGGAATTCGCCACCAATGATGCGCAGCCGTCCGCTGCCAGTCGCCGCTGGCGTTGTTGCCGGCGATTTGCGGGAGCCGCGAGTACGGCCTTTGGGGGAGTGTCGTCGTTTCATGAGGGGATTGTAGCGGCCGCGTTATCCACAGTCATGGTGCTCGGTGGTAGGATGGGCAGATTCGTTCACCCGCGAGGCAGTGATCCCGCCATGTTCGGTTTTTTGAAACGCAAGAAACACAAGGAAGATGAGTCCGCAAAGGACGAGCTGGAGCGCCTTCAAGAGGATGCTCAGGAGGCGATTGAAGAAAGTGCTCAGCGAGTCGGGCAGCCCCAGGAGGCGCCCGGGCATGAGTTGCCTGAACTTGCGCCAGAGCCAGAGCCAGAGCTGGCTTCTATAGAGGCTGAAGCGCCCGCAGTCGTCAGTGAGACTGAGGATCGCACGGAAAACACCGGCAGCGACAAGCCAAAAAGTGAAAAGCGTGGCTGGTTTCGCCGCATGCGTGAAGGGCTGGGGAAAACCCGGGCCAACCTTTCTGATGGCGTAGCCAATATCTTTCTGGGCCGCAAGCAGATTGATGATGATCTGCTGGAAGATCTTGAGACCCAACTGTTGCTGGCAGATGTGGGCATCGAAGCCACCACTGGCATTATTGCGCGTTTGTCTGAGCGCGTATCGCGCAAGGAGCTTAAGGAGCCCGAGGCGCTGTATCGTGCGCTGCAGGATGAGCTGGCTGCCCTGCTGGAAAGTGTGACTCAGCCGCTGATACTGCCGCCCAAGGGCGATGGTCCCTTTGTCATCTTGGTCATCGGTGTCAACGGGGTGGGCAAGACCACCACCATTGGCAAGCTGACCCAGCGTTTTCAGCGCGAGGGGCGCAGCGTGATGCTGGCCGCTGGCGATACCTTCCGCGCCGCCGCGGTAGAGCAGCTCAAGGTCTGGGGAGAGCGCAACAAGGTTCCCGTGATCGCCCAGCACACCGGCGCTGACAGCGCCTCGGTGGTGTATGACGCGCTGGCAGCAGCCCAGGCGCGGAACGTTGATGTGCTGATCGCTGATACCGCCGGTCGCCTGCATAACAAGTCACACCTGATGGAGGAGCTCAAGAAAGTCAGCCGGGTGATGGGCAAGCTGGATGCCGGTGCGCCACACGAAGTGATGCTGGTGCTGGATGCTGGTACCGGTCAGAACGCAATCTCTCAGGCTACGACCTTCCACGAGGCGGTGCCTATCTCCGGTATCACCCTGACCAAACTGGACGGCACAGCCAAGGGTGGCGTGATTTTCGCCCTGGCCCAGCAGCTTGAGATTCCTATCCGTTTTATCGGCGTGGGTGAATCGCTGGATGATCTGCGGCCTTTCGTAGCACGTGAGTTTGTCGATGCGCTCTTTGATAGCGGTGATGCCGGCGAATGATTGTCTTTGAGCACGTGGGCAAGCGTTATGGTGGGCGTTTCGAGGCACTGGCCGCGCTGAACTTCCGTATCCGGCGTGGCGAAATGGTGTTTTTGACTGGGCACTCGGGCGCTGGAAAGAGCTCGTTGTTGCGGCTGGTCATGCGCTTGGAGCGCCCCAGCCGAGGCCGGATCCTGGTCGCTGGACACGATATCGATACCCTACATGCTACCCAGATTCCGTTTTATCGCCGCCAGATCGGGGTGGTGTTTCAAGATCACCAGCTGCTGTTTGATCGCTCGATTTTCCACAATGTGGCGCTGCCGCTGGAAATTCAGGGAATGGAGCCGCGGGAGTCGGCCAAGCGGGTGCGAGCCGCCCTCGATAAAGTAGGACTTTTGCACCGCGAGCGGGCGCTGCCTATCGAGTTGTCTGGCGGTGAGCAGCAACGGGTCGGGATTGCTCGTGCCGTGGTTAATAAACCGGCGTTGCTGCTGGCTGATGAGCCCACCGGCAACTTGGACCCTCAGCTTTCCGCCGACATCATGGGGTTGTTCGAAGACTTTAACCGCATTGGTACCACGGTAATGATTGCCAGCCATGACCTGGCATTGATCACACGCTTGCGCCATCGCACCCTGCGCCTCAGGGACGGAAGGCTGGCCGCCGACCAGGAGGCCACATGAGTCAGGAGTCATCACAAGGACGCGGTGCGCGCAAGCAACGGACCACGGCTTCCAGCCGCTGGCGGGGCTGGATTCGGCACCACCGTGCCGTGAGCCTGGACAGCGCACTGCGGCTGGTGCGCACTCCATTGGGCAGCTTGTTTACCATGCTGGCAATTGCCATTGCCCTAGTGTTGCCGGCAGGTTTGTGGTTGATGCTGGATGGTGCGCGCTTGCTGGATGCTGAGCTTGATGCCAGTGCCACGGCGACGGTGTACCTGGCTGGTGATGTGGGCGACGAGGAGGCTGGACGCATCCAGCAGGCGCTGAATGCTCATGCCCGGATCAAGACGACTCGCCTGATTACGGCGTCTCAGGGTATGGAGGAATTCCAGCAATCGCTAGGGCTTGGGGACTTGTTGAACCAGCTCCCTGAAAATCCGTTGCCAGCAACGATTGTGTTGACACCGACCGATCCGGCGCCAGTGGCCATGCGCGGATTGGCCGACGAACTGTCAGCAATGACGGGCGTTGATGAAGTCCGCCTCGATCTGGCCTGGCTGGATCGGCTGCGTAAGCTGGCCGAGCTTGGGCGTCGCGCCACCCTGGGGCTGGGTGTGCTGTTTGGCCTTGGCGTGCTGCTGGTGGTAGGTAATACCATTCGCTTGGCAGTAGCGAGTCGGCGCAAGGAAATCGAAGTAGTAACGCTGATCGGTGCGACCCATGCCTTTGTGCGTCGGCCTTTTCTCTACAGCGGTGCCTGGTATGGTCTGGGTGGTGGCATTTTGGCGCTGGCACTGCTGGCGTTGGGTGGTGACTGGCTGGCCATACCGATCAGCGATCTGGCTGCCAGCTACGGTGCGAGCTACGCGCTGCCCGGACTGGGCCTGGTTGGCTCGGCAACACTGCTTGGCTGTAGTATAATATTAGGTTGGTTGGGTGCATGGCTTGCGGTAAGCCAGCATTTGGCAAACATTCGTCCTCGCTGAACCTTGGTGAGCACTCACAGCGTTGTGTGAGCCCAATGTGCAAGTTAGTGATACTGTGATGTATCTGCTTGGGCAGGGGAACTGAATCGGTTTTCCATTGTCTTAAAGTATACGTGGTTATCAGGTTTTTTATGAAAGGAGACAATTTGCGTATGAGCACCAGTCTTCTGCCGGTTGGCAATCTTTCTCCGGGTCAAGATCTCAACGGCTACATTCGTGCGGTAAACGGCATCTCAATGCTGACCGACGACGAAGAGCGTGAGCTGGGTTTTCGTCTGTTTGACGAAGGCGATCTGGAAGCAGCGCGCCGTCTGGTTATGTCACACTTACGTTTTGTTGTTTATGTGGCGCGCAGTTACAACGGTTATGGTCTGGCTCAGGCTGATCTGATCCAGGAAGGTAACATTGGTCTGATGAAAGCGGTCAGGCGTTTTGATCCGAACCAGGGCGTGCGGCTGGTGTCTTTTGCCGTGCACTGGATCAAGTCAGAGATTCACGAGTTCGTGCTGCGTAACTGGCGCATTGTCAAGGTGGCCACCACCAAGGCGCAGCGCAAGCTGTTCTTCAACCTGCGCAGTGCAAAGAAGCGCCTGTCGTGGATGAACAGCGATGAGGTGAACGCCATTGCCAAGGATCTCGACGTCAAGCCCGAGGTGGTGCGTGAGATGGAGGGTCGTCTGGCCGCCCATGATGCAGGTTTTGATGGTGCGCCGGATGATGACGATGAGACGGCCTATCGCTCACCGGCCTACTTTCTAGACGATGCGAGCCAGGACCCAGCGCTAATGGCTGAAGAGAGTGACTGGGAAGAGGACGCCTCTAGCCGCCTGCAGCAGGCCTTGAGAGAGCTGGATGATCGCTCCCGAGACATTCTCCAGTGTCGCTGGTTAAGTGACAACAAGTCCACGCTGCATGAGCTGGCCGAGATGTATGGTGTGTCTGCCGAGCGAATTCGCCAGATTGAGAAGAACGCCATGAACAAGGTCCGTGCCAGCATGGGCGAGCTTGAAGCAGCCTGACGACGTACCTGGCGTAAGAGTATCAGCGCCATAAGCTGGTCGAAAAATTCGGCAAGCAACAGCTAATCGCCCCGGTCAATGACCGGGGCGATTGCATTGGACTCTGAGGCAGCGTCAAAAAGCCGTCACGACTGCCGGGGTTTCAGTAACCGGGCAGATAGCAGCGGCCATTGCTCATTCCAGTGCTCGATCGGGCGGCGGCGGAAGTCGCTGCGCACATACTGCGAGATGTGGCCCTCCAGTACTGCCACCAGCAGGTTGGCAGTTGCCGAAACCGTCGCCTGGGTACGCTGGCCCTGATGCAGTTCGGCTTCGCGCAGCACCTGCTTGAACTGGGTTTCTAAGCGTTCGAACAACTGATTGATGCGTTGCCTGAGGCGTGCAGTTTCACCGGTCAGCACATCGCCACCCAACAGCCGCGACAGGCCGGGGTTCTTCTCGGTAAATCCCAGTACCAGCATCATGATGTGCTTGCAGCGGTCTTGGGCATCGCTGTGTTCGTCGAGAATGCGGGTGATACGCTCGAACAGTGCCAGCTCGATGAATTCGATCAGTCCTTCGAACATCCGTGCTTTGCTGGGAAAGTGGCGGTAGAGCGCCGCCTCGGACACACCTACCTGGCGTGCTAGCGCTGCGATGGTAATGCGCTTGCCGCTGTCTTCTTCCAGCATCTGTGCCAGTCCTTGCAGGATCTGCTGCTGGCGGCTGGGTGGTGTTGGCTCGCTCATGGTGTGCTCAAGCGCTGGTTGCTGGGCTGGTGTTGGTGATTAAGGTGCCGACACCGGCATTGGTGAAAATTTCCAGTAGGGTGGAATGGGGTACTCGCCCGTCAACGATATGCGCGCTGGACACGCCGCCTTTTACGGCATCCAGCGCGCAGCTGATCTTGGGCAGCATGCCGCCGTGGATGGTGCCGTCAGCTATCAGGCTATCGACCTGGGCAGTGGACAGTCCGGTCAGCACCTCGCCATCGGCATCCATCAGGCCGGCAACATTAGTCAGCAGCATCAGTTTTTCGGCACTCAGCGCCTCGGCCAGCTTGCCGGCAACCAAGTCGGCGTTGATGTTGTAGCTGTTGCCTGCCTCATCGACACCGATCGGTGCGATTACCGGAATGAAGTGCTGTGCGGCGAGCATCTCGATCAGATCGGTGGAGATGCTCTCTACCTCGCCCACGTGGCCAATATCCAGGATTTCGGGAGCGGTCATCTCGGGGCTCTGGTGCTTGACCTGTAGCTTGCGGGCGCGGATCTGGGCGCCGTCCTTGCCGGTCAGGCCGATGGCTTTTCCGCCACACTGGTTGATCAGGTTGACGATACCCTTGTTGACCAAGCCGCCAAGCACCATCTCTACCACGTCCATGGTGCGCGAATCGGTGACGCGCATGCCGTCGACGAAGCGCGACTCGATGTTGAGTTTTTCGAGCAGGCTGCCGATCTGCGGTCCGCCGCCATGTACCACTACTGGGTTGATACCGACTTCCTTCATCAGCACGATGTCGCGGGCAAAGGAGTTGATCAGTGTATCCTCGGTCATGGCGTTGCCGCCGTACTTGACCACTACGGTCTTGCCGGAGAAGCGCTGGATATAGGGGAGCGCCTCGGAGAGCACTTCCACTACCAGGCGAGGGTCACGGGTCGAATCGGTCATCTTGGGTTCCTGTTGTGCGAACAAGGCGAAAAACAAAGGCTAGTGCGGCAGCTCAAGCTCAGGATCAATCTTGTGCAGTGCGTCGGCAAAACGTTGGCGAATGCGCTCCAGCGCCGCCTGGTTGCGGCCTTCGAAGCGCAGTACCAATACCGGTGTGGTGTTTGAGGCGCGGCACAAGCCCCAGCCGTCGGGGTAGTCCACGCGGATACCATCGAGCGTCGTCTTGACGCCATCTTCGCCGAAGTCGCCTTCCCGGGCCAGCTTTTCCACCAGGTCAAACTTGTTGTCGTCGGTGACGTCGATGTTGATTTCAGGCGTGCCGATATCTTGGGGGAAGCGGGCAAAGAAGGCGTCGGCGTCGAGGGTTTGGCGCGACAGGATTTCAAGCAGGCGCGCCGCGCCGTAAAGGCCATCGTCGAAGCCCAGCCAGCGTTCCTTGAAGAAGATGTGGCCGCTCATCTCGCCGGCCAGTAGCGCGCCGGTTTCTTTCATGCGCGCCTTGATCAGGGAGTGACCGGTGCGCCACATTTCTGGTGTGCCGCCGGCGTTGGCAATCACCTTGGCCAGGTTGCCGGTGCACTTCACATCGTAAATCACCTGCGCGCCAGGATTGCGCTGCAGCATGTCCTCGGCGAAGGCCATCATCAGGTGGTCGGGATAGATCATTTTGCCCAGCGGGGTGACCACGCCCAGGCGGTCGCCGTCGCCATCGAAGGCCAGGCCGATATCGGCGCCGCTGCGCTTTACCTCGTTGATCAGATCCTCAAGGTTCTCGGGTTTGCCCGGATCCGGGTGGTGGTTGGGGAAGGTGCCATCGATCTCAGCGAACAGCGGAATGGTGTCCACACCCAAGCGGCTGATCAGTGCCGGGCCGAGTTCGCCGGCCACACCGTTGCCGCAGTCCACCACCGCCTTGAGTGGGCGGGCCAGGCTCACATCGCTGAGAATGCGTTCGAGATAGGCCTCGCGCACGTCAGCCTGGCTGACACTGCCGTTGCCCTCGCTCAGGTCACCTTGCTCTAGGCGGCGATGCAGGTCTGTGATGGCCTCGCCGGACAGAGTTTCACCGGCCAACACAATCTTGAAGCCGTTGTAGTCTGGCGGGTTGTGGCTACCGGTGACCATCACGCCGGACGTGGTGCCGTCGAGAATGTGCGTGGCAAAGTACAGCACCGGCGTCGGTACCATGCCGATATCTATCACGTCGCAGCCGGCGGCGTTCAGGCCGCGGGTCAGGGCAGCCAGCATGCGCGGGCCAGACAGACGGCCGTCACGGGCCACCACAATGCGTGATTCGCCACGTGCCAGCGCTGCGCTGCCGATGGCGCGACCAATGCCTTCCACGCCGGTATCGGTGAGGGTGTCATCAACGATGCCGCGAATGTCGTAGGCGCGGAAGATCGATGCGGGCGCGGGGCTTGCTGGGGTCGCTGTCATGGAGTTGTCCTGAGGTTGGGCGAGTGCCATCGGGCGAAGTGTAAAAACTGGTGTCAGTGGCGGCCAGAGCTGCCAAAGCCGCCGCCGCCGCGGTGGCTGGTTTCGAAGTTATCAACGACCTCAAGGGTGGCCTGTACTACGGGTACCAGTACGTACTGGGCCAGCCGTTCGAAGGGTTCCAGCGTGAAGGTAGTAATGCCGCGGTTCCACACCGAGATCATCAACTCGCCTTGGTAATCAGAGTCGATCAGGCCCACTAGGTTGCCTAGTACGATGCCGTGTTTGTGGCCCAGGCCCGAACGGGGCAGGATCATGCCGGCCAGTCCCGGGTCTGCAATATGGATGGCGAGGCCGGTACGCACCAGCTGGCAGTCGCCCGGTTCCAATGTTAGCGGGCCGTCCAGCAGGGCGTGCAGGTCCATGCCGGCTGAGCCGTCGGTGGCGTAGCGGGGTAGAAACTCTCGGGCGCGCTCATCGAGCAACTTGACGGCGAGGCGCGGGCGTTCGGTTGACGTCGGCATAGTCGGATATATCCTGAAGACGAAATCAGTGGCTGTTGATGCTGTGCTGGCTGAGGGCATGATGAATGATGGCTCGGGCCAGCTCGATCTTGGGTTGGGGTGGCAGCTCCTGGCGGCCTTCTCTGCCCTCCATGTCACGCCACAGCAGCAACGCCGCGTTGTTGTCGCCGCCAAAGCCGAGTCCGACCAGCGACACGTCGTTGCCCACTACCATGTCGAGGTTTTTTCGTGTCAGTTTGTCCCGGGCATAATCCTCAAGGTCGCGTGTTTCGGCGGCAAAGCCCACGACATAGGGTCGGCCCGGACTACGGGCCCGCCCAGCGATGGCAGCAATGATGTCAGGGTTCTTGACCAGGCGCAGCGTCAGGCTGTCCTCATCGGCACGTTTCTTGAGCTTGTGCTCAGCGGGCGTCTCGGCGCGGTAGTCCGCCACCGCAGCGCAGCCGATGAACACATCGGCGCCATTGGCCAGCTGCTCGGCGGCTTCGGCCATCTGAACAGCAGTTTCTACGTCCACGCGCTGCACGCCGGGTGGCGTGGTCAGGCTCACTGGGCCGCTGATCAACGTGACCCTGGCTCCTAGCTCGGTGGCGGCGGTGGCTAGGGCGTAACCCATCTTCCCCGAGCTGTGATTGGAGAGATAGCGCACCGGGTCTAGTGGCTCGCGGGTCGGGCCGGCAGTAATCACGATGTGCAGTCCGCTGTTTGACGAGGCGACGGCGGGGGTAGTGGAAGTGCTGGTTGCATCAAACAGTGCCGCACAGATGGACTCTGGCTCCAGCATACGGCCCGGGCCCACGTCGCCACAGGCTTGCTCGCCGCTGTCTGGTCCCAGCAGCTGCCAGCCGTCTTCGCGCAGCTGTTCGGCGTTACGGGCGGTAGCTGGGTGCGCCCACATGGCCTGGTTCATGGCGGGCGCCATGATTTTTTGCGCCGGACTGGCCAGGCACAGGGTAGTCAGCAGATCGTCGGCGTGTCCCTGAGCCAGCCGTGCCATCAGGTCCGCAGTGGCAGGGGCAACCAGGATAATCTCGGCCCAGCGCGCCAGCTCGATATGCCCCATGCCGGCTTCGGCTTCAGGGTCCAGCAGCGAAGTTCGTACCGGCTCGCCGCTCAGCGCCTGAAGTGTCAAGGGTGCAATGAAAGCCTGGGCACCCTGGGTCATTACCACGCGCACCTCATGACCGCCTTGTTTGAGCAGGCGAGCCAGCTGGGCGGACTTGTAGGCGGCAATACCGCCGCTGATGCCGAGCAGGATGCGACGGCCAGAGGCTGATGACATGGCAGTATCCCAGAGGAATTCAAAGCGGCTAGCTTACCATTTGGCGCGGGCCTTGCGTAGCCACCGCCCTGCTGGGTGCAGGACTATCACAGCTAATCTGGTCTTCGGGCTGACCGTCGACAGGTCTGCGCCATGTCACCCTGCAATTGCCCGCGTTGTGTGAGAGGTGTCTACACTGTAGGTGGAAGCGCATGGAGTGGTGTTGTTACAGGCGGTGGGGCACGGCAAGGAGGCCGAGATGTCGATACGAGACTGGCCGGAGGGCGAGCGCCCACGGGAAAAGCTGTTGTTGCTGGGGTCTGAGGCGCTGTCGGATGCCGAGCTTCTGGCGATCTTTCTGCGTGTGGGGGTGAAAGGGCGCTCAGCGGTGGACCTGGCCCGGGACCTGTTGCTTGAGTTTGAGGGGTTACGCGGCTTGCTGGAAGCTGACCGCAAACGCTTTTGTGCGGCTCATGGCATCGGCGAGGCCACCTATGTGCAATTGCAGGCGGTGCTTGAAATGTCGCGCCGTCATCTGGCCTGCCAGCTGTCACGCGGTGATGCGCTGACATCGCCGGCACTGGTGCGGGCTTATCTGGCATCACGACTTCGCCACCTGGGGCATGAAGAATTCGCCGCGCTCTTTCTGGATACCCAGCATCATGTGCTGCGCTTCGAGTCGCTGTTTCGCGGCACCCTGGACAGTGCGTCGGTCTACCCGCGAGAGGTGGCAAGGCGTGCGCTGGATCTTGGCGCCGGGGCGATCATCTTTGCGCACAACCACCCTTCCGGAGTGGCTGAGCCGAGCGATGCCGACCGGCGCATCACCGAGCGCTTGAAGGAGGCGCTAGGACTATTTGATATCCGGGTTTTGGACCACTTTGTGATTGGTGATGGTGAAGTGGTGTCTTTTGCTGAGCGAGGCCTGCTATAATACCGCTCGATTGCTTGTCAGGCCCGGCCGTCTCTGGTATAAAGTGCAGCCTTTGAATTCCCTTGGGTCAAATTACACGGGATTGTCCCGGTTTGCCCGACAGGTTTTGAACACTAGCAGGTAGCGATACCTGGCCAAGCGGTTGGAGGCTCTCATGTCCAAAGTATGTCAGGTTACCGGCAAGCGCCCGGTAACTGGTAACAACGTTTCACACTCCCAGCGCAAGACGCGTCGTCGTTTCTTGCCGAATCTTCACCAGCATCGTTTCTGGGTGGAGTCAGAGAATCGCTTTGTCAAGCTGCGCGTCTCTTCCAAGGGGATGCGGGTAATTGACAAGAAGGGCATTGATGCAGTGCTCAGCGACCTTCGCAAGCGTGGCGAAAACGTCTAAGCGTTCGTTCAGGGAGAAGACTCATGCGTGACAAGATCAAGTTGGTGTCCAGTGCCGGTACCGGCCATTTCTACACCACCGATAAGAACAAGCAGAACACGCCGGACAAGCTGGAATTCAAGAAGTACGACCCGGTGGTTCGCAAGCATGTAATGTACAAGGAAGCTAAGATCAAGTAAGCCGCTTTTTGCGGTAGCTTGGATCGCTTCTGCCGCAGGCCCAGGCCTGCTCAGGAACCCGGCCGCTGGTCGGGTTCCTGCGTCTGGAGCTGTACCTCATTCATGCCTGAAGTGCCCTAATGCCTGAATTGCCTGAAGTCGAAACGACGCGTCGCGGCATCGCGCCCCATGTGGAAGGGCGCGAGGTGTGCGAGGTGCTGGTGCGCCAGTCGAGATTGCGCGTGCCGGTGCCGGCGGATCTGGTCGACCGGCTGGTAGGGGCTCGCCTGGGTGAAATCGGCCGGCGCGCCAAGTACCTTCTGATACCGGTGGTTGGTCAGGGGGCTCTGTTATGGCACCTGGGTATGTCCGGCAGCCTGCGTATTGCACAGCTCGGTGAGCTGCCAAAAAAGCACGACCATATCGACTTGGTGCTCGATAACGGCATGATACTTCGCTATCACGACCCGCGACGTTTTGGCTTTGTCGACTGGCTCGAAGGTGATGCGATCACCGACCGGCGACTGGCGCGCCTTGGCCCCGAGCCATTGTCCGACGCCTTCGACGGTGAGTTGCTGTATGCGCTGTCCCGAGGCCGGAAGCTGGCGGTCAAGCCGTTCGTCATGGATAACGCCGTGGTGGTGGGCGTGGGTAATATCTACGCCGCTGAGGCGCTGTTTATGGCCGGTGTTGACCCGCGTCGCGCCGCCGGGCGAATTTCCCGTGAGCGCTATGCGCAGCTGGCGGGAGCAATTCGTGACGTGTTGGCCGCGGCGATTATTCAGGGCGGCACCACTCTGCGAGACTTCGTCAGTGGCACCGGCGAGCCGGGCTATTTTGCTCAGCAGCTCAATGTCTATGGTCGGGATGGCCAGCCCTGCCGGCGCTGTGGTGCCGAGCTACGGCTGGTAACGCTGGGCCAGCGGGCCAGTGTGTACTGTGGCGAATGCCAAACTTGACCAGTAGTGGTTTCAGCAATTATCAAAGCCCCGCGCTAACTGCCTCAATGACTCTGCGAGACCTATCATGACCCAACGCACCCTGCGCCTGAAAAAAGACGCCGACCGTCGCCTCAAGCACGGTCACCTGTGGCTTTACTCCAATGAAGTTGATATTGCCGTCACTCCGCTCAAGGGCTTTGTGCCTGGCGAACAGGTGATTGTAGAAGCGGCCAATGGCAGGCCCATGGGCGTTGCCTACGTCAATGGCCAGTCGCTGATCTGCGCGCGCCTGGTGTCTCGTGACCCTGGCATGATGCTTGACCGCTCACTGTTGGTACATCGCCTGAAGCAGGCGCTGTCGCTGCGCCAGCGGCTGTTCGACAAGCCGTTCTATCGGCTGGTGAACGGTGAAGGTGATCTGTTGCCGGGCCTGATTGTTGATCGCTACGATGATGTGTTGGTCCTGCAGCTGAATACTGCGGGCATGCAAGTTCTGCTGGAGCCGCTGTTGGATGCGCTGGATAAGGTGGTATCGCCAGGCTGCGTGGTGCTGCGTAACGACACTGGGGGCCGGCGACAGGAAGGTCTGGAGCTCGGTGTTGAGGTAATCAAGGGCAAGCTACCCGAGCAAGTGCTGTTGGAAGAAAACGGCGTGCGTTTCAGCGCGCCGGTGCTGGATGGCCAGAAGACCGGCTGGTTCTATGATCACCGCAGCAACCGCGCCTGGCTCAACGGCCTGGTGGCCGGCAGGCGGGTGTTGGATGTGTTCAGTTACATCGGTGGCTGGGGCGTACAGGCCGCCGCCAACGGCGCCCGTGAGGTGCTGTGTGTGGACTCCAGCGCCAGGGCGCTCGATCAGGTGGCGGCCAACGCCACACTTAACGGCGTGCAGGCGCAGGTGTCGGTCAGCCAGGGCGACGCCTTTGAGGTGCTGGCCGCGCTCAAGGCAGAAGGCGAAGAATTTGATGTGATCGTTGTCGATCCGCCGGCTTTCATCAAGAAACGCAAGGATATTCCCGCCGGCGAGCGCGCCTACAGCAAGCTCAACCGTGAAGCGATGCGCCTGCTTGGCCGCGATGGTCTGCTGCTGTCGGCGTCCTGCTCGATGCACCTGTCCCAGGAAAAGCTGATCGACGTGGTGCGTGGTGCTTCCCGTCATCAGGATCGCCATGCCCAGCTGCTGTTCCAGGGTTACCAGGGGCCGGATCACCCCGTGCACCCGGCGATTCCCGAAACTGCCTATCTCAAGGCGCTGGGCGTGCGCGTTTTTCGTGACTGATGCTTAACTGACGGCCATGCTAGGCCCGTTGTCATGCCTGGTGCAGATATTTGCACGGGCGAAATGGAGAGCAGCCTTTATGTGTTGGGACCTGCCTTCCCCTTTTGTGATTGAGCTTTTGGTCGAGTCATCGGCCATTGACCATTTCGGGCATGCCAACAACGCCCAGTACCTGCGCTGGATAGAGCAGGTGAGCTGGGCACATTCCGCCGTGCTGGGCCTGGACTTGGCCCGTTACCGCGAGCTGGACCGTGCCATGGTGGTGCATCGCCATGAGCTCGACTACCTAGCACCAGCGCTTGAGGGTGACCGGCTGCAGTTGGCCACCTGGATCGTTGCCTGCGACGGACGCCTGACCCTGAACCGGCGCTTTCAGCTGCTTCGACCTGCTGATGGCCGTACGCTGCTGCGGGCACGTACCCGCTTTGCCTGCATCGCGATTTCCAGCGGGCGGGCGCGACGTCTGCCTGCTGAGTTCAGACAATGCTATGGGCGCGTTCTGGTGAGCGAATAGCCTTGCCCTGCGGATGCGTTCGCCATGGCCTGGGTGGCGGGGTACCATATCAGTCATTCTAACGTCAGTCAGAGCTCTGCCTTCATGACCGTATTATCCGACAAGTCCCGTGTGCTCACGGGCATTACCACTACCGGCACACCCCATCTGGGCAATTATGTGGGGGCTATTCGTCCGGCCATTCAGGCCAGCCAGGACCCCGGCGTCCAGTCCTACTACTTTCTGGCCGACCTGCATGCGCTGATCAAGTGTCAGGACCCCAGGCGGGTGCAGGAGTCGCGCCTGGAAATTGCTGCGACCTGGCTGGCGCTGGGCCTGGATACCGACAATGCCATTTTTTATCAGCAGTCGGATATTCCCGAAATCCCCGAACTGACCTGGATGCTTTCCTGCGTCTGCGCTAAGGGCCTGATGAATCGCGCTCATGCCTACAAGGCATCGGTGGCCGAAAACGAGGAAGCAGGCAATCAGGATCCTGATAGAGGCGTGACGATGGGACTTTTCGGCTACCCTGTATTGATGGCAGCGGACATTCTGATGTTCAACGCCAACAAAGTGCCGGTGGGGCGCGATCAGATTCAGCACATTGAAATGGCCCGTGATATTGCCGGACGTTTCAATCACCTGTTCAAGAGCCAGTATTTTACGCTTCCCGAAGCACTGGTGGATGAGCAAACTCAGGTGCTCAATGGTCTGGACGGGCGCAAGATGTCCAAGAGCTACGACAACACCATTCCATTGTTCGCCAGCGAGAAAAAGCTGCTCAAATTGGTGCGCAAGATCAAGACCAACTCGCTGGAGCCCGGTGAGCCTAAGGATGCCGACAGTTGCACCCTGTTTCAGATCTATTCAGCCTTTGTTGATGACGGGCAGCGCGCCGAGATGCGCCGTGAATATGAAGATGGCATCGGTTGGGGCGCCGCCAAGGATCGTCTGTTCGAGGTGCTCAACGCGCATCTGCGCGAACCCCGCGAGCGCTATAACGCGCTGCTGGAGGATCCGGCCCATATTGAGCAGGTACTCCAGGCAGGTGCGCAGCGTGCACGTGACGAGGCGGCGCCGACCATGGAGCGGTTGCGAAAAGCCGTTGGTTTAGGACGCTTCAGCGATCTTTGAGACCCACAGGTCATGGGGCGATAGCCCAGCTGGAAGTATGGGCAAGGCGCTGGCATGTTAGAGTACAGTTTTCGTATACAATAATTGTCTTGGTCCGCAACACTCAGACACAGGAATAGAGAAACAATGGCTATCGATCCCAAGCGTCCACTCTACGTTCCCTATGCTGGGCCAGCCCTGCTTGAAATGCCGCTGCTCAACAAGGGTAGTGCTTTTACCTTTGAAGAGCGCCTCGAGTTCAACCTGGTGGGGTTGCTGCCGCAAACAGTTGAAACCATTGAGGAGCAGCTGGAGCGAGTCTATCGCCAGTATCAGCAGTGCCAGACGGCACTTGATCGTCATATTTACTTGCGTGCCATTCAGGACGATAACGAGACACTTTACTATCGGTTGGTTTCCCAGCATCTTGAAGAAATGCTGCCGGTCATCTACACGCCGACTGTCGGCCAGGCCTGTGAAGAGTTCTCGAACATTTACCGTAACCACCGTGGGCTATTCATTTCTTACGCCGACCGTGAGCGTATTGACGATATCCTGCACAGTGCCACCAAAGACAATGTCAAAGTCATTGTTGTGACTGACGGCGAGCGCATTCTGGGGCTAGGGGATCAGGGCATCGGCGGCATGGGAATTCCTATCGGCAAGCTGGCGCTGTATACCGCCTGTGGTGGTATTAGCCCGGCCTATACGCTGCCAATCACGCTGGATGTGGGTACCAACAACCAGACGCTGCTCGATGATCCGATGTATATGGGGTGGCGCCATCCAAGGGTGGCCCAGGAAGATTATGACGCCTTCCTCGACGAGTTCATTGCCGCGGTCAAGCGGCGCTGGCCGAATGTGCTGCTGCAGTTTGAAGACTTCGCCCAGGCGAATGCCATGCCGCTACTCGAACGTTACCGCGACGAGCTGTGCTGCTTCAACGATGATATTCAGGGCACCGCCTCGGTGTGTGTCGGCACGTTGATGGCGGCGTGTCAGGCGCGTGGCGAGACCATGGCCAACCAGCGGGTGGTGTTTGTCGGGGCGGGCTCTGCCGGCTGTGGTATTGCCGAGCAGGTGATTGTGGCCATGCAGGCTGAAGGCCTGACAGAAGCGCAGGCGCGCGAGCGGGTTTACATGGTCGACCGCGAAGGTCTAGTCACCAGTGAGCAGACTTGGCTGTATGACTTTCAGCGTAAGCTGGCCCATAAGCCGGAGTCTGTTGCCGATTGGAACGGCCAGGGGCTTTTGGAGGTCGTCAAGCAGGTCAAGCCTACGGTGCTGCTCGGGGTCTGTGGCCAGGGCGGTATCTTTACCGAACAGGTGATTCGCACCATGCATACGGGCTGTTCCTCGCCACTGATAATGCCGCTCTCGAACCCGACCTCACGCGCCGAAGCCATTCCGGAGGATGTGATCCGCTGGACCGATGGCCAGGCCATGGTCGCAACCGGCAGCCCTTTTGAGCCGGTGGTGTATGAAGGGGAAAGCTACCCCATCGCCCAGTGCAACAACGCTTATATTTTCCCTGGTATCGGCCTAGGGGTGGTTGCTTCCGGTGCCAGCCGAGTGACAGATGCGATGCTGATGTCGGCGTCCCGTGCGCTGGCCCGTGAGGCGCCGATTCTCAAACCTGACGTGCCGGGCGGCGCTTTGCTTCCACCGCTGCGCGATATACGGGAGCTGTCTGCATCGATTGCCTTTGAGGTTGCTGCCCAGGCAGAACAGGAGGGGGTGGCCCTCAAGACTAGCGGGCACGAGCTGCGCGATGCCATCGAGCGTAACAGCTGGGTGCCGAGTTATCGGGCCTATCGTCGCCGGGCGTTCTGAGAAAGCGCCTCTGGAGCTTTGGAGTATCGATGAAAAAACGCCCTGCCGGTTTGAACTGCAGGGCGTTTTGCTTGGCTGTGACTCTGTACAGCAATAATCATCACCTGATGGCCTGCCAGGACAGGCTATCAGGTATGCGGCTTACGCTGCGCCGATCATCTTGCGCAGCACATAGTGCAGTATGCCGCCGTGGCGATAGTATTCCAGCTCGTTGGCAGTATCGATGCGGCATAGCGCTTCGATGCTCTGCTCACCTTTGTCGCTCTTGATGGTCACCTTGACCTTGCCACCAGGGGTGAGTGAGGACAGTCCCTCGATGGAGATCTGCTCGTCGCCGGTCAGGCCGAGGCTCTTGCGGTTGTCGCCATCAGCGAACTGCAGCGGCACCACGCCCATGCCGATCAGGTTGGAGCGGTGGATGCGCTCATAGGACTCAGCAATCACCGCACGTACGCCCAGCAGGAGTGTGCCCTTGGCGGCCCAGTCACGGCTTGAGCCACTCCCGTATTCCTTGCCGGCAATCACTACCAGCGGAGTGTTTTCTTCCTGGTAGCGCATGGCGGCGTCGTAAATCGCCATTTGCTCGCCAGAAGGTACGTGGCGCGTCTCGCCGCCTTCCACGTCGCTAAGCATCTCGTTTCTGATGCGCACGTTGGCGAAGGTGCCGCGCATCATCACTTCGTGGTTGCCGCGCCGTGAACCATAACTGTTGAAGTCGATCGGCTTGACGCCACGCTCCTGCAGATAGCGCCCGGCCGGGCTGTCAGGCTTGATGGAACCTGCCGGTGAGATGTGGTCAGTGGTCACCGAGTCGCCCAGTAGGGCAAGAATCCGAGCATCCTTGACGTCTTTGATCTCGTCCGGCGTTCTGCCCATACCGGCGAAGAACGGTGGATGTTGGATATAAGTCGACTTTTCTGACCATTCGTAGACCTTGCTGTCCGGCACCTCGATGGCCTTCCAGGTCTCGTCGCCGTCGAACACCTCGGCATATTCCTTGCGGAACATCTCGGTGTTGACCAGCTCGACCGCTTCAGCGACTTCTGACTGGCTGGGCCAGATGTCTTTCAGATAGACCGGCTGGCCATCTGTGCCGGTGCCAATTGGCTCGCTGCTCAGATCCCGGCGCATGTTACCCGCTAGGGCGTAAGCCACCACCAGCGGCGGAGAGGCCAGCCAGTTGGTTGGGCTCAGTGGATGAATGCGGCCTTCGAAGTTACGGTTACCGGATAGCACTGAGGCCACGGTCAGGTCGCCATCTACAATGGCTTTCTCAATTGGTTGGGCCAGCGGGCCGGAGTTACCGATACAGGTGGTGCAGCCGTAGCCCACTAGGTTAAAGCCCAGCTGGTTGAGGTCATCCTGCAGACCTGCCGCTGCCAGATACTCGGTGACCACCTTGGAGCCGGGCGCCAGTGACGTCTTGACCCAAGGCTTGGTTTTCAGGCCTTTCTTGAGGGCGTTACGCGCCAGTAGGCCGGCGGCCATCATCACGCTCGGGTTGGAGGTGTTGGT
>NZ_JBQDJZ010000023.1:0-29870 GCF_052095765.1 Halomonas sp.
ACACGGATCTTGACGTTATAATCAATGACGCGTTTGACCGCGACGAGTACTTTCATGGTGTCCTCGCTTGGTTCAGTCTCAGATTCCTGGATGATGACGACAGGGACCGCTCAGGATGGAGGCAATCCAAACAGCCACCATCCGCCAAAATCGTCCGAAATACTTTTGTCAGGCTTCCCGCGAGTGCCTGACCTGCCCCACAGTAGAATATCGCTACCAATGTGCCACAGGCAGCGCAATGGCAACAATCCCTGCAAGCTACCCTTCAGATCTTCAGGGCGCGCTGGTCATGTATTAACCCATCGTAAGGGGTGACCCTTTAAGGCTATTATGCCTATCATGGGGCATATCTAGAAGCAAACGATCGTTTTAATATCTTCGACGTTAGTCACAGCCCACGCCAGACAGTACAGGCTGGGTAGCACAAGCGTCGTTTCCGGAGGAGAACAACCCGATGAGCGAACAAGTAGAACGCGACTCCATGGATTTCGACGTGGTAGTCGTCGGCGCTGGCCCAGCAGGACTGGCCGCCGCCTGTCGCCTAATGCAACAGGCCAACGAAGCTGAGCAGGAGCTGAGCGTGTGCGTGGTGGAAAAAGGCGCTGAGGTTGGCGCACATATCCTGTCAGGCGCGGTGTTTGAGCCGCGCGCCCTGGATGAACTGTTCCCCGACTGGAAAGAGCGCGGCGCACCACTCAACACACCGGCCATCCGCGATGAACTTTACCTGCTCAAAAACGCCGAGAAAGCCCAGAAACTACCTAACGCCTTTGTGCCCAAGTCCATGCACAACACCGGCGGAGACCAGACGCGCTACGTACTCAGCGCCGGCAACCTGTGCCGCTGGCTTGGCGAGCAGGCAGAAGAACTCGGTGTTGATATCTTTCCCGGCTTTGCCGCCCAGGAAGTGATCCAGGATAAAGACGGCACCGTACGCGGCATCCTGATCGGTGACATGGGCGTCGCTGCCGATGGCCACCACAAGGACAGCTACATGCCGGGCATGGAGCTACGCGCCAAGTATACCCTGTTTGCCGAAGGCGCCCGTGGGCACTTAGGCAAGCGGCTGATCGAGCGCTTTGAGCTGGACAAGGGTAAGGACCCACAGCACTACGGTATCGGTTTGAAAGAGCTGTGGGATATCCCCGCCGACAAACACGAACCCGGCCTGATCCTGCACGGCTCCGGCTGGCCACTGGACAGCAAGACCCACGGCGGCTGGTTCCTGTATCACGGCGAAAACAGCCAGGTCATGGTCGGGCTGATCATGGACCTGTCCTACCAGAACCCCTGGCTATCGCCGTTTGATGAATTCCAGCGCATGAAGCACCACCCAGTGCTGGCCAAGCACTTGGAAAGCGGCAAGCGTGTCGCCTATGGTGCCCGCGCACTGACCAAGGGCGGCCTCAACTGCCTGCCCAAAATGACCTTTCCTGGCGGTCTACTGATCGGCTGCGACGCCGGCACCCTGAACTTTGCCAAGATCAAGGGCCTGCATACGGCGATGAAGTCCGGCATGGTGGCCGCCGAAGCGGTGTTCGAGGCAATCAGCAAAGGCGATGAAGGCGGCCAGGAGCTGACGGCCTTCACCGAAAAATGGGAGCAGAGCTGGGCCTACGCCGAGCTCAAGGAAAGTGCCAGCTTCGGCCCGGCGATCCACAAGCATGGCACGGTGATTGGCGGCGCCTACAACTTCCTCGACCAACTGCTGGGTGGTGGCAAGCTACCCAATATTCACGACACCACCCCCGACCATGCGACACTCAAGCCGGCCGCCGAGTTCGAGAAAATCAATTACCCCAAGCCGGATGGCAAGCTATCCTTCGACAAGCTCTCATCGGTGTATCTCTCCAACACCAACCACGAAGAAGACCAGCCCTGCCACCTCAAGCTCGAGGACCCGGCAATACCGATCCGCGATAACTTGCCGGAATACGCCGAGCCAGCCCAACGCTACTGCCCCGCGGGCGTGTATGAAGTGATTGAAGGTGATGATGGCAAGCCACAGTTCCAGATCAACTTCCAGAACTGCGTGCACTGCAAGACCTGTGACATCAAAGACCCGGCACAAAATATCACCTGGGTCGCCCCAGAAGGCGGTGGCGGACCAACCTACCCCAACATGTAAACTGGAGCGCCACTGACAGGGCACCACTGAAAGTTCATCCCCACCTCAACGGTGGGGATGAACTTTCAGGTGTCATCTCCAGTCACTACGGGCCGCTCGGGGTCGCGGACCCAGTCGCTCCATGAGCCGACGTACAGCCGCGGCAGCGGCCTGTCCGCCACACCATAGGCTACAATCGTCTGGCAGGCGCTAACGCCGGAACCACAGTAAGCGATAACCTCGTCGGCATCCGGCAGTTCCTGCGATAGACGCTCGGCAGACTTGAAATGCCCATTGTCGAGGTTTTCGCCGCCAGGGCGACACACTGCCCCGGGAATATGCCCCGCCACCGGATCAATCGGCTCGGCCTCACCACGAAAACGCTCAAAACTCCGTGCATCCACTTTGAGCGCATCACTTGCACTAACTTGCCGGGCATTCACAATCTGGCTGTCGTCAAAGCGCGGCACCCAGAGCGAAGGCTGCGAAGCGTCACCCTTTGCGCCCTCCTTGGCACCCGCCTGGGCCAGCTTTCCACCCGTCTGCTGCCAGGCATCCAGGCCGCCATCCAGCAGACGCACATCCGGATGACCGACCCAACAGGCCAGCATCCACCAAGCCCGCGCCGCCGCCATCTGCCCACCCATGTCGTCGTACACCACCACGGGGCGATCCGGCGTCACGCCAAAGCGCTGCAGTGTGGCGACAAAGGCCTGAGGCTGGGGCAGCGGATGACGGCCGCCCTCACCCGACGCTGAGGCCAAATCGCGGTCAAGATCGATATGCCGACTGCCAGGAATATGCCTGGCTCGCCACAGCTCAGCGCCAGCATCGGCATCACCGAGCCGCGCCCGACAGTCCAGCACCAGTGGGGGTTGTGTACTTTCCAGCGCGTTTTTTAGCGTGGCGCTATCGATCAATGGATACTGGGTCATACTTTTCCTCACTGGGCTGATTCCTCACTGGAGAGATATGGGCGCAAGGCTCGCCACCAGACGCCGCGTACCCGCTTCGTTAAAAGCAACTTCTAGCACCGGGTTGGCAGGGTTTCCTTCGATCACGGTTATTTTTCCCTGGCCGAATACCGCATGCACCAGCCGCTGACCGACCTGATAATTGGTATGATTACGACTAGGGTTACCGCGATCAACATACTTGCCAACGACGTCGTCCACCGCCTGTGCCGTGGCAGCAACCACCGGCAGATCACCCTCCCCCAGCGCTGTCAAATAACGTTTGACCAACGAAGGGTTCACCACGGCCAACGGCTCGTCTGATACAGCGCCTGATGCAGTTCCTGATGTCTGGCCCACTAGGCGCTCAGCCACGGCCTGGCTATCCTGCCACGCCATTTCAAACAGAAAACGGCTGGGCCGATGGCTACCACCATCATCCAGCAGCATCAGCTGCTCCTTCGCTCGGGTAATCGCTACATAGAACAGCCGACGCTCTTCTTCCAAACGTGCGGTGTTGGGCGGAGTGTCGCGAGTGTAATGAGGAAAGTCTTCTTCATTCACACCCGCCAGCACCACCAGCGGCCACTCTAGCCCCTTGGCACCATGCACGGTGGTAATCAACACGCCCTGCTCACTGTTTTCCACCGGCCGGCTCAGCAGCTCGATAAAATCATCCAGGCTTGCCACTTCGCCGGCCTGCTCGACCAGCACATCGAGCAGCCGCACATCTTCTTCACCTTTATCACGCCGCGCGGCGGCGCGCTTAAGGACTTTCTCCGCATCAACACGCTCAATCACCAGTTCAAGCAGCTGGGCCGGCGGTAATGCCGACTTGCTGGGTAGTTCGCACAAAAGCGCCCAACGTTTTTTCAGCGTGCGCTGCTGAAATGGCTTGATGCCACTCAACAGAGGGTCCTGCGACGTGGGCCAGCGCTGAGTGTCAGCTAGCCGTGCGGCCAATGCTGCCAGCCGGTCGCGAGCCACAAATGGCGTGGGCTGGGACAGCAGTGACAGTACGTGCCCGGGGTCGCGTAGCAGCTTGCCTTCCCGCGCCAGCATCAGATAACCAGCCAACGCCTGTACCAACGGCAAGCGGAACACAAAACGGTCTTCACGCACCAGTCGGAACGGGATGCACTCACGCAACAGCGCCAGCTGTAATGGTACCGACAGTGCCCAGCTTCTCACCAACAGGCAGGCTTCTTCCAGCCGCCGACCCTGACGCTGCCATTGCGCCAGACTACGCAACATCCCGCGGTTGCCGCGGTCCAGCGTCAACCGGGTATTGGGGTTACTCGGCGCAGCCAAGCACAGCTGGTCAGGGCGATGACGATTGGCGTCGATGGCATGGTTGGCGGCTAGCGCCAGGGCATGACCGTGGCGAAAAGTGGTCGACAGGGGGTAATCTGTGGCCGCGCCAAAGACCTGACCAAAGGTATCGAGCATCGCGTCAGGCCTCGCACCACGCCATTCATAAATGCACTGGTTGGCATCACCCACTGCCATTACATCGGCCCTGTCAGCGGCCAGCACAGCCAGCAGGCGCTGCTGGGCAAAGTTGATGTCCTGGTATTCGTCGATGATGACATGGTCGAGAAAGCCCTGTACCCGCTCACGCAGTCCTACATCGGCCTCCAGCGCCCGCAGCGGCCGATAGAGCAGATCAGACCAGGTCATCAGCCCCTGATCGGCCAGCAGCTGTTCGGTCCTGTCAAAGGCGGCAACGAAATGCTGGGTATTCTCACCGAAGTCGAGCCGCTCATAGAGCTCGGCAGGGTCGGCCATCTCAGCTTTTACTAGGCCACAGAACTGCGCCAGTGCCTCAAGGCGCTCATCGTCGAAGGCCTGCTCCGAGATGTCCTGGTTATCCTGCAGCGCCAGTTGAGTAGCGTGTCGCAGCAGGCGCTGGACCTGCCAGTCGGCATTGAGCAGCTGACGCGGCGCCAGCGCGCCCCAGCGCACCAGGCTGCCTGTCAACCGATGCCCCAGAGAGTGAAAGGTACGCACATCGGGCAGCAGCTGGCCGGACGGCGCCATTTTGGCCAGGCGTACCTGGAAGTCTTCCCGGGCCGAACGGTTGAACATCAGCACCAGCATACGACGCGGCGACACGCCTTGCTCCAGCAGGTGTAGCACCCGCGCCACCATGGTAGTGGTCTTGCCGGCACCGGCCACTGCAGCTACGCGGGCATGGCCACCCTGATGCGTCACCACTGCGTACTGTTCAGGCGTCAGTTTCATGGCGCTTCGTCGAGATATCCTAGCGGATGCTTGATGCCGCCGCTGGTCAGCACCAGCTGCCACTGGCCCTCAGCCTGCGGTTCGTTTAACGGCTCGGCCTGTTCGACCAGCCGATAGAAAACGTTACGCCCCAGCCGGGCCGCCATGCCAAAACGCACCGGCACTTCAGGCGCGGCGTCTCCCCTTGGCGTCTCGGTCACGCTCAAACAGTGTTCCGCATCCAGTCGAACACGATCACCGTAGTGAGTGGTCAGCCACCAGTCACCGTCTGGGTCTTTACCCTGCCCCTGATCCGCATCGACAATGATGAAAGGGTGGTCTTCGACGAGGATGCGCTGCTTTTCCTGGGGTGTGACCAGGTAATAGTTACCGTCGTCTTCGCGACGCAAAATACTGGCCAGCAGACGCACCAGGGCGACACGCCTGATGGTGCGACCTTCATGGACCCATTGCCCGTCGGCGGTGATGACCAAGTCCATCACGCCGCTGTGGCGGGGTGTCCAGCTGTCAATGGGAGGAATCTTCCCCGCAGGGCCGATACCGGCCACCATCGTGTCAAGGTTCATCGTCAAGGCTCCTGCTCAAGGCCCTGGGCTTGTCCCCAGCGCGATCCGCTTCGTTACATGCACGATGGGCTCAGACCAGTCCGGCGCGACCCAGCACACCACGCATCTCGTCGGAGACTTCTGGGGCGGCGGCACGAAACAGCTGATAGAAATTGGCGGTGGTCTGCATCGCCACTTCTTCGATGCTGATACCACGCTCAGCGGCAATACATTCTGCCACTTCTACCACCCACGCTGGCTCATTGGGTTTGCCGCGGTAAGGCACCGGTGCCAGATAGGGGCTGTCGGTCTCAATCAGCAGACGATCCAGCGGCACACGGCGAGCAACCTCGCGCAGCGCCTCGGCATTGCGAAAGGTCACAATACCAGACAGCGAAATGTAGAACCCAAGAGCAACGGCTTCTCGCGCCATATCGAGATCTTCAGTAAAGCAGTGCAGCACGCCACCAACACGCGGATTCACCTGCTCGCGAATCAGCGCCAGGGTCTCATCACGTGCTTCCCGGGTGTGCACGATAACCGGCAGCTCAAGCTCTGTAGCAGCCATCAGATGGCGACGGAAGCGCTCCAGCTGCTGCTCCCGGGGCACTCTGTCGTAGTGAAAATCAAGGCCGGTTTCACCGATAGCGACGGCTTCATGGGTCTCGGCATAGGCCATGATGGTCTCTACACTCGGCTCCTGCTCTGGGGTATGCAGCGGGTGCATTCCGGCAGAAATCACCACGTCGCTGTGTTGCCGCGACAGGGCAGCTATGTCAGGCACGTCTTCAAGGGTGACGGCAATCGCCAGAAACTGGCGCACGCCCCGGGCGCGAGCTGCGTCGAGAGCGGCAGCAGCGTCGCCTCCATGGGTACGCGGATCGAGGCGGTCGAGATGGCAGTGCGAATCAACAAACATGGCAAGGCAACGTCAGGAAAGCGGATGATGACCCTGCCCGATTGGGCACGGTCAGAACGGAGTTGATAATGATAGAGCTGAAAGCAGGCTTTGAGGACCAGCAGTCCGGCAACCTCAGGAGCGCAGCAACGCCGACCAGCGAATCAGCCAGGCTTCGAGCACCAGCTGAGGGTTGGGGTTGCCTCCGGCAGCCAGCAAACGGCGCTGCTCACGGGCGTAGTCCAGCAAGCGGAACCAGTCGCGAACCCGGCCGTTTTGACGGCCTGGCGATACAGCGGCAATAGGTCAGCGTTGCACACCCGTTGCACATCACCGGACAAGCCGAAGCGAATCAAGTCTTCCAGCCAGGCAATACCGTACCACAGGATGGCATCAATCAACTGGCGGTCCAGCCTGGCGGCAGTGTCAAGCGGCTCTGCACCACGCACCAGCGCATCGAAGGTATCGTGAAGCTGCTGACGAAGCGCCCGGGCAGCGGGTTCAGCCAGCTCTAGCGCACGTAGCGGCAAGCCATCGGCAACCCGCAACCAGAACTGCGCACTCTCTTCGCTCCCCAGCTGCCCGCTGAGCTGTTCTTTCAACCACGGCAGGCAATCGGCCTGAGCTGGCAGCGGCAGGGGCCAATGCTGACAGCGCGACAGGATGGTTGGCAGTAACCGCGAGGGAACGTCCGAAAGCAAAACAAACAGGGTTTTTTCGCCAGGCTCCTCAAGACTTTTGAGCAGCGCATTGGACGCCGCGACGTTCATGGCCTCAGCCGGTCTGAGCAAAATCACGCGGTAGCCGCCCTGCTGGGCGGTCTGGGCAACCACCTCATTGATCTGGCGAATTGGATCAATGCGAATCTGGCGCTTGCCGTCTTCCGGCGAAATCCGCAACAGGTCAGGATGATAGCCCGAGGCCAGCATCTGGCAGGCGTGACAGTGTCCACAGGCATAATCCCCCGGATCAGCACACAGCATGCGCGCAATCAGCGCTTCGGCCAGCGACTGCTTGCCAATGCCATCGGCACCAGAGAACAGCAGCGCGTGAGGAAGCCGGCCACTATCAGCCAAGCGGCACAATTCATGCCAGCGTGGCATCAGCCAGGGCAACGGGTGTGGCACCTCGGCTACGCCCTGCCGGCTTACACCCGGTTCGCTCACATCCACTCCTCGAGCTGGCTTGACAGCTGCTCACCTAGCGCCTGCTGCACTCTTTCCAATGGCTGGCTGGCATCAATAACAACGATACGCTCCGGCGCCTGAAGCGCTCGCGCCAGATAAGCCTCACGCACGGCCTGAAAAAAAGCCCCCTGCTCTTGCTCAAAACGATCGCGTTGCTGACCACGGGAGTCAACCCGCTGCTGGGCGGCCTGCATGGGCATATCCAGCAGCAGCGTCAGATCAGGCTGCAAGCCCTGCTGAACAAAGTCTTCCAGCTGTGCAATCCGCTCGAAGCACAGGCCGCGCCCTCCCCCCTGATAGGCAAAGGTGGCATCGGTAAAGCGATCACATAGCACCCAGGCGCCGCGCTCAAGTGCCGGCTTGATCACTTGGGCGAGATGCTGGGCGCGCGCGGCAAAGACCAGCAGCAACTCGGCATCTGCGTCCATCGGCTCGCTTGCGTGCGGATCGAGAAGAAGATCTCGGATTTCTTCGGCCATCGGCGTGCCACCTGGCTCGCGGGTTTTCACTACCTCAACCCCGCGTGCGGTCAGCCAGTCACCCACCCACTCAAGATTGGTGGTTTTACCGACCCCCTCGCCGCCCTCAAGCGTAATGAAACGTCCGCGTCCCGACATGGTGGTTTCCCGATCAACAGTAAATAAATCAACGATTACGAATGTAGCGATTCACGGCGTTGTTGTGCTCACGCAGGGTTTTGGAAAAATGATGCGTACCGTCACCACGGGAAACAAAATACAGCGTATCCCCTTCCGCCGGATTGACTGCCGCCTCGAGCGCAGCAAGACCCGGCAGCGCGATGGGCGTGGGAGGCAGGCCGTCGATCACATAGGTGTTATAGGGCGTAGGTTCACGTAAGTCGGCACGAGTAATCTTGCCGGCATAGGCCTCGCCCATGCCGTAGATGACGGTGGGGTCAGTCTGCAGCCGCATACCCTGCTGCATGCGCCGCTTGAACACTCCGGCAATTTCACGCCGCTCTTGTGGCGCGCCGGTCTCGCGCTCGATCAGCGACGCCATGATCAAGGCTTCGTAGGGCGTCTCCAGGGTAATGTCCTCGTCGCGCTCCGCCCACACCGCTGTCAGCCGCTCCTCCATATTGCTCAAAGCCAGACGGAGAATCTCGATGTCGCTGACACCTTTATGGTAGCGATAGGTGTCGGGGAAGAAGCGCCCTTCCGGATGCTCACCCTCACGACCTAACAGCGCCATGACCTCGTCATTGCTCAGCCCGCTGAGCTGGCGGTCAAGCTTCTCGGCACCTTCCAGGGCCTCACGCATCTGCGCGAACGTCCAGCCTTCAGGAATGGTCAGCGCGTAGGTAACCACCTGGTGGGCATCGAGCATCGCGAACATCTCAAGGCCGGTCATGCTCGGCTCAAGGCGATACTCACCAGGACGTAACGAAGGAATTCGCTCAGGCTTGAGCCGCGCAAGCAAACGATAGGCCCAGCCATCATTCAGCAGACCTTCACCTTCCAGCTTGCTGACCACTCGGTGATAGCCTGCGCCTTCGGGTACCTCAAACAGCGTTTCAGAGCTGACGGCCAACGGTGCATCAAACCGGCTTTCCCAGTAGCGATAGCCGCCCCATAGCGCCAGACCTGCCAGCACCAGCAGTATGACAAGCCACTTGACCGCTCGCTTCATCACTCATCCCCCGTTGGCAGGAAATCCACTGGCATCCGGCTGCGGATAGCCCAGTAGCGAATGCGCCAGCCGTTGCAGCGCCAGATGATGGGCATTAGGTTCCCAATGATGCTGCATTGCGCCCCAGGCCGTATCAAGCTGGAGTACTGGCCACACGCCTTGCACGGAATTGATCAGACACAAGGCATCGACCTCGCCCAACACCCTGGCCCCAGTTTCGACCTCAATCAGTGGAAGCGAAGTGAACAACGCTTGGCGAAGCGTGCCGGCCACACCACAGTGCTGCAGCGCCGGGGTTTCCCAGCGCCCGCGCCGCCGCCACACAAGGTTCATGGCGGTGGCCTCGGTCAAACGCCCCTCACTATCACACAACAGGCCTTCTGCTATTTCAGCATCCTGCCACTCGCTACGTGCCAGCACATTTTCCAGACGATTGAGATGCTTGATCCCGGCAAGGCGAGGCTGAACCCCCAGGCGCAATTCGCAGTGACGCACACGCACACCCAACCAGCGGTCAGCGCGCGGGGTAAAAGGCTGCACCTGCCAACGCAGACGGGACGAGGCGACAGCAGGCAACCGATACCCCTGACCACCGCTGCCGCGGGTCACGATCAACTTGAGCACCTTCAAACCCGACCCGCAGCGCTTCGGAAGATCAGCGAGCACATCAGCCGACGGCATCGCCAAGCCCAGTGTCTTGCTGCCACGCTTGAGCCTGGCCAGATGTTCATCCCACAGCTGTGCCTTGCCGTCACGCACCAGTACGGTCTCAAACAGACCGTCACCGTAAGCAAGACCGCGGTCATCGAACGGAAATGTCTGATCTAACGGCATCTGCCCTGCTTGCATCAACGCTTGCTCAGACCTTTGAAAAAATCAAAGTGCCGTTGGTACCACCAAAGCCAAAGGAGTTCGACAAGGTGACATCGATCTTCATCTGGCGAGCGGTGTGAGGCACATAGTCCAAGCTGCAACCTTCCTGGGGGTTATCCAAGTTGATGGTTGGCGGTGCCATCTGATCACGTATGGCCAGCACGCAAAATATAGCTTCAACGGCACCGGCAGCACCCAGCAGATGGCCGATCATCGACTTGGTGGAGCTGACCGCTACCCGTTTGGCCGCCCCCCCCATCACCCGCTCAATTGCCCGACTTTCCGCGAGGTCACCGGCCGCCGTCGAGGTGCCGTGAGCGTTGATATAGTCGATGCTCTCCGGAGCGATTCCAGCGTCATTGATAGCATTGCTCATGGAGGCTGCTGCGCCTTGGCCATCTTCCGGCGGGGCTGTCATATGGAACGCATCGTCGCTCATGCCAAAACCGGTTAGCTCAGCGTAGATGTGCGCACCGCGTGCCTTGGCGTGCTCGTACTCCTCCAACACCATGATGCCGGCGCCATCTGAAAGCACAAAGCCATCACGATCACGATCCCAGGGGCGGCTGGCCGCTTCAGGATCGTCGTTACGGCTGGATAGCGCACGGGCTGCAGAGAAGCCGCCCAACCCAAGTGGCGTGGTGGCCATTTCGGCACCGCCACACACCATTACATCGGCATCGCCATAGGCAATGGTGCGCGCGCTATAGCCGATATTATGCGTGCCCGTGGTACAGGCCGTGGTAATTGCGATATTTGGCCCACGAAAACCATGCTGAATCGCCAGGTTTCCCGAGATCATGTTGATGATCGAACCCGGCACAAAGAACGGCGAGATACGACGGGCACCGCCCTTGAGAAGCGCATTATGGTTATGCTCGATCATCGGCAGCCCACCGATGCCGGAGCCTATCGCCACACCAATGCGGTGGGCATTGCTCTCGTTACACTCAATTCCCGCATCGCTGATCGCCTGGGCACCTGCTGCCACGCCATACTGGATGAACAGATCCATCTTCCGGGCGTCCTTGGGATTAAGGTAGCCGCCAATATCGAAATCCTTGACCGAACCACCGAAACGCGTGTTGAAACCGCTGACATCGAAACTGTCGATAGGGGCAATTCCGCTCTTGCCGGCTATCAGCTGCTCCCAGGTATCCTCGACAGTATTCCCCAGTGGCGTAACCAGGCCCAGGCCCGTCACTACGACCCTTCTACGAGCCATCAGCATTCCTCCAGACTAGCTGTGATGAATGACCCCGGAAGGGTCGTTATTTCGGCATTATACCCAAGCCACCCCTCAGTGTGGCGAAAACACAAGAGCCGCCCTGCATCGCAGGACGGCTCTCAACGGGAAGCGTTTATCCCGCACACGCTTTGGAAAGCGGTGACATACGTCGTTACTGGTTGGAATTGACGTAGTCGATGGCTTCCTGAACGGTAGTGATCTTCTCTGCCTCCTCGTCGGGAATTTCAGTGTCGAACTCCTCTTCGAGGGCCATCACCAGCTCGACGGTGTCCAGAGAATCTGCACCCAGATCCTCGGTGAAGGAAGACGTATTCTGAATATCATCTTCCTTGACGTTCAGGCGCTCAGCCACAACCTTCTTCACGCGCTCTTCGATGGTGCTCATTAGACGTACTCCAGTCGTTCACGTTAGCCGTTCAGATGACCAGCCGTTACAGATCCACAAGCCAAAGGCTGCGGGTAAGTTTATAGACCGTACCAATGTGACGCAACTGTCACCAGGTACGGCATTAACGCATGTTCATACCGCCATTCACATGCAGTGTCTCGCCAGTAATGTAGCCTGCTGCATCACTTGTGAGAAAGCCTACCGCAGCAGCAATTTCCTGCGGCTGACCCAGTCGCGTCAACGGGATCTGCTTAAGCAGCGCTTCGCGCTGAGCCTCAGGCAGCGACTCCGTCATATCGGTAGCAATGAAGCCTGGCGCTACTGCATTCACGGTAATGGCCCGCGATGCCACTTCCCGCGCCAGAGCACGGGAAAAGCCTTCCATGCCGGCCTTAGCCGCAGCATAGTTTGTCTGCCCCATGTTCCCCATGGTGGCAACCACTGAACTGATCGACACGATACGCCCATAACGTGCTCGTGTCATGCCTCTCAAACACGCTTTGCTGACACGATAGACGGACTTGAGATTGGCATTCATCACCGCATCCCATTCGTCTTCCTTCATACGCATCAGCAAATTGTCGCGCGTCACACCGGCATTGTTGACCAGGATGGTCGGCGCGCCAAACTCTTCTGTCACTGCAGCCAGCAGCGCATCGATGCTGGCCTGGTCGGTCACATCGAGACAGCGACCGGCACCATCGATGCCTTGGGCCTTCAGGTCGTCACTGATGCGCTCAGCACCAGTATCGGTGGTAGCAGTACCAATCACAATCCGGCCCTGACGCCCCAACTCATGGGCGATGGCTCGACCGATACCACGGCTGGCCCCGGTAATCAGGGCAACTCTACGCTCAGTTGTCATGGTCTGGTTCCATTTGCCTGCAAAGAGGGTTGACTCAGCCCTGGGCTGAGGACGCTGGGTCGGTCACGCTACGCGCCAACGTCAGGGCAGATGAAAGGCTATCCGGATCGTTGATAGCAAGTCCACGACTACCCTTGGCAATACGCTTGTTCAAACCGGTAAGCACTTTTCCGGGGCCACATTCTATAAAGACTTCTGCCCCAAGGCCCGTCATGGCTTCGATACAACTTGTCCAACGAACCGGACGGTAGAGCTGCTCGATCAACCGGCTGGCCAGCGCCTTCGTATCGCTGTGCGCCTGGCCGTCTACATTCTGGATGACTTGGTAGCGCGGCGCCTTGAGCTCAATACCATCAATTGCCTGGGCCAGTCTCTCTGCCGCAGGGCGCATCAGTTCGCAATGTGAAGGCACCGATACCGGCAGTGGCATAGCCCGCCTGGCACCCGCTTCCTGACAGGCCGAAATGGCGCGCTCAACGGCAGCCTTGCTGCCGGCAATCACCACCTGCCCGGGGGCATTGTAATTTACTGCTGACACCACGTCGCCTTGAGCGGCCTGCGCACAAGCCTGCTCGACAGCAGCATCATCAAGACCAAGGATTGCCGCCATGGCCCCCTCACCCACCGGAACCGCTTCCTGCATGGCTTCACCGCGCAGCCGTACCAGGCGCACGCCATCGGCAAAACTCATGACGCCAGCACACACCATGGCACTGTATTCGCCCAGGCTGTGGCCAGCCATAACACCAGGCCGGGGGCCTTCAAGCTCCTGCCAGACACGCCATATTGCCACACTGGCTGTCAATAACGCCGGCTGAGTACAGGCTGTGGCATTGAGTGACTCCGCTGGCCCTTCCTGAACTACCTGCCAGAGGTCATACCCCAATGCATCACCCGCCTCGGTAAAGGTTGTACGCACTACACTGTATCGCTCGGCCAGTTCCCGCAACATGCCAACTTGCTGGGAGCCCTGCCCGGGGAAAATGAGGGCGAGGGGTTGTGTCATATCATTTACCTTCAGTTACTCGTATTGGCACACACTGCTTCACAGCGTGCATGGCCTGGGCGCGGCCCAGGCCGCGACGCTGGCGTCAGCTTACCGCCAGCCGCCGGGGGAGATCCCGACGCACCTCCTGTGCAGCGCGCGCCACGGCATAATGGAATCCTGCCGCGTCAGCACTGCCATGGCTCTTGACCACGATACCCCTGATGCCCAGCAGACTGGCTCCGTTGTACCGAACCGGATCGAGTTCATCGCGAAGACGCATCAGCGCCGGACGAGCCAGTAATCCGACCAACCGACTCGACCAATGTGCCTCGAAAGTTGCCTGAACCCGCGCCACCAGCATCTTTGCCAGGCCTTCACTGGCCTTAAGCACCGCATTGCCGGTAAAGCCGTCACAGACCACCACGTCGGCTGCACCAGAAAAAATACCGTCACCTTCGACATAGCCGATATAGTGAATATCGACCAGTTCACGCAGCCGCCGATCGGCCTCTTTCACCGTCGGCGACCCCTTGGTGCCTTCCACTCCGACGTTCAGCAAGGCGACCCGCGGGCGCTGCAAACCATCAACATGACGCGCCATGGCGTCACCCATCCGCGCAAACTCAACCAGCCTGCCGGGCCCCACATCAACGTTGGCCCCGAGATCAAGCAGGTAGCAGCGGCCCTCGTTACAGGTCGGAATGGCTGTACTGATGGCGGGCCGGGTAATGCCAGCCACCGTGCCCAGCGTATGCCGAGCCAACGCCATCAGAGCACCGGTATTACCAGCACTGACGCCGGCAGCAGCCTTGCCGCTGGCAACACAGGCCAGCATCCGCGCCATACTGGTGTCACCACCGTGACGCAGTGCCCAGGCTGGCTGCTGGCTGTCAGCTAGCACTGCATCGACATTCTCGACCTGCAAACGTGACGCTGCCGCGGCCAGAGACCGCGGCAGCCGAGCTATCTCGCTGTTCAGCCGTGACTGCTGCCCAAACAACACGATATCAAGCCGTGAGTCGGCGCTGAGCGCTCTGGCGGCACCTCCGACAGTGGCGCGAGGACCGAGATCCCCGCCCATGGCATCTATGGCAATCCGCATATTCAGCTGTCGGCAGTCACTGCCGACAAGACGTCACTATCAGACGTCAACGACCTTGCGACCACGATAGAAGCCGTCCGCAGAGACGTGGTGGCGCAGGTGAGTCGTGCCGGTTTCCTTGTCCTGGGAAAGGGCCGGAGCGGTCAGCGAATCGTGGCTACGACGCATACCGCGCTTGGAACGGGTCTTGTGGCTTTTCTGAACGGCCATGAGGTGTCACTCCAGAGTGCAATCAATCAATAATGAATCAGGATTTTTCTTTGAAGTGCCTGAGCACATCAAAAGGATTTTCACGGGGCGAATCCGCAACGTCGGTATCCGCCCCGCTGCTGAGCTGGTCATGCGAGACCGGGCAGTCAGCTTCAGCGTGATATACCACCTGGGGCAAGCTGAGGATGAGCTCATCCTCCACCAGCGCCAGCAGGTTCAGCTGTTCGTCTTCCACCAGCACCGGTTCATGCGTGCTGGGAAGCTCTGCGGCCAGGCTGTCACTTGACACCATGCCCAACAGAAACTCACTGTTGACACTCCGCTCAACTGGCTGCAGGCAACGTCGGCACGGCAGCTTCAGCGTCACAGCGAGACTTCCCTCGATGACACGCCTGCCCTGGGTATCATAACCAAAGGTCAGGCGAACCTGTGCATCACCGTGCTGAGCGCCCACTTCTTCAGTGAGACGCTCGAGTCCAGCAAGGGCAACCAGGCCCTCGATACATTCGCCACGGGCGGCGAGCCGATACGGCTCAACCCTGGCGGGAAGTCGTGAGGTCAACATAAGCGCGCAATGATAGGCACTCACCCTGTTCCTGTCAAAGCCAGCGCACATATCTGCAGTTTCTCTCCACTAACCGCTTTACTGTAAACTGGCTCAAAACTGACAGAGAGCCACCATGACTCGATTAGTACTTGCTTCGGGGTCACGCTGGCGACGCCAGCTGCTTGACCAGCTTCAGCTACCCTATCAATGGGCAAGCCCTGATATTGACGAGCAACCGCGCGCCGACGAAACACCCCCAACCCTGGTAGAGCGGCTAGCGCTAAGCAAGGCTGAAGCACTGTCCAGCAGCTGGCCAGCGCACCTGATTATCGGCTCCGACCAGGTGGCCGTCTTTGGCCAGGAAATTCTTGGCAAGCCCACAGATGCATCCGCCGCCCGAGCGCAGCTGACCCGCTTCTCAGGCCAGCACGTCAGCTTTCTGACTGGCCTAGCGTTGATTGACACGCGCCGTGGGTCCCGTCGTGTCTGCCATGAACGTTATGACGTGACGTTTCGGCAACTTACCCCAAGAGAGATAGCCAACTATATTGACCGCGAACAACCACTAGATTGCGCCGGCAGCTTTCGCATGGAAGGCCTCGGCATCACACTGTTCGAGCGTCTACAGGGTGACGACCCGAATACGCTGATCGGATTACCACTGATACGACTGTGCCAGTGGCTGCGCGAGGCCGGGCTCGATCCGCTTCTTGGCCGAACTACCCGTTTAGCAAAATAGCGCTTTCTCAAGGCAGCTCATAGCGCAGCGGCGAGGCCGAACGGGCCTGGGGCAGGCCCAGAGTTTCCGCCACGCTGACGGCAAAACGTTTGGCAAAGCGCTCAAACGGATCCAGCGTCGGCGTATAGTCATGCAGCCGTGCCTCCTCGCCAAATGACAGCACCACCCCGTCCAGAGTATCTATGCGGTCAACCAGACCTAAGTCCAGCGCCTGGCTGCCCGCCCACACCAGGCCGCTGAACAACGCCGGATCATCCACCAACCGGTCGCCGCGCCCCGCCTCCACATCGCTGATGAACTGCTCGTGAGTCTGCTCCAGCACACCTTCCCAAAAAACCCGCTGCTGAGGTGTAATGCCACTGAACGGATCGAGGAAATTCTTGTTGTCTCCGGCGCTGAACACGCGGCGTTCAATGCCTAGCTTGTGAATGGCATCCTCAAGACCGAAACCGGCACTGATCACGCCAATCGAACCCACCAGACTTGAAGGCGCCGCCACGATCTCATCGGCAGCCGAGGCAATATAGTAGGCACCGCTGGCCCCGACATCTTCGATCACAGCGATGATCTGCTTACCGCCTTTCTCGCGCAGCCGCATGATTTCGTCATAGACACGCTGGGACTGAACCGGACTGCCACCGGGACTGTTGATATTCACGATCACCGCTTCAGTCAGCGCTGAGCCCCAGGCGTTGCGCAAACCTTCAATCAGGCGGCGGGCGCTGGCCTCTGACTCGCTATCAATCACGCCCCTGACCTGAACCACGCCTAGATGAGGCCCCGTCATACCGGACACGCCGGTCTGGGTCGCCTTGAAAATGCCAAAAGCCGCCAGCACCAACGGCAGAACGAACAGCACCGCCAACAGCAAACGGAAGAAAATTTTCCAGCGTCGCGAACGGCGCTGCTCAACCAACACGTCGCGCAGCCAGCGATCAAGCATATCCTGCTGGGCAAGGCGCTGCTGTTCACGTAGCAGCTCAGCTTGGGCGGCTGCCTCATGCCCGGCAGCGTGGTGAGAGGTTGCTGCTGACTCGTCCATGGCCTGTTTCCTGGTTTGCGGTGGAATAGCGTGATGCTTTGCTTGCTCAGCCTTTCAGCCAGCCAACAAGCTCATGAAAATCATCGGCGATAAAACGGGGCTCGCTGGCTGACAGGCGCGGAATATCATGCACGCCATAGCTTACCGCTACGCGATCCATGCCCAGCGCCCGGGCCATCTCCAGGTCGTACTCAGTATCACCGATCATCACGGCATCTGACACTGGCACCACAAGCTCGGCAAGCAATTCTTCCAGCATCTGTGGATGGGGCTTGGAGCGTGTTTCATCCGCAGTACGGCTGGCACGAAACCATCCACGACTGCCTGTTTGATCGAACATAATATCCAGCCCCCGGCGCGACTTACCAGTAGCCACAGCCAGCTTGGCCTGGGCACTGGACACCAGCTCTGGCATCAACGACTCCACTCCGGGGTAAAAGAGCGCCGGCGGCATATCGCCATGCATGAAGTGATACGCATAGCGCTGGCGTAGCGCCTCGGCCTGCGACGCATCAATCTCCGGGCACAATTTTGCAATCGCCTCGGGCAATCCCAGCCCGATGATGTCACGCACGCTGTCTTCAGCCAGCGTGCCAAGGCCAACATCACGCCCGGCTTGCTGCATGCAGCTCACGATACGCCCCAACGAATCCATCAAGGTGCCGTCCCAGTCAAATATCAACAGCCGATAACGCATTTCGCTTACCCTTTTCAATTATTTCCTGCTGCCCAGCAGATAGCTGGCAGAATCCGAGCCGCCTGAGCCAGGCTTACTGTTCACGGGCTCTGGCAAGCACCGCCTCTAGCGACTCTCCCAGCGGCGCACGGATCTGCACCGGACGACCGCTGCTCGGCTCAGGAAACGTCAACGCCGAGGCATGCAGAAAAAGGCGTTGCAGCCCGATCTGTGCCGCCAGCCGCTGCCCCTCCCGGCAGCCGTACTTGTCATCGCCCAGCAGCGCATGACCTGCATGAGCAGCGTGCACACGAATCTGGTGCGTGCGACCGGTCACCGGCTCTGCCTCGACCAGAGTTGTGCCATTGAACGTCTCACGCACCGCAAAGCGCGTCCGCGACATCTTACCGGCGGCATCCACCCGCACCCGACGCTCGCCGTTACCGGCGTCATAGCGATCCAGCCTCGCACTGACGAAGTCCCGCCGCGCCGGCCAACGCCCCGCCACCAGCGCCAGATACTCCTTGTTCATTCTGTGTGCTTTCAGCGACTCATTCAGACTGAGCAGCGCGGGGCGCGACTTGGCCAGCAACAGACACCCCGAGGTCTCACGGTCCAGCCGGTGAACCAGCTCAAGGAAATCGAGATCCTCCCGCACCTGACGCAATGCTTCGATCAGGCCGATCTTGACACCGCTGCCACCATGAACCGCCAGGCCAGAGGGCTTGTTGAGCACCATCCAGTCAGGCCCTTCAAGCAGCACACTGCCAGCCAGCAGATTGTGCAGACTGTCGCTGACCTCCTTGACAGCCTCCTTGGGAGCCAGACGCAGGGGCGGAATGCGCACCATGTCCCCCAGTGCTAGGCGCGTATCGGCTTTCACCCGCTTTTTATTGACCCGCACCTCGCCTTTGCGGACGATGCGATACACCAGCGCTCTTGGCGCGCCCTTGAGGCGACTCATCAGGAAATTATCGACTCGCTGCCCTACCTGGCCTTCTGTTACCTCTACCCACTGCACCTCGCGGCCTTCGGCCATGCCGACACTCCACTGTAAACCCGCAAAAAGAAGGCCATTCTATCTCAGCGAGAGCCAATCTTCGCCCGTCAACGCAGGCATTTGACACACCAAATTGCTGCCCCCTAGCTTTACTGCTATATTCCCCGCACGCTCCGCAGGATAGAACTGTATCCGACAGGCGCCTGCCCGATCAGACACGCAGGCCGGGGCGCCAGTATCAGGCCGCGATGACACCGTACTCCTGTATCGCCGCCGCTTTTGCAAGACCCGCTCGCAACAACGAGCAAAAAAGAATGTACAAGCAGTAACGCCAACGCCCGCCCCACTGCGACAAATCAGCGCAGTGCCAGACGGGACACGTATAACATCGTGCCGGTGGCCGGCGTAGGCGAATCGATGACTGCCAGGTGTTGGCGGTGACCGCAGGGCCGGATGGGCGAAGCTCCCTCCGAGACATGTTCTGCCTCCGCCCCGTACTCAACATGGTTCCGCTGTGTTCAGGCTCTCCTATTGAGCCAGCCACAGCGGAGCGCTGTATCGCAATCACGACATGCGCTGAGCTACAAGCACATAGCACCCAACGTTTCGCCTTCACCGTGCCGCGCAAGCCCGGGTGATCGTACGAGAAGCAGACAACCAGAGATTCTCCCATGGGTAAATGTCGCCACTGGACACTGCCCTGACTGAGCCTTGAACTGCTCTTGTTCGAGTCATTCACGGCTGCGCTGACGCCACTGGCGCGTCTTTGCAGTGTGAGACAACATGAAACGGATGCTCATCAACGCGACACAGCCAGAAGAGCTGCGCGTCGCCCTTGTCGATGGACAACGACTGTACGACCTGGACATCGAATCCGGTGCCCGGGAGCAGAAAAAAGCCAATATCTACCGCGGTAAGATCACCCGTGTTGAGCCCTCCCTGGAAGCCGCCTTCGTCGATTTCGGCGCCGAGCGTCACGGTTTTCTGCCTCTTAAGGAAATCTCCCGGGAATACTTCACGAAGGAGGTCTCTGGGCGCCCCAACATCCGGGAAGTGCTCAAGGAAGGCCAGGAAGTCATTGTCCAGGTCGACAAGGAGGAGCGCGGCAACAAGGGCGCTGCACTGACCACCTTTATCAGCCTAGCGGGCCGCTTCTTAGTACTAATGCCTAACAACCCTCGCGCCGGCGGTATTTCACGGCGCATCGAAGGTGAAGAACGCAGCCAGCTCAAAGAAGCCATGGGCCAGCTCAACATGCCCGACAACATGGGCATGATTGTGCGCACCGCCGGTATCGGCCGCAGTTCGGACGACCTGCAGCGCGACCTCGACTACCTGGTGCGCATCTGGGACTCCATCACCAGCGCCGCTGGCAAAAAACCGGCGCCTTTCCTGATCTGGCGCGAGTCCAACGTCATCATCCGCGCCATGCGCGACTACCTGCGTGATGACATCGGCGAAGTACTGATCGACAGCGAAAGCGTCCTCGACGAAGCCCAAACCTTCATCCGCGAGATGATGCCGTCGTTCCAGCAGAAGATCCGTCGCTATGACGATGAAGTTCCGCTATTCTCGCGCTTCCAGATCGAATCTCAAATCGAGACCGCCTACGAGCGGGAAGTGAAGCTGCCTTCCGGTGGGGCTATTGTCATTGACCACACCGAGGCGCTGGTGTCCATCGACATCAACTCGGCCCGGGCAACCCGCGGCAGCGATATCGAAGAAACTGCACTGCAGACCAACCTGGAGGCCGCCGACGAAGTAGCCCGCCAGCTTCGCCTGCGCGACATCGGTGGCCTGGTGGTCATCGACTTTATCGACATGAGCCCGGCTCGAAACCAGCGCGAGGTCGAGAACCGCATGCGCGACGCGCTGAAGATCGACCGTGCCCGCGTACAGATCGGACGCATCTCGCGTTTCGGCCTGATGGAAATGTCCCGTCAACGCCTACGCCCTTCGCTGGGTGAAACCAGTGGCGCAGTCTGCCCCCGCTGTAACGGCCAAGGCACCATCCGCGACGTGCGCTCGCTGTCATTGTCCATCCTTCGCCTGATCGAAGAAGAAGCAATGAAAGACCGCAGTGCACAGATCCGCGCCATCCTCCCTGTGCCGGTGGCCACTTACCTGCTCAACGAAAAACGCAGCGCTCTTGCAGAGATCGAGCAACGCCAGGGTGTCACTGTGGTCCTGCTGCCAAATCCCGAGATGGATACGCCGCACTATGATGTGCAACGTTTACGCGACGACCATACCGAGCAGGAAGGCGGTCTCGATACAGACAGCTTTGAGCTGTCTGTTGAAACTGAGGTTGGCCAAGAATCTAGCTCTGCTTGGGGCAAGCCAGTCAAGCGCGACGAAGCCGCCGTCAAGGCAGTCAAAGGGCCTGAAATCCCGGCCGCTGCACCGTCAACAGCAACTGCCGCTCCGCTAGCCAACCAGGCGCCAGAAAAGCTCCAGTCACCACAGGCCGGTAGCGTGATCAACCGACTGGTCAAAGGCCTGACCCGCCTGCTTGGCAGTGATGACAGCGGCAGCACCAGCCAGCAAAAAACCGTGTCGCCGCCTGCTCAGAAGACATCAACACCGCGCAGTAATGAGCGTCGCAGTGACACTCGTGACAGCCGTGGCTCAGCAGGTTCAACTGACAGCCGCAGCAACCGCTCTGACAGCAGCCGCCGCAATGGTCGCCAGGACAGCCGTGGCCGCAACCAGAACAGCGATAACAGCAGTCGCAATGATCAGCGTAGCGAGCAGCGCGGTGACCAGAAAGACAGCCGCAGCCGCGGCAGCCGTGGTGGACGCACACGTCGCCCTGACGACACTTCACGCCAAAACGATCAGGCAAGCCAGCAGTCGTCGCAAAAGTCCAGTCAGGAGCAGGACAAACGGCGCAGGCAGAACGACGCCAAGGTCCCCCAGGACGCCGAGTCCAACAGCGCAAAGTCATCGGCCAAAAGCGCATCACAAGGTGCCCAAACCGGCGCGACAGAGAACGGCAAACCGAAGCGCACGCGCAACAACCCGCGTCAGCGAAGCCGACAGACCGCTCTGAATCCCAAGGCAGTTGAAGAGCAGCAGCGGCTGCAGGCCGAACAGGATGCCGATGCCAAGACGCCTGACAGCAACGCCGCTGAAACCAAGCCAGCTGAAGCTAAGCCTGAGAAAACCAAGACAACGGGCAGCAAAACTGCTGAGACCAAACCGGTAGAAAGCAAAGCTGACGAAGCCAAGCACGTCGAAGCCAAAGTGACTGAGACCAAGTCTACTGAAGCGAAGCCTGTTGAAGCTAAAACTGCTGACACCAAGCCGGCAGAAGTAAAAGCAGAAATAGCCAAGCCCGTCGAAGCCAAGGTGACTGAGACCAAGTCTGCTGAAGCGAAGCCTGTCGAAGCTAAAACTGCTGACACCAAGCCGGCAGAAGTAAAAGCAGAAATAGCCAAGCCCGTCGAAGCCAAGGTGGCTGAGACCAAGGCTGCTGAAGCGAAGCCTGTTGAAGCTAAAACTGCTGACACCAAGCCAGCAGAAGCACAAGCTGAGCTAGCTAAGGCCACTGAAACCAAAGCGATTGAAGCTAAGCCTGTTGAAACCAAGGCAACCGACAGCAAAGTCACTGACACCAAACCTGTCGAATCTAAAACCACTGAAGCCAAGGTAACGGAGCTCGAAGTTGCTGAGACTAAGACGAATGAAAACAAAGCCGAGGCAGCCAAGCCTCTAGAGACCCAGCCACCTGAGTCGAGCACCGATGACACAACGGACAGCCAGGCGAACACCGAGGTCAAGCCCGCACCGCGCAAGCGTCGTCGCGCTCACAACGACCCACGCGTGAAGAGGCAGCGTGAACAGGAAGCCAGCAAAAAGCCGGACTGACTCGGCCTGAACCCAGACGTCAGTGATCCTGGCGTCACGCATGAAAAAAGCCCCGAGCTTAAAGCTCGGGGCTTTTTTCATGCTTCCGCCGCGCTTTTTAGCGCGCGATGGGAATACTGCCGGCTTTTTCCGCTTAAGCGCTCGCCATTCGCGGCTCGCGCTCCAGCGAAACACCAAAGCGCCTGTCGACCTCAGCAGCCACTTTATCGGAAAAAGCTAGCAGCTCCTCAGCGCTCCCACCACCATGGTGTACCAGCACCAGCGCCTGACGGTCATGCACGCCAAAGTGCCCTTCCTTCCATCCTTTTAGCCCGCACTGGTCTATCATCCAGCCAGCAGCGAGCTTGCTGCGCCCGTCTGCCTGCAGGTAATGGGGAATATCGGGATACTCAGCCATAAGACGCGCAGCCTGATCCGCGGATACCAACGGATTTTTGAAGAAGCTGCCCGCATTGGCCAGCTGCTTTGGATCAGGCAGTTTTTCCTGGCGCACCGCACAGACCGCCTCGGCCACTTCCAGTGCGGTGGGTGAGTCACCCAGCCGACTGGCCAGATCGCCATAGCCAAGCTGCGGCTGAGGACGGCGACTGAGTCGCAAAGTGATCGCTGTGATCACTACGCTACCGTTGAGCGCACCCTTGAAGATACTGTCCCGGTAAGCGAACTCGCAGTCATCGGCACCAAGGAAGGAACGTTGTCCACTACAGATATCCAGCAGTTCGACGCACTCCAGCACAGCCGCCAGCTCAACGCCGTAGGCACCGATATTCTGGATCGGTGCCGCCCCGCAGTGGCCGGGAATCAGCGCCAGGTTCTCGATTCCCCAGAGCCCCTGCCGGGCCGTTTCCATGACCAGCTCATGCCAGTTAACCCCGGCACCTGCCCGTACTCGCACGCCGTCGTTGGCAAGGAGTTCGAAATGCCGTTCAGCCATGGCAGGCTGAATCACCAGCCCCCCAAGGCGCGGCGGCAAAATCAGATTACTGCCGCCACCAAGCACCGTCACTGCCTCATCACGTGCTTCACTCAGCAGCGCCGCCAGGCTATCGTTACTATCCGCTACGGCAAAGCGTTCCGCCACACAGGGCAGTCCCAGAGTATTCAGCCGACTAAGATCATGGGCTGTAAAAAATCTCACAGATGACTGTCCATGCGCTCTCGTATTTCATCAATCAGCCCGCGTGACGCTGCTTCGATCAGGTCCAGCACTTCCTCGAAACCCTCATCACCGCCATAGTAAGGGTCTGGCACAGGCGAATCAGGCAGGCCGGCATAGGCAAGAAACAGCCCCTTTTGTGCCTTGCTCGTCGCGGGACACAGCTCATGCATGGCGGCCAGGTTGTCATGGTCCATGGCCAGCACATAGTCAAAACGCTCAAAGTCTTCGGCTTTCAGCTGCCTGGCCTCAAGCCCCGAGATATCCACGCCCCGCTCTGCGGCAGCCGCCTGGGAGCGCTTGTCTGGCGCCTTTCCCCGATGCCAGTCAGCCACGCCACAGGAGTCAATCTCGATCCGCCCGTCCAACCCTGCCTCGCTCAACTGCTTGCGAAATACGCCCTCAGCGGTGGGGGAACGGCAAATATTACCCAGACACACAAACAACACACGAATCATCGGACATCTCCATGAGTTTTAACCACGATGGCCCGGACACGCTCGAGATCCTCCGCGGTATCCACCCCCGCGGGATGCCTCTCAACAGCCAGGCCCACCTGAATCACATGCCCATGATACAGGGCTCTCAGCTGCTCAAGCTGCTCAACCTGCTCAAGCGGCGCCGGCGCCCACTGCTGAAAAGCTCGCAGAAACCCGGCGCGATAGGCATAGATGCCTACATGCCGGAGCCAGCCACCCGCCGAAAGTTTACTCCCACTGCCCGCCTCTGTGCCTTGCCCTTCCCAGTCTTCACGCTGCCAGGGAATCGGCGCGCGGGAAAAATACAGCGCCCGGCCCTGGGCATTAGCAACAACCTTCACCACATTGGGGTTGAATAGGCTGGCCTTATCGGTGATTGGCTCCGCCAGAGTCGCTATCGAGGCCTCAGGATCAGCCGCCAGCAGCGCGGCAACTTGATCAATCAGCGCCGCCGGAATCAGCGGCTCATCGCCTTGAACATTGACCACAATGGCATCATCGGGCAGCGCCAGCTGTGTGGCGACTTCTGCCAGCCGGTCGGTGCCGGAGGGGTGATCGGCCCGCGTCATCAGCACTTCAGCACCGCTGCCCTCAAGCGCCTGGCAAATACGCGGGTCATCAACCGCCACGATCCGGCGCGATGCGCTGCTATTTTTGGCCTGCTGCCAGACGCGCCTGACCATGGGCAGGCCGCCAATATCGGCCAGCGGTTTGCCCGGCAGGCGGCTGGAGTCATAGCGTGATGGAATGACAACGATGAAGTCGTGCATGCAGCTACTCCGTCAGTCCTGGCTCATTGGGCCGGTTGACGGCGGAAGCTTCTCATCCACAGCCATCTGCCGAGCCTGCTCGGGCAGCATCACCGGAATGCCGTCGCGAATCGGGTATGCCAGTCCATCATAACGGCACAGCAGCTCATCCGCTTCGCGTTCATAACTGAGCTTGCCCTTACACAGTGGGCATACCAGCATCGCCAGCAGTTGTTTATCCATCGTTTCAGTCTCCACACAAAGCGTTACACAGAGTTCGGTACTGTCTCGGCAAAGCGCCCGACCAGGCCTACTGCAACTCGACCAGTCGCTGCTCGATCCAGGCGACAAACGCTGGCTCGGGAACAGCTTCAACGTCCAGTATCCAGGTGTTTTTCAGGGCCATCGCCTGACACTTGACGGCATCTTTAGCGGTCATCACCAGCGGCAGCCCATCGGTGTAGCTCAACTCATTTGCGCTAAAGCGGTGATGATCGGCAAAACCGAACGCCGGCCCTATCTCAACTCCCAACGACTCCAGCGTCTCAAAAAAACGTGCCGGACGACCAATGGCGGCTACGGCGCGTACTGGGGGAGTAAAGGGCAAAGGAAGTAGCGGCAGGCGTTTTTCTGCGGCCCCGCCAAGGGAACGCCAGGCAGCAGGCTTCAGGGTCATTTGCCAGGAGCTCACCGGCAGCGGGTGGCGAAGCTCGCCGTTAACAATAACCGCATCCACGCTGCTCAGGCGCTCAGCCGGCTCGCGCAACGGGCCCGCCGGAAGGCAGTGACCGTTGCCCAGCCCTCGGTAGCCATCAATCACCACAAGTTCCAGACTGCGCGCCAGTGCTAGATGTTGCAGCCCATCGTCACTGAGCACAATGTCGCAGCCCAGCTCGACCAGCAAACGACCACCACGCGGCCGATCCGGGTCAACCACCACCGGCACACCGCACTGGTCAGCCAGCATCCGCGGTTCGTCGCCGCAGGCAGCGGCTGAGGTGTCGGCCTCGACCAGCAATGGGTAAGTGTTGGCCTTGCCACCATAACCTCGCGACAGAATGCCCGGACGCCAGCCATTCTCAGCCAGATAGCGTGCCAGCCAGGCCACCAGCGGCGATTTCCCGGTACCGCCCAGGGTCAGATTGCCCACCACGATGACCGGCACCGGAGCCTGCCAGACCTCGCGCCGGCCCGTGGCATAGGCGTTGGCCCGCCGCTTGACGGCATAGCGATACAACGACGCCAGCGGCGTCAGCAACCCGAGCCAGCCCGTACGGCGGCAGTAGGCGGCTTCAAGCCAGCGTTCACTCAACCCCTTCATTGAGCGTTGGCATCCTGGAACTGTAGCCGGTGCAACGCGGCGTAAGCACCGTCCTTAGCCAACAGCTCGCTGTGGCTGCCCTGCTCGATGATGGCTCCTTTTTCCATTACCAGAATACGATCAGCGCGTTCGATGGTCGACAGCCGGTGGGCAATCACCAGCGTGGTTCGCCCGCGGCTGACCTCCTCCAGCGCTGCTTGAATATAGCGTTCGGACTCAGTATCCAGCGCTGAAGTGGCCTCATCCAGTATCAGCAACGGCGAGTTGCGGTAAATCGCCCGGGCAATGGCCAGTCGCTGACGCTGACCGCCAGACAGCATGACGCCATTCTCACCAACCAGGGTGGCGTAGCCCTGATGCAGGTGCTGGATGAACTCATGGGCATGGGCCGCCCGGGCAGCGGCCTTGACCTCTGCCGGGTCAGGCACATCCTCGCCATAGGCAATATTCTCAGCAATGGTGGCGTTGAACAGAGTAACCTGCTGCGACACCAGCGCGATCTGTCGACGCAAGGGCTGCAGCCTATAATCATTGATGTCGATGCCATCAAGCAGCACGCGCCCCCTGGTGGGGCGATAGAAGCGCGGCAACAGACCGACCAGCGTTGATTTTCCGCTGCCGGAGCGCCCGACAATGGCAATCATTTCTCCCGGTGCGATGTCCAGCTCGATACCGCTGAGCACTTCGGGCAAGTCATCACGGTAACGAAAGTGCACCTGTTCGAATGTCAGTCGCCCCTCGGGCCGCTGCGTTTCATAGCTGCCATCATCAATCTCGGCAGGCTCTTCCATCAGCCCGAACAGCTCGGCAGCAGCGGCGATACCTTTCTGTATCGTGGGATTGATATCCGTCAGCTGGCGCACTGGCTTGGCCATCAGCGAAGCGGCGGTGATAAAGGCCACAAACTCACCGGGAGTCATATCGGCCAGTAGTTTGGGCGACATGGCGAGCCACACTAGGCACGCTAACGAAATCGCCACCAACAGCTGGATGACCGGTGTGCTAATCGCGCGAATCATCGCTTCCTTGATGCTTTGCTGCCGGTTGACCTCACTGGCCTCGGCAAAACGTTTTTTCTCGTATTCTTCTGCGCCATGGGTGCGCACGACCCGATAGCCCGACAGGGCTTCGGACGCTCGATGGGTCACGTCGCCCATGGAATGCTGTATGCGCTTTGAAATCTTGCGGAAGCGTTTGCTGGTATAGCTCACCACACCGCCGATCAGCGGTGTGACAGCTAGAAACAACAACGTCAGCATCCAGTTGGTCCACAGCAGATACAACACCAGGCCAATCAGAAATAGCCCTTCGCGCAGTAGAATGGTAATCGCCTTGGTCGCCGCACCGGTGACCTGCTCCACATGATAGGTCACCCGGGAAACCATCTGGCCCGAGGAATGGGCATCAAAAAAGCTCCCCGGCAGATGCATCATGTGATTGAACACATCGCAGCGCAGCGCATGCACCAGGTTACGTGCCACCTGACTCATGTAGAAGGTGCCCAGAAAGGTGCCAAGGCCGCGAGCGGCAAACATGCCGATCACGAACAGCGGTAGCATCAGTCGGAAGTCAGCTGTCGGCTTCTGAATGCCATCGATCAGCTGTTTCATCATTTCAGCAAGTGCGGTACTGGCTGCGGCATAGATGACATAGCCGAAGATAGCCAGCGCAAATGCCACCCAATGTGGCCTGACATAGCCCATCAGCCGCTTGTAAAGGGCCCATCCTGACTGATCTTTCAAACGATTATCCCGCCTGGTTGGTGGCTCTATGTGCATGGCATCCGACAGCATCACGGTGCTTGAGTCAACGCAGGCTGTCGATATGCCCAGTGGCGGATTCTACCGTAAGGCAGTCCCGTTCAACAGCGCGGGACATGCGAGCAGACCGTGCTGTATGTAACAGTTCCACTCCCGCAGCGCTGCCAAGAGTCAAGCCAATGGCTCCATCATTGGCCGTACTGAGCTGGCAGCTCTGCTGGCGACGAAACAGGCGCACAACCCGGTCTGCCGGATGACCATAAGGGTTATCCCGGCCTGCACTGAATATGACGATTCGGGGACGGGCAGCAGCAATAAACTGCGCTGAAGAGCTGGTAGTACTGCCGTGATGCCCGGCCACCAGCACTGCCAGATTGCCGCGCAGGTCATCCAGCAGTTGCCGCTCAACATCCTTTCCCACATCACCGGTAATCAGCAGGCGCTGCGAGCCTGCACTTACCAGCAACACACAGGAACTGTCGTTCCCCGACAGGCCGGCGACACCCTGAGGCGGCCACAGAATCCTGAACGCCACGCCATCTCGCTGCCAGTGCTGGCCAGCCTCACACCCGCTGAACACCACTGGCAAATCACTGCCGGCCGGCGCCAGATAGCGTCCTACCTGATGCTTCTGCTTGAGTGACAAGACGCCACCGGCGTGATCCTGATCGTCATGACTGATCAGTACTTCATCAAACACCTGGGGAGCGGACCAGACGCTGTCGAGCGGCATGAAGCCAGAGGCATAGCGTGGCCCAGCATCCACCAGCAACCGGTAACTGGCTGTCTGCAGCGAGACCATCTGCCCCTGCCCCACATCGTGCACCTGAACCCTAACCTTGCCCACATCAGGCCTATCAGGTTGCAGTGTCAGCGGTAGCGCCACCAGCACCGCGCTGAGCAGCCAGCGCAAAGCGCCACTCAGCCCCGGCAACAACCAGCTCAAGCCGAGCAAGCCGAGCCCCGCTGCCAACGGCAACCGCCACTCCAGAGACACATGCCACAGCGGTAACCAATCAGCTGCTAACCCCAGGCCAGTATCGGTTGTCTGTGCCAGCAGATCGAATAACCACCAGGGCAAGCCGCCGACCAAGGGCACCTCGTTAAACAGCCAGCCCGCCAGACCAAGCGGTACCATCAGGCTGCCCACCACCGGCACTGCCAGCAGGTTAACCAACGGCGCTGCCGGTGCCAGACGCCCAAAGGCCAGCAGTACTGCCGCCGCCATCAGCGGCGCCAGCAACCACTGGGTGCGCAGCAGCGCCCACAGCC
>NZ_JBQDJZ010000024.1:0-29585 GCF_052095765.1 Halomonas sp.
CATATCCTGGCCCAGCTCAGGGGGCGAATTCCACACCCAACGACGAAGAGCCCAAAAAGGCGGCCGCAGTCGCTGTGTTGGACGTCACCTCAGTAAGGAAAATGATGACCAACACGACAATCCCAACCATCAGCAGCAGTGGGAAGACACCAAACACGCCAAGCTGTTCTGCGATCCACTCGGCAAGCCCAGATCGGGTAATGGCTCCGGCCAGCGCCAGGCCACCACCAAACAGCAGGAGGATGCCCCAGGTAGGTCGTGGGTATCACCCCAGTTCAGCAGGCGATTGCCGCTGTTGTCTCCGGCTGGTGTGAGAAATAGGATAACGCCGGCAATAATCGCGATGCCGGTATCAGATAGCCAGTCGACACCGATATCATTGATCAGCGGGCGCACCATCCAGCTGATGGCAGCTAGCAGAAAGATGATGCCGACGCGGCGCTCTGCTGCTGACATCTTGCCGAGCTTGGCCAGCTCACCTTTGATCAGTGTGGCGCTGTCCTGTGCTGCTTCAAGGGCGAAGCCTTTGCGTGTTAGCCACCACCAGGTGACTACCATCATAGCTATGCTAATAGGCAGGCCAACTAGCATCCACTGGGCAAAGCCCAGGTCGATGCCGCGGCTGTCTGACAGATAGGCCGCCAACAGAGCGTTGGGCGGTGTGCCGATCAGAGTTGCTACACCGCCGATGCTGGCAGAGTAAGCAATTGCCAGCAGTAGGGCGGTAGCATAGCGCTGCCGCGCCCCAGGTTCGCCTCCTTCAATCAGGCTGACCACCGACATGCCAATGGGTAACATCATGATCGCTGTGGCGGTGTTGGAAACCCACATGCTCAGGAAGCCGGTAGCAATCATGAAGCCAGCGATCTGTCGGCGTGGCTCCTGACCGACCACTCGCAAGACCATGAGGGCGATACGTCGATGCAGGTTCCTGCGCTGCATCCCGATACCCAGCAAAAAACCACCCAGAAATAGATAGATGATGGGGTGGGCGTAGCTGGAGGCCACTTCTCTAATATCGCCAACTGCCAGTGCCGGTGCAATGGCCATTGGCAAAAGCGACGTGACAGGAATCGGAATGGCTTCGGTAGACCACCAGGTGGCCATCAGCAGAGCCAGACCAACACAGCTCCAGGCTGTCGCGGGCATGTCTCCGGGAGCGGGTATCACCAGTGTCATAAGAAGGAATACCGGGCCAAGCCAAAGGCCGATACGCGCTGCTGTTGATGTCGGAGCGGGTATCCGGGGTTTTCGAGGATGTGACATGGTTTCTCCCAGACGTGCAATGATGTAAATAAAGGCCTGTCAGTGAGGCCGGCGGTAGATTGTGGGCAAGCCATCTTCAGTGTGGCGCCTTACCGTACGCCGCCGGCTGACTTGGGTGAGTAGCCGGAGCAGTATAAAATATCTGTACATTTTAGGAGTGGATATTGTCATGTCGAATACCCTGGCGGTGATTCTTCTTGCCGTTGCACTGCTGGTAACGGCAGGGCTTGCCTGGTATGCGTTTCACCTGTGGCGGGAGGTGAAAAAACGCAAGGCATTCCGTCTCGATGAGGATCGGCGAGCAGCGCAGAACAGCCTGGAAAACCTAGAGCTTGTAGCTTCAGCGCTGCTTCAAGAGCAGGTGGGTGTAACGGAAGCCGCTTGGCGCTGTCGAACACTGTTTGATATCATTCAGCCAGGCCTGATTGACGCGCCTGAGTTCAAGGCATTTGCTACTGTGCATGCTCGAACCCAACACTTGCACAGCCACTCTGCACGCATGGCGCTGACGCCTGCACAGCGTCGTCAGGAGGATCGAGAGCGGATGAAAGTAGAGAGCGAAATGCGTGATGAAGTGCAGGCTTCGGCCCAGGCAGCATTGAATTTCGTCGCCGGAAAAAGGCCGCGTTAGATTGGTGGGAATCAGTGAATACCTTAAAATGCTGTAAAAGTTCCATGTTTCATTGCATCATTGGTTGGAATTCGGCAAGCTTGGGATGATGTTGCAGGGAGTTAAGTATGCTGAATAGTTGAATCATCCTGTGGCATTATGAGCTTATTCTGGTGTTCGAGTGTTTTCAGCCAGCAGGCGTCTGTGTTGAATGCCCGGATACATTGCTTTCACTGGATGGCATACGATGAATTTGCCCATACCAGAGTTGTGTTAAGAAGGAGTCTTACATGAAGAAATCTACAACAGGCCTGTTGATCGGTTCTGCTCTGGTAGTCGGCCTTACCGGCTGTGCCAGTTCAGCCTCTCAGTCCTCTAGTGCTGCAGATAGCTCTTCATCTGCGCGTTCTTGGTACCAGCACCCAGTTGTTTGTGGTGTTGCCGGAGGCTTGATCGGCGGCGGCATTGGTTACGCCACTAGTTCTTCAAGTGATGAGGAGTCTGGCGGCGCCATTGGTGCAACTGCTGGTGCGGCAATTGGTGCACTGCTGTGTGCTGAGCCGAAGAAAGCGGCTCCTGCACCAGAATACAAGGACAGCGATGGTGATGGCGTTCCTGACAACATCGACCAGTGCCCCGGCACCCCGGCCGGCGTTGCAGTTGATGCTGTCGGCTGCCCGCTGGACTCCGATGGTGACGGTGTGCCGGACTATCAGGACCAGTGCCCGGGAACCCCGGCTGGTGCCACGGTCAACGCTCTGGGCTGTGTAGATAACATGGTTCTGCGTGACGTCAACTTCGAGTTCGACTCTGCCCGTCTGACGCCTCATGCCCAGCAGATTCTTCTGGGCGTGGCTGAGAAGCTGCGTGCAAACCCGAACGTTCGTATTCGCATCGAAGGGCACACTGACTCTGTTGGCAATGCCGCTTATAACAAGCAGCTGTCCAAGGCCCGTGCTGACTCTGTCGCCGCCTTCCTGGCTTCCCAGGGTGTTTCAGGCCAGCGCATGACCACTGTGGGTTATGGTGAAGAGCGTCCGATCGCGTCAAATGAGACCAACGAAGGTCGTGCTCTGAACCGTCGTGTAGAAATGGGCGAGTGGGAATAACTTTCTTGGTGTCTTTCTGCTTCACTGAATCGAAGCACTAAACGCCAAAGTCGTACCAAAAGCAAGGCGCCTTCGGGCGCCTTTTTTTGATTCTTTTGTTGTGTATTAAAGCTGCAGTAATAGCGTTGACAGTAGCTTTTCTGATATAATGACCGCGCATTTTTATAGTGCCTGACATCACTAAGCTCATCCAGACCATCCCCAACGGCGGCATGTGATCCCTGGTATGGATCACCACTGCGCACAAGGAATTTTCAACATGCCCATCGTGACACTGCCGGACGGCAGCCAAAGAGATTTTGACCACCCGGTCTCCATCATGCAGTTGGCTGAAAGCATTGGCCCTGGCCTGGCAAAAGCCTGTATTGCCGGTCGTATCGATGGGGCGTTGGTGGATGCCGCGGATATTATTGATCGTGATGCCAAGGTGGCGATCATTACCGCTCGCGATGAGGAAGGGGTGGAGATCATCCGTCATTCCTGTGCGCACCTGATCGGCCATGCCGTCAAGCAGCTGTATCCTGATGCTAAGATGGCCATTGGTCCGGTCATTGCCGATGGTTTTTACTACGATGTTGAGTTTGGGCGTTCTGTCACTCCAGATGACCTGGAGGCAATAGAGGCGCGTATGAAGCTGCTGATTGATAGCGGCTATGATGTTGTGCGGGAGTATGTTGATCGCGACAAGGCCATGCTGACCTTTCTGCACCGCGACGAGCCTTACAAGCAGGAGATCGTGCGCGAGATTTCCGAGGGAGAGACTATCCGTCTCTACCATCATCAGGAATACACGGACATGTGCCGTGGGCCCCACGTCCCCAATACCCGCCATCTGAAAGCATTCAAGCTGACCAAACTGGCTGGGGCATACTGGCGTGGCGACTCCGATAACGCCATGCTGACGCGTATTTATGGTACCGCCTGGGCTGATAAAAAGCAGCTGAGTGGTTATCTCAAACGCCTCGAGGAAGCCGAAAAGCGGGATCACCGCAAACTGGCACGCCGGATGGACCTCTTCCATTTGCAGGAAGAGGCGCCGGGCATGGTGTTCTGGCATCCTAATGGCTGGACAATGTACCAGGCCCTTGAGCAGTATATGCGCCGTGTGCAGATCGAAAATGGCTACCAGGAGATTCGGACACCTCAGGTCGTTGATCTGTCGCTGTGGAAGGCGTCCGGCCACTGGGAGCATTACAGTGAACTGATGTTCACCACCGAGTCCGAGAAGCGCGATTACGCCGTCAAGCCCATGAACTGCCCGTGTCATGTTCAGGTGTTCAACCAGGGACTGCGCAGCTACCGCGACTTGCCGCTGCGCCTGGCGGAGTTTGGCAGCTGCCACCGCAACGAGCCTTCCGGCTCATTGCACGGTTTGATGCGGGTGCGTGGGTTTACCCAGGATGATGCGCATATTTTCTGTACTGAAGGCCAGATCCAGGCCGAGGCCGAAGACTTCATCGCCTTGACGCTCAAGGTGTACAAGGAGTTGGGCTTTGAGGATGTCGAGCTCAAGCTTTCGACCCGGCCCGACGACTTCATGGGTGAGCCGCAGGTGTGGGATCGCGCGGAGGCGGGGCTTGAGGCAGCATTGAATGCGACCGGTCATGACTGGGAGCTGCAGCCGGGTGAAGGAGCCTTCTACGGTCCGAAAATCGAATTTTCACTGCGCGACTGTCTGAATCGTGTGTGGCAGTGCGGTACACTACAGCTGGACTTCAACCTGCCGGGTCGCCTTGACGCGCAATTTGTCGATGAAGACGGTACTCGCAAGACGCCAGTCATGTTGCACCGTGCCATCCTGGGCTCTTTCGAGCGATTCTTGGGGATCCTGATTGAGCACTACGCTGGCGCCATGCCGTTGTGGCTAGCACCTCAGCAGGTGGCCATACTCAATATTACTGACGCTCAGCGCGAATATACTCTCGCCATCGAGTCGCGGATGCAAAAACTTGGCCTGAGAGCCAAGGCAGACTTGAGAAACGAGAAGATCGGCTTTAAGATCCGCGAGCACACCTTGCAAAAGGTCCCCTATCTCCTGGTGGTGGGAGATAAGGAAGTCGAAGCTGACTCAGTAGCCGTGCGTACGCGCACTGGCGAAAACCTCGGCACCATGCCGATCGATGACTTCATCGAGCGGGTTCAGGCCGAGCGCAAGTAACGACATCTTCCAACTGAACTGGAGACGGAACCATCAAGAGAAGCAATCCGAGAGGCCGCACGCAGGACAAGCGTCCCCCAATGAACGAGCGCATTATCGAGGATCAGGTACGCCTGATTGGCAGTGACGGTGAACAGCTGGGGGTGGTCGATACAACCGACGCCCTGGAGCGTGCTGAAGCTGAAGGTATGGATCTCGTACAGATTTCAAATGCCGATCCGATCGTCTGTAAGATCATGGATTATGGCAAGTTCGTCTTTGAGCAGAAAAAGCAAAAGGCGGTTCAGAAGAAAAAGCAGAAGCAGATTCAGGTCAAGGAAGTCAAATTCCGACCTGGCACCGACGAGGGCGACTATCAGGTCAAGATGAAGAACCTGATTCGTTTCCTTGAAGGTGGCGACAAGGGCAAAGTGACACTGCGCTTTCGCGGTCGTGAAATGGCCCATCAGGACCTCGGTCGTAAACTGATGGAGCGTATCGCTGCTGATCTCGATGAGATCGGTACCGTGGAGTCCTTCCCAAAAATGGAAGGTCGGCAGATGATCATGATCATTGCCCCAAAAAAGAAGTGATCCGACGGCGTTGTTAACGAATGGCTGGCATAACAGTGTCAGTCATTGGCCTTGGATTTTCTCAATAACCTCGAGCGGAGTTCATCTCATGCCGAAAATCAAGAGCAATAGTGGCGCAGCCAAGCGCTTCAAGAAGACGGCAAATGGCTTCAAGCACAAGCAGTCATTTCGCAGCCACATCCTGACCAAGAAGTCGACCAAGCGGAAGCGTCAACTGCGCGGTATGAAACAGGTGCACGATGCGGATAAGCAGCTCATTGAGCGGATGCTTCCGTACCTGTAACCCCTTGGAACCCACTTTTTTGTCAGGAGTTAAATCATGACTCGAGTCAAGCGCGGTGTCGTCGCTCGTCGTCGTCACAAGAAGATTCTCAAGCAAGCCAAGGGCTACTACGGTGCCCGTTCGCGCGTTTTTCGCGTTGCCAAGCAGGCGGTTATCAAGGCCGGTCAGTATGCCTATCGTGACCGCCGCCAGCGCAAGCGTCAGTTCCGCGCACTGTGGATTCAGCGTATCAACGCGGGTGCACGTCAGCACGGTATGTCTTACAGCCGCTTTGTTGGCGGCCTGAAGAAAGCCGGTATCGAAATTGACCGTAAGGTACTGGCGGATCTGGCCGTTCACGAGAAGGCTGCTTTTGCTGCCATCGTCGAGAAGGCCAAGGCTGCCGCTACCCAGTAAGTCAAAGTGATAGTGTCGGTGCCTGTCTCAAAGGCAGACACCGATGACGATCGCAGCAGGGGAAGAGCAGCCGCTCTTCCCCTGTTTTTTTGCGACACGCAGATTTTTCTGGTACAGGCTGGCAGGCGCGGTACCTTCGGCTGGCTTTGTGCTTGGTGACACGGTGGCGCGCTTGTTTGCGCTGCGATTTGTATGGCAGGCCCACTATTCTGAATTCGGAGCATCAACGGATGGAGCATCTTCCTACCCTGGTCAGCGAGGCGCGTCAGGCCATTGACACCGCCGAAGATATCGCCGCACTCGATCATGTTCGTGTGCACTATCTCGGTAAGAAGGGCGAGATAACAGCGTTGCTCAAAGGGCTTGGTCGTTTGCCGGCGGAAGAGCGTCCGGCCGCTGGTGAGCGAATCAACCAGGCAAAGCACCAGCTTGCCCAAGCGCTTGACGCGCGCAAGACATCTCTCAAGACTACCGCGCTGGCGCAGCGGCTCGCGGCTGAACGTGTTGATGTAACCTTGCCCGGCCGCAACCAGCCAGACGGCGGCTTGCATCCGGTAACGCGCACGCTGGAGCGTATCGAGGCGCTGTTTACGCGGATTGGTTTTGACGTGGCAACTGGGCCTGAAATTGAAGATGATTACCACAATTTCGAAGCGCTGAATATACCGGCCCATCACCCGGCCCGAGGCATGGCAGATACGTTCTATTTTGATGCCACGCGGCTGCTGCGTACGCACACCTCGCCGGTACAGGTGCGCACTATGGAAGCGCAGTCGCCACCGATTCGGATTGTTTGCCCGGGACGGGTCTACCGCAGTGATTCCGACCTGACCCATACGCCGATGTTTCATCAAGTTGAGGGTCTGCTGGTCGATGAAAACGTCAGCTTTGCTGATCTCAAGGGCACGCTTGAGGACTTTCTTCACGCTTTCTTTGAGCGTGATGATCTCTCTGTGCGCTTCCGGCCGTCATATTTTCCCTTCACCGAGCCCTCGGCAGAGGTGGATATCCAGTGCGTGATGTGCGCCGGTGACGGCTGCCGGGTGTGTTCGCACACCGGCTGGCTTGAGGTGCTGGGCTGCGGCATGGTCCATCCTGCGGTCTTTGATCACGTTGGTATCGATACTGAGCGCTATACCGGTTTTGCCTTTGGCATGGGGGCAGAGCGTTTGGCGATGCTGCGTTATGGCGTCAATGACTTGCGGCTGTTCTTCGACAACGACCTGCGCTTTTTGCGCCAGTTCGCCTGATCGTTTGCCAAGATTAAGTACAGCGGATAAGCACAGACAGGAGTTGTCATGAAAGTTTCTGAACAGTGGCTGCGTGAATGGGTGTCTCCCGCGCTGAGTACTCAGGCATTGGCCGACCAGGTTACGATGGCTGGCCTTGAGGTTGATGGCATCGAACCGGTAGCGGCAGCGTTCAGCGGTGTTGTGGTGGCCAAGGTGCTGGAGTGTACCCAACATCCAGATGCGGACAAATTGAGCCTATGCCAGGTGGAGGACGGCAGCGGAGAGCCCGTTCAGGTAGTGTGCGGTGCGCCTAATGTGGCGTCTGGCCAGACCATCGCCTTTGCCCGGGTTGGTGCCGTGCTACCTGGTGATTTTAAGATCAGAAAGGCCAAGCTGCGTGGCGCTGAGTCCCGCGGAATGATCTGTTCTGCATCGGAGCTGGGCCTTGAGGAAGAGGCGTCTGAGGGCATTCTGGTGCTCTCGGACACGGCCCCGCTGGGCGAAGATTTTCGGGTTTGGATGGGGTTGGATGACCATACGCTGGAGCTAGATCTCACGCCTAACCGCGGAGACTGCCTCAGCGTGAAAGGACTGGCGCGGGAAGTTGGGGTGTTAAACCGTCTGGCGGTCACAGGACCTGAGATTGATGCTGTGGCTCCAACCCATTCCGAAAGCTTCGAGGTTCGGGTTGAAGACAGTGATGGCTGCCCCTGCTATATCGGTCGACTGATCAAGGGTGTTGATGTCACTGCCGAGACGCCGCTGTGGATGGTCGAGCGGCTGCGCCGTAGTGGCATTCGCTCCATCGATCCGGTCGTGGATGTGACTAACTACGTGATGCTTGAACTGGGACAGCCGCTGCACGCTTTCGACCTAGCCAATCTTGATGGCGCGGTGATTGTGAGGCGTGCCCTTTCCGGTGAACAGTTGGTGCTGTTGGACGGGCAGGATATTTCGCTAGATGAGGCCACGCTGGTGATTGCTGACGAAAAGGCGCCGCTGGCCATCGCCGGCGTTATGGGCGGAGAGGACTCAGGTGTCAATGCAGCCACCCGCGATGTGTTCTTGGAAGCGGCTCATTTCTCGCCGCTGGTGGTTGCCAGCCAGGCACGCCAGCACGGATTGCATACCGATGCTTCGCACCGCTTTGAGCGTGGCGTGGATCCTGAGCTGCCGCGCCTCGCAGCAGAGCGCGCTACGGCGTTGCTGATTGCTATTACGGGTGGAGAACCCGGTCCGCTGGTCGAGGCGGGTGAAATCGCACAGCCAACTGATGAGTTGAGCATAATGTTGCGTCGTGCTCGCCTGGATCAGGCCTTGAGCAAGGTGATCGATAGCACAGAAGTGGTCGAGATTCTTGAGCGTCTTGGCATGGTTGTTGAAAGTGAAGAGGCGGGCTGGCGTGCCCGGGTGCCGAGCTGGCGTTTCGATATCGCCATCGAAGAGGACTTGATCGAAGAAGTCGCGCGTATTCATGGCTATAACCAACTGCCATCACGACGGCCCCAGGCAAGTCTGAGCTTGAAAAGTAATGATGAAGCACGAACGCCTGTAAGCCTGCTGCGTCGGCAGATGGTGGCACGCGGTTATTTTGAAGCCGTGACCTACAGCTTTGTCGCTCCAGAGCTGCAACGTGCCTTGCTGCCTGATGCGCTGTCACCGGTATTGGCGAACCCCATTTCCCACGATCTGTCAGTGATGCGTGCCAGTCTGTTTCCGGGGCTAGTGCGAGCCCTGCAGCATAACCTCAATCGTCAGCAATCACGGGTGCGCCTGTTTGAAACCGGTCTGGTGTTCAGAGGCGAGCTGGATGCGCTGGGTCAGCTGCCGATGTTTGGTGGTCTGGCCTGTGGTCCCTGTCATATTGAAGGCTGGAGCAGCGACAATCAGCAGGTCGATTTCTTTGATGTGAAAGGTGATCTTGAAAGCCTGCTGGCCATGGGTGGCAATCCTGATGCATGGCGCTTTGAGGCGGCTGAGCATCCGGCGCTGCACCCTGGCCAGTCTGCACGGTTGCTTTGCAACGGTGAGGAAGCAGGCTGGGTTGGCACGCTGCATCCAGCAGTTCGTGCTGAGCTTGACTTGAAGCGTGATGCAGTGATGTTCGAGGTGCGGCTGGATAAGCTCACGGAGGGTCAGGTGCCGGCATTTACCACTCTGTCACGCTTTCCTGAAGTACGCCGTGACCTGGCTTTCCTTGTCGAAGAGTCTTGCCCGGTTCAGGCGCTGCTGGACCTGGTGCAAGAGGGTGGCGGTGAATGGTTGGCGCAGGCGCATCTGTTTGATGTCTATCAGGGGCAGGGCGTTGCCGACGGCTACAAGAGTGTCGCGCTGGGCTTGACCTGGCAGCATCCTTCGCGCACGCTGAATGACGAGGAAATCAACCCGTTAGTTGACACTATTGTCGAAACATCCCGGCAGAAGCTAGGAGCCAGTTTGCGTGCATAAGCGTCCGCCGGCGAGGACCAACCATCTGCGCGAGGAATGCGATATGGGTGCCTTGACCAAGGCCGAGTTGGCCGAACATCTGTATGAAGAGCTTGGCCTGAGCAAGCGAGAGGCCAAGACCATGGTGGAATCTTTCTTTGAGGAGATTCGTGCGTCGCTGCGCGAAAATGAGCAGGTCAAACTGTCGGGCTTTGGCAATTTCGACCTGCGGGACAAGAGCGAACGCCCCGGTCGCAATCCAAAAACGGGCGAGGAGATCCCGATTTCGGCGCGTCGCGTGGTGACCTTCCGGCCGGGCCAGAAGCTAAAACGACTGGTTGAAAAACAGGATATGGCGCCTGACTGAGGAGGCCTGCAGCCTGCAGTGAGGCGCAAGATGCCGATGTTGCCTGATAGCAGCATCGGCATTTTAGTGAGGGTAATGCTGTCTCTCCGGCTCAGATGAGCTGGGCTTCCAGGAGCCAGGTGATGACTACCTTGAGTACATAGCCCAGCATACCAGCACCCAGTACAACAAATAGAATGATGGTACCAAATCGTCCAGCTTGGGATTTTTTGGCCAAGTCCCAGATGATGAAGCACATGAACAAGATCAGGCCACCGATCATGATGGGTGTGATCCAGGCTTCGAAGGTCTGTACCATGGTGCCTCCGTTTTATTGGTCAGGGGGGCTTGCTATAATATCTGACTATTATACTAGGTTATTAGCAGGCAATACATTTTTGACACGACACTTTTTGCATAATGGCTCGCACCAGCAGCGGCGATGTCGCCTGTGAGCCGCACTAAAAACTCTTAGACTATTCAGGTAAACCCACGATATGGCGTTAGTGAAAATATTCGTAGGCACCATGTACGGTGGCGCCCTGGACGTTGCTGAACAGGTTCAGCCCCTGTTTGAACAGGCCGGTTATGAGGTGGCAATTTTTGATCAACCGGCACTGGCCGATTTACTGGAAACACCCACTGACCTTGCTCTGTTCTGCACCTCTACCACCGGCTCAGGAGACTTCCCCGGTAACCTGACTGGCATGTTGCGAGAGCTGCAGGAGGTCAGTCCTTCACTCGTCGAGCTGCGCTATGGGCTGATAGCGTTGGGTGACAGCTCCTATGTTGACTCCTTCTGCGGTGCTGGCCGCGCCCTGGACGAGCTGCTGCGGGGCTTAGGTGCGGTCCGTCTGGGTGAGCGGTTGGAAATCGATGCCATGGAAACCGTTATGGCCGATGACGCGGCTATCCCCTGGGTGGAAACTTGGATCGCTGAACAGCAGCTGGGTGTGGCATGAGCAGCAATCAGAAACTATCGGCCACCGCTGAGCGCGTTAGCCTGATGCTGGGACTGGTGCTGGTGATCCTGTGTAATGTGCCGCGCTTTGTGGTGGGCGGGTACGAAACGCGCCTGAGTTTGGCGCTGGCTTTTGCACTGGCTGTTGCTGTCGCTGGTTTTTTTCAGTGGCGTCAGCTGTCGGCAGCGGCTCGCAAGCGTCTGCCGTTACTGACCAGACGGCTTTTAGCCTGTTTTATTGGCGGTGTGGCGGTCATCGGCCTGGTGTATCTGCTCAGCGGTGGCTGGATCGGCTGGGAGCTGCTGATTGCCTACGGTGCCGGCACTGGGCTGTTAGGCTATGCGCTATGGTTGTGGTGGATGCCCCAGCCTGACTGAGCGTCAGAGGCTTCAAAGAGTAAGCCGTGTGCCGGGGCGGAAAGCATCAGACCAGGGTGTAGCAGGGCGTGTAGTCGCCCTCAAGCTTCATCCGGCCCTGGGCCACAAAGGATGTCAGTAGCGTATCCAGCCGCTGCATCAGATCGGGTTCAGCGTGTAGTGGGAAGGGGCCGTGGGCTTCAATGAGGCGTACACCGCGCTCTTTTACATTGCCTGCCACAATGCCTGAAAAGGCCCGCCTCAGGTTGGCTGCCAGCTCATGGGGCGGCTGATCACGATGCAGGGCGAGTGCACCCATCGATTCGTGGGTTGGGTCAAAAGGCTTCTGGAAGTCGCGTGCAATGGTCAGCCGCCAGTTATAGTAAAAGGCATCCTTGCGCGACACACGATAGCCGGTAACCCGATCTACACCGCTGCGCACGAATCGGGCAACCTCCACCGGATCATCGATGATGATGTGATAGTGACGGCGGACGTCCTCACCCAGGCTATAAACCAGAAATTCGTCGATGCGCTGGAAGTACTCGGCCGACTCGCTCAAGCCGGAAAACACCACGGGCAGCTCCATGTCGGCGTTGTCTGGGTGCATCAGAATGCCCATCAGATACAGAATTTCTTCAGCTGTACCTACACCACCGGGGAAGATGATGATGGCATGGCCAAGACGCACGAAGGCTTCCAGGCGTTTTTCAATGTCTGGCATCACTACCAGTTCATTGACGATCGGGTTCGGCGCCTCAGCAGCGATGATGCCCGGCTCTGACACGCCCAGATAGCGGCCGTGGCTGCGACGCTGTTTGGCGTGGGCCACGTTGGCGCCTTTCATGGGGCCTTTCATGGCTCCGGGGCCACAGCCTGTGCAGATGTCTAGCTCGCGCAGCCCCAGCTGGTAGCCAACTGCCTTGGAGTAGTCGTACTCCTCACGGCTGATGGAATGGCCACCCCAGCAGACCACCAGGCTTGGATCGAGGTTCGCTTGCAGCGTACCGGCTTTGCGTAATATGTGGAACACCGCGTTAGTGGTGCCTTCGCTGGTGTTCAGGTCGAAGCGGTCGTGGCCCTGGATTTCGTTATAGACATAAACAATGTCACGCAGTACTGATGACAGGTGCTCGCGAATACCGCGAATCATCTGGCCATCGACAAATGCCTCTGCCGGGGCATTGGTCAGCTTCAGGCGTACGCCACGGTCCTGCTGGTGCACTTCGATATCAAAATCGGGATAGGCTTCCAGCAGTGCCAGACCGCTGTCGCTGGGCTTGCTGGAACTCAGCACGGCCAGTGCACAGCTGCGCAGGACCGAGTGAAGGCCGCTACGCGAGGTGTCATGCAGGCGATTAACCTCGTGTTTGGAGAGAATCTCGAGACTACCTTCGGGTGAAATCGTGGTGGAGAGCGTGTTGGCCATTCAGTGATTCCGTATCGATAGTGTCTGGTAAGCCGACTGAGCATGGATGCTGGCCGACAGGTATGCCGATGCTATCATGCCGTCAGCAGAGCCACAGTATTTGCCGGGTTGTTACCGTAGGGCAGAATGACATCAAATCATGCTACTGACCGAGCCAGAGAGGCTTCATGTTCAATGCGCAGTATTTCCGTACCTTCATCACGCTGGTAGAAACCGGCAGTTTTACACGCACTGCCCAGCGACTAGGCATGACGCAACCCGGCGTGAGCCAGCATATCCGCAAGCTGGAAGACTACCTGAGGATGCCACTGCTGGAGCGACAGGGTCGACGTTTCTGCCTGACCGAAACCGGCCGGCGCAGTTACGATTACGCGCTGCGGCTTTTTGCAGAGCATGAGCAGTTTTTCCATTCGCTAGACGATGAGAGCCTGGACAGCGGCGAGTGTCGTCTGGCATCACCAGGCAGTGTCGGTGTGATGCTGTATCCGTTCCTGCTGGGCCAGCAGCAGATGCGTACTGGGTTGACAATTAATTACAGCTTCTCATTTAACCATGACATTGTGTCGGATCTGGTGGCGGGGCGTCATGATGTGGGCATTGTTACCGATTCGGTGCGCCATCCTGACATAAGCTGCGAGGCGTGGCATCAGGAGCCGCTGTGCCTGTTGGTACCCGCTGACTTCACCGGTAGCGGGCTGACTGAGCTAATGGGCATCGGCTATATAGGCTACACCGGCGGTAGTGATCTAGCAGCAACACTGTTGCGCCAGAATTTTCCCGGTGAATTCCGTTCCATGCGCCATATCCCGAGCCAGGGGTTTACCAGCGAGGTCAGTGCGGTGCTGGATGCGGTGGCCAGGGGGCTAGGCTTCACCGTGGTGTCGCGGCTAGTGCTTGAAACCTCGCCCTGGCAGCGACAGGTGAGGGAGCTGAGCCTGCCTCATTCGCTCAGTGAAACCTTGTATCTGGCAACACTGCGCAACAGTCGCTTGCCGTTGCGTTATTTACGTCTGCTGGAAGCGTTCCGCGAACATCGCCAGCAGGAGTGGCAGGCGTTCTGAAAGAAACAGGCCCCGCATTGGCGGGGCCTGTATGTGATACACCGAGGCGACTATTCGAGGTTGGTGTGATCAGTCACGGTACGCATCAATGCTCGGGCAGGAGCAGATCAGTTGGCGGTCACCAAGCACGTTATCGACCCGGTTTGACGCAGGCCAGTACTTACTGGCTTTAACGGCTTCGGAGGGGAAGGCACCCTGTTCGCGCGTATAGGGGCGATCCCAGCCGGCATCCATCAGGTCGGCCATGGTGTGCGGTGCATTGACCAGCGGGTTGTTGTCTAGCGGCCACTCACCAGATTCCACCCGTGCCACTTCTTCACGAATTGCGATCATGGCGTCACAGAAACGGTCGACCTCGTAGAGTGACTCGGACTCGGTGGGCTCAATCATCAGTGTGCCGGCCACCGGAAACGACATGGTCGGAGCGTGGAAGCCAAAGTCCATCAGGCGCTTGGCGATATCCTCTTCGCTGATACCTGACGCAGCCTTGAGCGGACGGATATCGATGATGCATTCGTGAGCGACGTAGCCGTTGCGGCCCTTGTACAGCACCGGATAGTGATCCTCCAGGCGCTTGGCAGTGTAGTTGGCGCTCAGAATGGCCAGCTGTGACGCCTCGCGTAGCCCCCGCGCGCCCATCATTTTGATGTAGGCCCAGGAGATTGGCAGGATCGAGGCGCTGCCGTAGGCAGCTGCTGACACCGCGCCGGCATCGGGCTCAACGCCGTCCAGCGGCGTCACCACATGGTTTGAAACATAGGGAGCCAGGTGCGACTTTACGCCAATTGGCCCCATGCCCGGACCGCCGCCACCATGTGGAATACAGAACGTCTTGTGCAGGTTCAGGTGCGAAACATCGCCGCCGAAGTCCCCGGGGCGTGCCAGGCCGACCATGGCGTTCATGTTGGCGCCGTCGATATAGACTTGGCCGCCATGCTGATGAACGATGCTGCACGCTTCCCTGACGCCTTCTTCGAACACGCCGTGAGTTGAGGGGTAAGTCAGCATGATGGCCGAGAGGGCGTCGCTGTGCTGCTCGGCCTTGGCCTTCAGGTCGGCAATATCGATGTTGCCGTCCTCGTCGCACTCCACCACAACGACCTTCATGTTGGCCATGGCCGCAGACGCTGGGTTGGTGCCGTGGGCTGAGCTAGGAATCAGACAGATGTCACGATGTTGCTGACCCTGGGCCTGCTGATAGCGACGAATAGCGACCAGTCCGGCATATTCGCCTTGGGCGCCGGAGTTGGGCTGCATGGAGACGTGGTCGTAGCCGGTGATCTCCGCTAGAAAATCGGACAGCTCATCGATGATCTGCTTGTAGCCGGGTACTTGTTCGCGGGGCGCGAAGGGATGAATGCGTGCCAGCTCAGGCCAGGTGATCGGCATCATCTCGGTGGTGGCGTTGAGCTTCATGGTGCATGAGCCCAGCGGAATCATCGCATGTACCAGCGACAGGTCCTTGTTCTCCAGACGCTTCAGGTAGCGGAGCATCTCGGTTTCGCTGTGATAGCGCTTGAACGTCGGGTGAGTCAGGAAGTCCGACGTGCGCTGGCAAGCTGCCGGAATGCCGGATTTGCCCTGGCGGGTGATGTCTTCGTCAAGCGCGGTGACCGACAGGCCGTGCTCTTCATCGAGCAGGATGTCCAATAGCAGCGCCAGGTCGTGGGCTGTGGTCGTCTGGTTAATGCTCAAGCCAATGTCGCCGTTGTCGAAGTAGCGCAGATTGACGTCGTGGGCCATGGCACGACCGTGGATCTTGCGCGCATCGATACCGGTCAGGCGCAGGGTGTCAAACCAGCTGTCATGTGCCAGAGTCACGCCGCCACGTGTGAGACCTTCAGCAAGGATGGTGGTCAGGCGATGGATGCGACCGGCAATGGTGCGCAGGCCTTCGGCGCCATGGTAGACGGCGTAGAAACCGGCGATGTTAGCCAGCAGCGCCTGGGCGGTACAGATGTTCGAGGTGGCCTTCTCGCGGCGGATATGCTGCTCGCGGGTCTGCATGGCCATGCGCAGAGCAACCTCGCCACGGCTGTCCTTGGACACGCCGATGATACGCCCAGGAATGGAGCGCTTGAGTTTGTCGGTGGTAGCAAAAAAGGCTGCGTGGGGGCCACCGAAGCCCATGGGCACTCCGAAGCGTTGGGCCGAGCCGACCACGATATCGGCACCCAGCGCACCGGGCTCCTTGAGCAGCACTAGCGACATGATGTCGGCAGCGACGGCAGTCATTACGCCGCGCTCGCTGGCCTGTGCCAGCAGAGGAGCGAGGTCGCGTACCTCACCGCTCTGACCGGGGTATTGGAACAGGGCGCCGAAAACATCGTGCTCGGCGAGTTCTTCGGCCGGGGCGATGATCAGCTCGAAACCGAAATAGTGGGCACGGGTGCGCATCACATCCAGCGACTGCGGGAAGATATCATCAGCGACGAAGAAGGCATTGCTCTTGGTCCGTTTGTTGGCGCGGCGGCACAGTGCCATGGCCTCAGCGGCGGCGGTGGCTTCGTCGAGCAGTGAGGCGTTGGCCAGCTCCATGCCGGTCAGGTCCATGACCATCTGCTGGAAGTTCAGCAGGCCTTCCAAGCGGCCCTGGGAAATCTCCGGCTGATAAGGCGTGTAAGCAGTATACCAGCCCGGATTTTCCAGCACGTTACGCTGAATGACAGCCGGCAACAGAGTGTCGTAATAGCCCTGTCCGATGTAGCATTTTGCGACGCGGTTCTGGCGGGCCAGCCGATACAGATAGTCCAGTGCCACGGCTTCGCTGCGCGGCGGATCAAGTTCGAGCTCGTCGGCCAGACGGATGTCGGCAGGGACCGTGCGTTGCAGCAGCTCCTTGATGCCGTCCAGACCAAGTGTGTCGAGCATTTTTGCCGCATCGTCAGCCCGTGGGCCGTTGTGGCGTGCAATAAAAGCGTCGTGGTTGGCCAGGTCGGCCAAGCTTCTAGTATCGAAAGCCATGGAATACCCTGTCGGTGGTAGCAGATCGCTGTATCGGTTAAGCCTGAGCAGGATAACTGCCGGGGCAGCAAAGGTTCCCCGGCGCCTTGCTATCAGTCTTCGGTTTCAATAAAGGCTTTGTAGCCATCGGCGGTGAGTAGCGCCTCGAGATCCTCGGGGTTGTCTAGACGCAGCTTCATGATCCAGGCGTCCCCGTAAGGCGACTCATTGATGGACTCCGGCGAATCCTCCAGAGCTTCGTTGACTTCGAGCACTTCACCCGCAACCGGTGAGTACAGGTCAGATGCCGCCTTGACGGACTCCACAACGCCAAACTCGTCTCCTATGGACAGATGGGTGCCAACCTCGGGCAACTCGACAAAGACCACATCCCCGAGAGCTTCCTGGGCATGTTCGGTGATACCGATGGTGACGGTGCTGTCACCGTTGTCTCTGGTCCACTCGTGACTTTTGGCATAGCGCAGTTCGGTGGGAATTGAACTCATGGGTTGTTTCCTATACGAAAAAGTTTCAATGGTTCTTGAATCCTACTGCCATTGAACCGTATTGGCGAGACTCGGATCAAGAGAGAAGACCTGGCCGCCCTGGTGTCGGTAAGCTGCATGGCTTGGGATAGTGCTTCCGTCCAGCGGTGGCGCGACTGCTAGGGCAGACAGTGGTAATTATAGCAAGGCAGGAGAAAGTTAGGCATACCGTGAGGGTCTTTTGTTACTGGTGCCAGATGCATGGGTCATACCAGTAATACTCCGTTTCCAATAGGAAACATGGTAAGCCGGGATAGTACCAAATAGTTTTATCTACAGTGAATACTGTCTATCGTTGTGTTGTTTGGGGGTGTGTCAACGCTGTGATCCGTTATTATTGGCGTCGCTGTTGCATAAAAGAGTACGATTGGCCGCTGCACCAGTTGTGACTGTGCGGTCTTGCCGGTGTTTTTCTTTTGCATAAAAAGCTAAAAATATCTAGGAGACGTTTGTGGATACTCTGAACAATATATTCACTCAGATCAACGGTGTGGTCTGGGGACCATTGATGCTTATACTGTTGCTCGGTGTCGGCATTTACTTGCAGCTGGGTCTGAAGCTGCTGCCGATCCGCAAGCTCGGCACGGGCTTCAAGCTAATGTGGCAGGGGCGTGATGAAAAGCACACGCCAAGCGGAAAAAGCAAAACAGACGACGACGGTGAGATTTCGCCGTTTAATGCGCTGATGACGGCGCTCTCAGCAACCATTGGTACGGGTAATATTGCGGGTGTGGCTACCGCCATTGCACTAGGTGGTCCGGGTGCGGTGTTCTGGATGTGGATTACTGCCCTAGTCGGTATGGCAACCAAGTTTGCTGAAGCGGTGTTGGCGGTACGCTTCCGTGAAACAGACTCTACCGGCAACCACATCGGCGGACCGATGTTCTACATCAAAAATGGCCTGGGACGTAAGTGGTTGTGGTTGGGCGCCGCCTTTGCTTTCTTTGGTGCGGTCGCAGCTTTCGGCATTGGTAATACCGTGCAGTCAAACTCAGTAGCCGATGCACTTGAGAGCAGTTTCAGCATTCCGCCCATGGTAACCGGCATTGTCATCATGCTGTTGTCTGGTGCAGTGATCCTGGGAGGTATCAAACGGATCGCCAAGGTGGCCGGAAAGCTGGTTCCGATTATGGGCATTGCCTATATCGTGGCCGGTATCGTGGTGCTGATCATACAGGCTGATCAGATTCCCGGGGCTTTTAGCAGCATTTTCTACTATGCCTTCAATCCGCATGCAGCGTTGGGTGGCTTTGCCGGTGCAGCGGTGATGGCGGCGATCCGTTTTGGCGTGGCGCGCGGTATCTTCTCTAACGAGGCGGGCCTGGGTAGTGCGCCTATCGCCCACGCCGCAGCCAGGACCAAGAACCCTGTACGTCAGGGCTTGATTGCCATGCTAGGTACCTTTATTGACACCATCATGGTATGTAGCATCACCGCGCTGGTCATCCTGACTGCGCCGGTATGGCAAACGGGAGAGGCGGGTGCATCGCTGACGGCACTGTCGTTTGATAATGCGCTACCCGGCTATGGCGAGGCGATCGTATCCATAGTGCTGTCTATTTTCGCCTTTACCACCATCCTCGGCTGGTCCTTCTATGGTGAGAAGTGTTTCCAGTTCCTGTTCGGCACGCGCTCCATCATGTTGTACCGTGTGTTGTTCGTACTCGCTGTACCGGTGGGTGCCATGGCACAGCTTGGTTTTATCTGGCTGATGGCCGACACTTTCAACGCCATGATGGCAATTCCGAACCTCATCGCTTTGGCGCTGCTGTCGCCAGTGGTGTTCAAACTGGCCAAGGCCTACTTCAACGGCGAGGATATCCTGCCGGGCGAAGAGCTTGATCACGATAAGGCCTGAGCCCCGGGTTCAGGTTCGAGAGGTGCCCTGCGGGGCACCTCTCTTGTTTTAGCCGCAGGTGTTTATGCTGCGCTATTTCCTTGAGGAGTAATGAGCATGACCCAATTGAACCGTACACCGCTGTATGAATTGCATGTTGAACTGGGCGCAAAGCTGGTGCCTTTTGCCGGCTATGAAATGCCGGTGCAATATCCGCTAGGCGTCAAGCGGGAGCATGAACACACTCGCAGCGCCTGTGGAGTGTTCGATGTCTCGCACATGGGGCAGCTGCTGCTGCGCGGTGACAATCCAGCTAAGGCCCTTGAGCGTCTAGTTCCTGCTGATGTGACAGGACTGGCTGAAGGAATGCAGCGCTACGGTATGTTCACCAATGAAGCGGGTGGCATCCTTGACGACTTCATGATCGTCAATGCCGGCGACCATCTGTATCTCGTGGTCAATGCCGCCTGTAAACATGACGATATTGAGCACCTGCGTCGCGAGCTTCCTGATAATGCGCTGGAGGTACTCGATCGCGGACTGTTGGCGGTTCAAGGCCCCAAGGCTGCCGAGGTGATGGGGCGGCTGTGTCCTGAGGCTTGTGATCTGGTGTTCATGCAGCACGGTCATTTCGATATTGACGGCATGCCGGTGTGGATCAGCCGCAGCGGCTATACCGGTGAGGACGGTTTTGAAGTCTCTGTAGCGGCCGATCAGGCAGATGCCTTGGCACGTCGGCTGCTAGCTGAAGAAGAGGTCGAAGCCATTGGTCTTGGGGCGCGTGATTCGCTGCGTCTGGAAGCGGGGCTGTGCTTGTATGGAAATGATATTGATAAAACCACCACACCGGTGGAGGCCGGTCTGAACTTTGCCATCGGCAAGTCGCGGCGTCAGGGTGGTGAGCGGGAGGGCGGTTTTCCGGGTGCCGATATCATCGTTGAGCAGCTCGCTAACAAAAGTGCCAAGCGCAGGCGTGTGGGTTTGCTGGGCGAGGGCCGGGCTCCGGTGCGCGAAGGCACTGAGTTGTTCGATGCCAACGGGCAGGCCATTGGCCGTGTGACTTCCGGTGGCTTTGGTCCCTGCGTCGGCAAACCTGTTTCCATGGGTTATGTCAGCGTGTCTGAGGCAGAGATTGGCAATACTGTTTATGCCGAGGTGCGTGGTAAGCGTCTACTCATGACAATTAGCAAGATGCCGTTTGTTCAGTCCGGCTATCAGCGCTAAATAACAGACTAAATTATACCGTTATCTAGGCCGGTTGATTACAGACAATAAGAAGCGCCCTGACCATAGCAGCCCGGTCAGGGCGTAACGTTAATCAGCGCAATAGAAGGGCAGGATCGATGGGCTTACCCCCGTGGCGCATATCAAATAGTAGCTCGGTCTGGCCTCGCTCGTTAACATCCACCTCACACAGCGGGTTGCCACGGTTTACCTTGGCGCCGCTCTTGACCAGCAATTCCTTGCAGTTGGCATAGACGCTCTGCAAATTGCCTTCATGGTGCACAATCACCACCTGCCCCAGCTGGCGCATGCTATCGGCAAACCTCACTTCTCCGTCGTTGACCGCACTTGCCCTGGCACCTCTGTTAGTGCTTAACAGCATGGGCTGTAGGGTGCCGCGGCTATCCTTGCCGAAGCGCCGCGTAATGCTGTAATCCGTCAGTGGCCAGCTCCAGCTTGTGCCAGTTTTAGGCAGCGGCCCGGGGTCGGGTAGTGTGGCGCTTTTGCGGGAAGACCTCGCCACACTGGAGGTGCCACCTCCAGTGCCTGATTTCAACGGCACATCGACCAGTTGACCAACCGCCAGCCCCGAGGGGTCAACATTGCTATTGGCGGCGACAATAGTGATGGGTGAGGTGCCGAAATGCCGGGCCACCTTGCTGAAGGTATCACCGGGGCGAATCCGGTAGCGGTAAGGCCCACCAGAAGGTGCGCGCTCTGTACTATGGGGTACTAGAATACGCTGCCCAACAGCCAGCTCGCGACTTTGGACGCCGGGGTTAAAGCGCTGTAGGCGCAGTAGAGGAACATCAGCCTGCTTGGCAATTTCACCCAGGGTGTCACCCTGCTTGATGGTAATCCAGTTGCCGGCAATTGCCCCGCTGTGGCGCGACACGCTTTGCTGCTGTGGCGATGAGGCGCAGCTCGCCAGCAGTAAAGCTAGACTGATAGCACATATCAGTGATGCAACTTTGCATCGAGGGCGGCGTCCTTCGCCTGCCATAGCTCGTTCAACCATGTATGGAAGCGTTCCTTGTAGTCCGGGTCCTGATGATAGTCCCCGTTGAGCATCCATTCGGGAACCTCCAGTCGCTGTGCGTGAAGGGTTATTTTTCCTTCTTTACCGCACAGAAATTCCCAAAAGCTGGGGTTGGGGTTGGTGTAGTCCAGTGTTACGTCGATGATTCCTCCTAACCGGTCGCCAAGTAAGCTCAGAACCTGGGCTGTGCCGCCGGCCTTGGGCCGTAGCAGATGGCGATATGGGCTTTGCTGCTGGTCGCGCTTGGCCGGGGTGAAGCGAGTGCCCTCGACAAAGTTGAAGATAGTGATGGGGGCTTCACGGGCACGGCGGCACATGCGTTCAGTAGCCAGGCGGTCGCGTTCGGCAAGTTTCGGGTTGCGTGCCAGCTTTTCCCGGCTGTAGCGCCGCATGAAGGGAAACTCCAGTGCCCACCAGGCCAGGCCCACCACCGGAATCCATATCAGCTGCTGCTTGAGAAAGAAGCGCGGCATGGGGATACGCCTGTGCAGCACCATCAGTAACATGAAGATATCGGTCCAACTGCGGTGGTTGGATATTACCAGCCACCAGTCATCTACACTGAGCTCTTTCGGCAGAGTGGCATGCAGGTCGGGACGGAGTAGCTGGCGCATCCACCACAGGTTGAACCCGATCCAGTTCAGGGCAATGGCATTCAGCCCGTTAAGTACTCGCCGCTGTAGTGGCCTGCCGGGAACCACCAGCTTCACCAGTGTTAGAATGATCAGCGGCGCACCCCAGAACAGAGTATTGAGGACGAGCAATATGACACTGGCGATGCCAGTCAGGATTGACATGCCGAACTCCTGAACTTTGAGGGGTGTATTATGCTAATAGATGGGAGTGATTCTGCCCAGCGTCAGGCTGCTGAAGTAACAAAACCATATAGCTGCTTGACGGTCATGGGAATCAACGGGAAGATTGTTTCAGGAAACAAGCGATTAATGAATAGCACTAACTTTTTAGGTATTTCATCAGCAGTAACACTGTACTTGCTGGAGACCGCATCATTTTCCCAGCACCCTTCACCCTGGAGGCACTAGATGGCCGGATTTGACAAGCGTGTGAGTTCCTACGAAGAGGCAATGGAAGGTATCGAGGATGGCATGACCGTGATTGCAGGCGGTTTTGGTCTGTGCGGTATCCCCGAAAACCTGATTGCTGAGATCAAGCGACGTGGTACTAAGGATCTCACTGTCTACTCCAACAACTGCGGCGTTGATGGTTTTGGTTTGGGGATTTTGCTAGAAGACCGTCAGATCAGTACGATCTACGCATCCTATGTGGGTGAGAACGCGCTGTTCGAGAAGCAGATGCTGAATGATGAGATTGAGGTCATTCTGACTCCTCAAGGCACTCTGGCTGAAAAAATGCGTGCCGGCGGTGCAGGTATTCCTGCGTTTTATACCGCAACTGGGTATGGCACACCGGTCGGCGATGGCAAGGAGGTTCGTGAGTTCAATGGCCGGCCGTACATTCTCGAAGAGAGTGTGGTGGGCGACTTTGCCATTGTTAAGGGCTGGAAGGCCGATCGCTTCGGCAATGTGGTTTACCGCGATACAGCCCAGAACTTCAATCCCATGGCTGCGACGGCAGGCCGTATCACTGTGGTCGAAGTCGAGGAAATCGTTGAGCCTGGTGAGTTGAAGCCCGACCAGATTCACACCCCCGGTATCTACGTCGATCGCATCATTCAGGGCAGCTTTGAGAAGCGTATTGAAAGGCGCATGGTTCGCGAGGGTTGAATCCACAAAAATTGCCCTCGGCGCTTTGCAAGGCTTCTCAACACCTGACAGGAGATAAACAGGATGGCACTTACACGTGAACAAATGGCTCAGCGCGTAGCGCGCGAGCTGGAAGATGGGTTTTATGTCAATCTGGGCATCGGTATCCCGACACTGGTCGCCAACTATGTGCCGGATGATATCGATGTAATGCTGCAGTCTGAGAACGGTCTGCTGGGGATGGGGCGTTATCCCACCGAAGCAGAGCTAGATGCAGACATGATCAACGCCGGTAAGGAAACCGTGACGGCCCGTACTGGGGCGGCAATTTTTTCATCTGCTGAGTCCTTCGCAATGATCCGCGGCGGCCATGTGGATCTGACTGTTCTTGGCGCATTTGAAGTGGATCAGGAAGGCAATATCGCCTCGTGGATGATTCCCGGTAAGCTGATCAAAGGTATGGGCGGCGCCATGGACCTGGTCGCTGGCGCAGAAAATATCATCTGCACTATGACCCATGCGTCCAAGCACGGTGAATCAAAGCTGTTAGAGAAGTGCGAGCTGCCGCTGACCGGCGCTGCCTGTATCCGTCGCGTGCTGACGGATCTAGCTTATCTCGAAATCGAGAACGGTGCCTTCGTGCTCAAGGAGCGCGCGCCAGGTGTCAGCGTTGAGGAAATCATCGAGAAAACGGCGGGCAAGCTGATTGTGCCTGACCATGTCCCCGAGATGACGTTCGACTGATAGCCAGGGTGGAGAACGACACTCCATCTGGCCGCTAGCACCCAAAAAGCCGCCCGAGGAGCTATTCTCGGGCGGCTTTTTGGGTGCTAGCGATAAACCACATGAGGCTAGCCGGCCAACAGCCCCTTGTCCTTGACGTACTGGTCAAACTCAGTAAAGCCACCGATGTGGGTCTGGTCAACAAAGATCTGCGGAACGGTTTCCACTGGCTTACCAATGGTTTTTTCCATATCGGCCCTGGAGATGCCCTCGGCATGGATGTCGATATAGCGAAAGCCTTCGATAGCCTTGGCTTCGTCCAGTTTCTCAGCGAGTTCCTTGGCGTGCACACAGAATGGGCAACCCGGGCGACCAAAAATGACCACAAACATCGAAGTACTCCTTAATGAACCGCTCCTGCGGTAAATGAGCTGATTGTTGGAGTACATTGTGAAGCAGACGATATTCTTTATCCAATAGTCTGAGCCTGACAGATCGATATGGTGAAACTATCGATGGTGTTGCTACACAAGCCGCAGCCTGTCGATCGCATTGCGTTCACTGGGGAGTCTGGTCAGGGTGTTGAAAACCCTTCTATTGATTGGGCATTAAATTGACGAATTCCAAGGTGACGATTGACCCTGACATCCAGGCGGCGTTTGACATGCAGGCAGTAGGGGTGACGGATCGCAGGCGCAACTTCGGTTTGGCCGAGCGGAAACAAGCGCTGTCTCTGCTCTCCGATGTGATCAAGAACAATGAGGCGGCGATTGTTGCAGCATTGACGGAGGATTTCGGTAAACCCGAAACCGAAACGATCCTGACCGAAATTCTTCCCGTGTTGCAAGAAATCAAACATGCTCGCCGCCACTTGCGCGGATGGATGCGGCCTTCCCGGGTAGCGCCAACGCTGGCTACCTTTGGAACGTCAGCGCGTGTCAGGCCAGAGGCGCGCGGTGTCTGTTTGATCATTGCGCCCTGGAACTACCCCTTCAGCCTAGCGATCGGCCCGTTAGTGTCCTGCCTTGCCGCCGGGAATGCGGCGATCATCAAGCCGTCGGAAATGACACCTGCCACCTCTGCTCTGATTGCGAGATTGTTGGCAGAAACGTTTTCGCTCGACCTGGTTGCCGTCGTCGAAGGTGGGCTGAAAACGTCACAGGCATTGCTCAGCTTGTCCTTTGACCATATTTTCTTCACGGGCAGTCCCGCCGTTGGCAAGATTGTCATGTCCGCAGCAGCCAAAACTCTCGCTTCCGTTACGCTGGAGCTAGGTGGCAAGTCGCCCACTATTATTGGACCGGGCGCAAATCTTAAGCGTGCCGCCGACTGGATTGTGTTTGGCAAATTTGCCAATGCTGGGCAGACCTGCATTGCCCCGGATCACCTGTTCGTTCATGTGTCCGTCAAAGAGACATTCACAAGGTTACTGCGTGAGCGGATCGCCAAAGCATATGCTGAGGGCAGCATAAGCAGCGATCTCTCGCGGATTGTCAACAAGCACCACGCCGACCGCCTTGCCGGACTGTTGACGGATGCGACGGCAAAAGGCGCGCACGTAACGCAACAGGAAATTCGTGATGGCACCCGGTTCAAGCCCGTGTTGATTGAGGCAATTACGCCTGAAATGGCTATTGATCACGAAGAAATCTTTGGGCCAATCCTGCCGATCATGGCTTATGATGACCTGGAAGACGTCATAATGAAGATCAATGCTCGCCCCAAACCCCTGTCGCTGTATGTTTTCGATAATGACCGGAAACGTATCGATCAGGTCATCGAAGCCACCAGCTCCGGCAGTGTTGGTGTCAATTTGACGTTGATCCAGTTCATTCATAACCGCCTGCCGTTTGGTGGGGTGAACAACTCCGGGCTGGGCAGTGCGCATGGCCATTACGGATTTTGTGCATTCAGCCACGAGCGTGCTGTGATGACCAATCATTTCTCTGCACTGCCGCTGGTTTTTGCGCCCTACACACCAGGCGTCAAGCGTATCATCGGTATCATTAGGCGGGTTCTGGAGTAGGCCATGCTTGTTAAAACTCGACTAGAACTTACCAGAGGCGTGAGAAGCCGTGTTTCGGTCGGCCTGGCGCAGCAGCTTGCCCAGGGGCTCATGGATGACAGGCGTGCTGACGAGCAGGTTTTCGCCGTACAGCTCTGGCGGCACTCCCTCAGGCACAGGATAAAGGTGCCCGGTTCGCGCGCCGGCCTCGTGGGCAATCAGCAGGCCGGCAGCGAAGTCCCAGGGGGAAACGCTCTCGTAGTAAGCGTTCAGCCGGCCGCAGGCGACATCGCAAAGATCCAGCGCTGCCGAGCCGTTGCGACGGATGTCTTGGCAGTGGCTCAACACAGCTTGCAGGCGTCGCATCAGCGGCGGGCGGCTTTCACGTTGATAGGGAAAACCGGTGGCCACCAAACAACGCGACAGAGTCTCAGTCTGGCTTACGTGGATTGGCTGACCGTTGCACCAGGCACCCTGGCCAGCAATGGCGGTAAAGGTTTCGTCAAGAAAGGGCGCATGCACCACGCCGATCACCATTCGCGTGCCATCGAACCAGCCGATCGACACGGCCACGTGGCGAAGCCCATGGACAAAGTTGACAGTACCATCGATGGGATCGATGACCCATAAGCTGCCGGTTTGTGACAGGTCGTCCTGCTGGGGTGTCAGCTCTTCACTGAGGCGCTGTTCGTCGGGAAACACCGTATCGAGCTGCTCGCTGATGAAGGTGTCGACCGCAACATCAGTGTCGGTCACCAGCTCCTGACCACCCTTGTAGCGTTCTTGCAGGTGGCCCTGGCGCCGCGCCTCCACAATCATCAGGCCAGCACGGTGTGCAATGTCGGTGGCAATCTCGAGTCGCTTGCTGGGTGTCATTGATAAACTCGTCGCATCAGGGAGTGTCTGGCCCATGCTAGCATTCAACCGGGATGCAAACCTGCAGTGGCTGAGTTGGCGTAGTGGCGATCACCCTGCAGAAACTCGTCAAGCAACTCACCAGGAAACTTACCAAAGAACTCGTCAAGGAGCCCATCATGCAGGCACTCAGGCCGGAGCAGTATGCGGAATTACGTCGGCTGGTAACTAGCTGGGAGCGCCGCTATTTGCGTGAGGCCAAACAGCAGGCAGGGTTCAATCCACGTCTGGCAGCCGATGCCCTGTGCTTCCAGCCGCTCCCTCAGGATGAGGGTGGGCTGCTGGTCGGTGCCTTGATAACGCCGCTGTCTCTTGCGCTGATGCTGGTGCCCGCTACCGGCAGTGACTGTCCGCCGCCGGGAGCAACGCGTTGGCTGGGCCTACCTGCCGGCGACTACCCGTTGACACCGCTGGCGCTGGATGCGGGTGATTGGGTGTGGTGCTGCGTGCTGCTGGATGATGTGACCGATGTCAGCTCATTGGAGCAGGGCAGCCGGCTGGCTCAGCGGCTGATGACGTCACTGATGACCTCAACCACGGCTGAGACTTCCTAGCGGCGCACCGGGCGCTTTTGCAGTTTGCGCTGCAATGTGCGGCGATGCATACCCAGCGCGCGAGCGGTCGCAGAGATGTTGCCGTCGTGCTCATGTAGCACTTTCTGGATATGCTCCCAGGCCAAGCGGTTGATCGAGGGCGGGTTGTCGGCAAGCTCTGCCCCGGGGTCGCCCTGCTGGCGATTGAAGGCGTCGATAATGTCATCGGCATCCACCGGTTTGCACAGATAGTTGACCGCACCCAGCTTGATCGCCTCAACCGCGGTGGCGATGCTGGAGTATCCGGTCAGGATGATGGCCTGGCATTCGGGAGCCGCCTCAAGTAGCTCGGGCAACAGCTTCAGCCCCGACTCGTTTTCCAGTTTGAGATCCAAGGTGGCTAGCGCTGGCTGATGCCGGCGGGCCAAGGTCAGGGCATCACTGCCACAGTGGGCAACCAGCACCTCATAGCCCCGCCGTGTCAGAGCCCGCTGCATCACATGGCAGAACATCTCGTCATCATCGATGACCAACAGGGTTTGGCTGCTTTGTTGATGTGTCTCTTGCATGACGTCCTCCTGAGTCAACCCGAGAAGCAGGTCGGTCAACTGCCCGGCGTGCGGCGCGGCAGAATCACTTCGGTTAAGGTTCCGCCTTCGGGGTGATTATAGAGGCTGACACCGCCGCCGAGCCGATTGATAGTGGCATGGGTGAGAAACAGCCCGATTCCCATCCCTTTGCTCTTAGTGGAAATGAAGGTTTCGCCCAGCTGGTCTGCAATGGCCAGCGGAACACCAGGCCCATGATCACGGATATCGATCACCACCTCTGTGTTGCTCCATTCTAAGTAGATGACAATGTTATCCGGATTGGCATCGGCAGCATTGTTGAGCAGGTTGGTCAGCGCCTGATCGAGTGTTGTATCAACGCTGATCCAGGGCGTGTCGTCAGTGTTGTTACTTGAGCTGACGGCGGTATTGATCATGTCCAATCGATGACTGACGTCGGGGCGCAGGACCAGCCAGCGTTGCACCACATCATTCAGCCATTGTCTTGCATCATGTGTGTCGGGGGCTGTCATGCGTGTGCGGTCGGCACCTTCTACCAGCCGTTGCAGATGGGACTTGCAGGTATCTACCTGGCGGCGTAGCAGCTCGATGTCGCCCGTCAACTGGGTATTGTCAGCGGCGTCCTGACGCATTTCTGACAGTAGCACAGCCATGGTCGACAGAGGGGTGCCCAACTCGTGAGCTGTGCCAGCCGCCTGGGTGGCGACAGCCAGCACCTGTTCGTTGCGCAGCGACGCCTCGCGGGTGTTCGAAAGCGTCTGTTCTTTGGCCCGCAGAGCACCGGCCATCTTGTAGACAAAAAACGTGACCAGGCCAGCCGACAGGGCAAAGTTGAGCCACATGCCCAGTGTATGCAGATTCAGCTTGCTGCCTTCATGTGACATACCCAGCTGGGGCACCGGATGGTAGTAAAACATCAGCAGGCTGTAGGCCAGCAGCGAGGTGCCGGCAATAATCCAAGCATGACGCCAGGGCAGGGTAGCCGCAGCTATTGTCACGGGAATCAGATAGTAGTTGATGAACGGGTTGGTTGAACCGCCAGTGAAATGGAACAGCAGCGTTAGGCCGATGACGTCGACCAACAGATGGAGCAGATATTCCTGGTGACTGACATCCCGCGGCCGGCCCAGCCGCCACCAGGTGGCCACGTTGATCAGCCCCATGAGCAGGATGACAGTGATGACAGCAGGAACATTGAGACTGAAGTTCAGGCCCTCAACGCCGATGATCAGCCCTGCCAGAAAACCGGTCCAGCTGATTCCCCGGACAATGGTCAGCCTCACCAGATTGCGGTTGGGTGTCGAGAGAGGCAGGTCCGAGG
>NZ_JBQDJZ010000025.1:0-29061 GCF_052095765.1 Halomonas sp.
AACAACGATGCGTCTGTTCACAATCCAACCATTGCTAATACATTTTTACCAGATACTGTTCATATAACCAGACTAGTCTTCAGCCCGGTCATGACCTAGAACATACTAGGCGCACATTTATAGAGACAGGTGATCTATGCCTACCATCCCACTCCCTTGGGACACTCTGGCTCGCTATCGGTTGATCGAGACTCTGGCGCTGTGGGAAGGCCGGGTGGTGGCCTCACAGATCGGAGAGGCCTTTGGCATCGGGCGCCAGCAGGCGCAGAAGGTGCTGCGTGACTATCGTTCATTAGCGCCGCATAACCTCGCCTACGACGCGTCGCTCAAGGGTTTTGTGCCAAACGCCCAGTTTGACGCTTTATTCACCGAGGGTCGGGTAGAGGAGTTCCTGCAGCTGCAAGGCCTGCATGACAGCCTGGACTCGCCGTTTGCCGGGCTTGGTGGTCAGGCTGTGAACACTGAAGCACTGCCATCGCCTGACCGGGTGGTATCGCCGGAAGTGGTGCGTGCGCTGATAAAGGCATCGCGTGAAAAGCGCAGGCTGGAAGTCGTCTACGCGTCTTTCACATGCCCCCAGGGCGAAGAGCGTATTGTGGTGCCCCACACCTTGGTATTTGCCGCGGGGCGCTGGCACGTTCGGGCCTACTGCGAGAAGCACCGTGGGTTTCGCGATTTCGTACTGAGCCGCTTTCGCAGCGTGCCAGAAGATTGCGGCGAAATGCTGGGGGAGCACGACGAGGCCTGCGATGCCCAATGGCAAACACGGGTCGAGGTGCGTTTGATTGCCGACCGGCGCTTGCCGCCGGAAGAGCGTGAGCTTGTAGCACGCGACTACGGCATGAGCGATGACGCCCTGACACTCAGCGTACGCGGCCCTCTGGTGCTTTACGCATTACGCCAACTAGGGGTAAATCCCAGCCACCTGGAGGGAGAGCCCCGCGCTCAACAGATCGAAATTGCTAACCGCGACGCGCTGAGTCACTGGATCAATTGGGGCTAGCTTCCTCAGCCTGGTAGAAAAAAGCTACCGCTTATTTCTACTTTCAAGTGATGTGGAGAATTTGCGGGGCTGGCCTTATAACAATAGCCTGCCCATAATATTCTTTTTTGATATATCACTAACCGCTTTCAAGAGGCAGCCATGTGGGACGAGCGCTATAGCACGGATGATTATGTTTACGGCACTGAGCCGAACGACTTTCTGCGCGATCAGGTTGCGCTGATTGGCAAGGCACCGAAGAAGGTACTTTGTCTGGCAGATGGCGAGGGGCGCAATGGTGTGTATCTGGCCGCTCTTGGCCACCAGGTATTATCGGTGGATATCTCGGCAGTCGGCCTGCGCAAGGCAGAGAGCCTGGCCAGAGACAAAGGCGTGCCGCTCGATGTTCTGGTGGCTGACCTTGCCGTGCACGAGTTTCCCGCTGCATCCTTTGATGCCGTGGTGTCGGTTTTTTGCCATCTGCCACAGGCCAATCGGCCGCACTTGCACCGCCAGGTAGCACAAGCCCTCAAGCCTGGCGGCGTCCTGATTCTGGAAGCCTACACGCCAGCTCAGGCGTCTCGCGATACCGGCGGACCGGGAACGCCAGACCGTACCCTTACCGCCGCTGAGCTGGAAGCCGCCTTTGCCGGCTTTTCTATTGAAATGAACCGCGAGCTCGACCGGCAAGTCATCGAAGGCCGTGGCCATAACGGCCTGGGTGCCGTGGTGCAGTTCATCGCCCGCAAGCCCCTCTCTCAAGCCGTCTGACGCTCAGTAGTGCTGGGCATGGCCTTGACCAGAAAACCCAGCAGCTGTGGCATCTCATCATCAATATGCTGGCTGAGGTCGTGATCGCTGGGTAGCAGGGCCCAGCCGGTGGTCATGGCGCCATGTCTCGCTGAGTGGTCGAGGTTGGTGAGTCTGGCGCACTACGTTCATGTTGCCAGAGCCTTTTCCACCAGCGCTCGGGATTCTGCTGCCATAGGCAATGCCAGCGCCAGGCTGTGTGCTGCGGGCGACATTTTCTGCCAGGTTTTACGCACAATGCGCATCAGCTGATCGTGTTCGATCTGCCGAGAAAAGTTGCTGAAGTAGTTTTCCAGAAACACCAAACAGGCGCAGTCTTCGACGGCTTGGGCGCCCGCGTCACGCCCCAGGCCCTGTTTGCGGATCATTTTTGCCACTTGTTCGGCCTGCTCGGGGCTGTAGCCTGCCTGCAGCATCAGCTGTGCGGTGGTTTCCCCAGCGCGCTGACCCTGGTCGCGACGCCAGGTCAGATAACCCACCCGTCCTTCAGGGTATTCGCTGCGCGGCACCTGCCAGCGCTGCAGGTGCTGAGCGCGCACTGCCAGACGAATCAGTTCATCAGGTGCTTCAACCAGTTGATGCAGCCAGGCGCTCATGCGACTGGCATGCCACAGTTCTTGAGGCAGGTGTTTGCCATCAATTTCAACCTGGCGCGGATCCTGCGCATGCAGGTCATCCAGGGCAGCGAATACCTGGTCAAAGGCGGTCATGGGGTACTCCTTGAATTACAAAGCAATGACGCAGCATAACGACTCAACCCGCCACGGCTGCGGCGTCGAGCTGTTGCGCCGTCTGGTCAATATGGCGCAACCAGGCTAGCAGTATGGTTCCCAGTAACACGAAGCCACCAGCGAACCACAACCCCATATCGTAACGCCCAGAAGTCTCGGCGATCATTCCAGTCAGCGCCGGAGCAATGATCTGCGCTGCACCGTAGGCCAATGTCATGCGCCCCATCAGCAGGGCGGGGCTGTGCGGATACAGCTTGCCGGCCATGGTCAGCACCAGGCTGACGCAACCAAGAAAGGTGCCGCCATACAGCACGGCGCTGAGCAGCACGATGCCAAGATTAGCGGTCACTGCCGGCAGAACGATACCTACCACTTGCAATAACATGGCGGCCATCAGCGCAGCCAGGTAGCCAATGCGCCGGGCGATAAAGTCCCATAAGATTACCGCTGGTGCGGCTGCAAGCCCCACCAGAGCGAAGGTCCAGTTGCCCGCGCCAGCCAGCAGCGGTTCATGCTCCACAATCGCAACAATGAAGGTGGCACTGACCACGTAGCCGTAACCAGCACAGAAATAAGCGCCAAGCATCAGTACCATGAAAGTCCGCGTTGGCGGCATAACCGCTTGGTCGGGATGCGCACTCACACCTGGCAGCGGTTTGTCAGGACGCGGCAACCAGCGCCAGGCTGGCACCAGCAGAACCAGTGCCAGGACACTGAAGCCCCACCACTGAACCTGCCAGCCCATCGCAAAATGCAGCATCAGCTCTACCGCTAGTGCCGCCACCAGAATCCCGACCCCGACGCCAGCGAAGTGGATACCCAACTCACCGCGCTGACCGTGGTTGATCAGCCAGTGCAGGATCAGCCCTGAGGCCAGTAACATCCCACTGGTGGTCGACACGCCCGACACGAAGCGCAGCACCGCCCACAGCCAGAAACTGTCGGCCAGTGCCATACCTGCCGTAGACAGCACTGCCAGCACCAGCCCGATGCGATACAAGGTGTCCTTGAGCTGAACGCTGTGGATCGTGGAAACCAGCACCGCGCCCAGCATGTAGCCGGCGTAATTAAAGGCCGCCAGCCAGCCGCCATCAGCCTCAGTCATAAAGGTCTGCTGCTGCATGAGAGGCAGAAGGGGCGTATAGGCAAAGCGGGCCACGCCCATGCAAAGTACCTGGCTGAACAGACCGGCCAGCAGCACTTGGTAGCGCTGATATTGAATCGAGTGTTTGGCTAGCATCGTTGCCTCTGCTGGGTCGCTTTATTATTCATTGATGTTATTCGCCAGGCAGGTCTTTAGCTTCACGCTTACGCCCTCGCCGCTTACTTCCTAAGCGAGCAAAAGCACGCTTCAGCGGATGCCACAGCCGACTGAGCAACCACAGCGCAGGAATACCGATGACCACCCAGGGCGTAAGGAAGACCACCACCAGTATCACCTGGCCCACCGACTCGAAAAACAGCTCAACGCTGCGATCCAGCGCGCGCAACAGCGGGGAGAATACACCGTACTGTGCCGGCTCGATGCGCCGCTGCTGCTCGAAACGGACGCTGACCGCCACACTGTCGGTAACCCGTGCCAAATGACGCGACTGGCCCTGCATGGACTCGATCTGGCCCTGCACCCGGGCCAACTCACGCTCGACTTGCAGCAGATCCTGAATACGCCGCTCGCTGAAGCCGCGCCCCTGCTCAGCAAGCTCTTTGAGCCGCTCACGCAGCACGATCTGCTGTGTCAGGCGCGCGTCGGTATCTATCATTTGCTGAGTGCGATCGTTACGGGTGACCTCAACACCACTGAGGTCGGGAGAGTCGACGACCAGGCGTACAGCTTCGGCGTTATCCACCTGCTCCCGCACGATCCGAAGAGCCAGATGGCCATTGGCATGGCCGTAGCGCGGCGTATTCAGACTGCCCTGCTCTATCTGACAGTCAGCACTATCCAGGCAGGCTTGCTGAACTTCGCGATACATCGCGACCAGCGGGTCAGCTTCACCAAAGGCCATCGTGTAGCTGCGCCGCTCTTCGATGCGGCTTTCACTGTCAGGCGCACTGCTCTCAGACCCGCTACTGACCGGCATAGCGGCGTTCTGGACGCTGGCCTTGCCCTGAACGCTGGCCTGGCGCACCAGCTGCTTGCCCGAAAAGCTTTCAGCCTGGGGCTGTGGCGGCGGCGAGTTTTGCAGGGAAGTTACGGCGTCATCGCAGCCAGCCAGCACTATCGTCAGCATCAGTGCCAGCAGCCATCGTGGCGCTGAAACACGATAAGCAAGCCCGAAAACGGAGCTGAAGCGGCGGAGTTCCGCGCTGCGCGCATTAAAGCGGCGTATCGACCAGGCAGCCATCGATGTTCGTTCCTTGCGGGTAATTGATATCGCTCCATTTTGCCATGCTAAGCGGCGAGATGCGCTAACCCTAATGGTCATTTCCCTGCTGTCTTTCCTTGCGCCTTCTCCCGCTACCCTGCGGCATTGAACTGTAAGAATCGAACCGTCAGAAAAGTGGGCTCTGACAGGATAAAATACCCACTGACACAACGACTAATATGGGGCAGAAGCTGCGCAGCTGATATGCTTTAGCACCCTGCACCCAGTCGCTGTTCTACCTTTTCTGCCCTGTCGTGCCCTGCATGGCGTTCAAGATCTGAGATTTTCTGGAGACGTTTCATGGCTCACCGCCACGCCCGGGATACACATCGCCACCGTCCCGAAGGCCCCTGTCATTTTTCACTGATGTCGCTGTCGGCCTGGCGTCGTCTGCTGCTGTCACTCGCGCCGTTAGCCGTACTGTGGCTGGCCGTGGCCTGGGCGGCAGGGTGGTGGGGGTGATGTCGCGTCTGCAACTGGAAAACCTGCACCTCGCCCGGGGCGGACATACGGTGCTTGAGCAGCTCAACGGCCGCTTCCAGGACGGCGCCATCACCGCGCTCATCGGTACCAACGGTGCCGGCAAGAGCACGCTGATTGCCGCCATCATGGGCATGCTGACGCCCGTTGGCGGGCAGGTGACGTGCACGGTGCCCAAGGAGCGCCGGGCCTGGCTGCCGCAGCAGTTAGCGCTGGACCTGAGTTTTCCGATGAGCGTGGAAGAGCTGATCATGACCGGTACCTGGCCGAGCCACGGCGCTTTCAAGGGCTACTGTGCCGCCCATTATCGGCGTGGTCGTGAAATCATGTCGCGGTTGGGTATCTCGCAACTGGCGCACCGCCAACTGGGCGAGTTGTCCGGCGGTCAGCGCCAGCGTGCGCTGATTGGCCGCACCCTGATGCAGGAAGCCGAGCTCCTGCTGCTCGATGAGCCCTTCGCCAACGTGGATGCCGAAACCGTCGATATCCTGATGGACACCCTGCGCGAGATGGCCCGTGAGGGCGCCACCCTGATCGTCGTGCTGCACGACATGGAGCAGCTTGCCCAGCTGGCCGACGACGTGCTGCTGCTGGCTGGTGGCCGTGGCCGCTGGGTCAATCCTGAGCTGTTGATCGAACAGCAAGGTGGCGCCTCGCCTCGGGCACCGCGCCTACCCTTCACTCTCGCGGAGTTTTCTCATGCTGGCACTGATTGATGCCTGGCTGATTGCGCCCTTTGACTACGGTTTCATGCGCCGCGCTGCCGTGGCCGGCCTGGCACTGTCGCTTGCTGCACCGCCGCTGGGTGTGTTTCTGATGCTGCGCGGTATGAGCCTGATCGGTGATGCCATGGCCCATGCCATTCTGCCTGGCGTCGCACTGGGTTTTCTGTTTGCCGGTTTCTCGCTGCCGATGATGAGCCTGGGCGGTATCCTGTCGGGGCTGCTGGTGGCCTTACTGGCCGGCAGCGTGTCACGGCTGACCGGTCACCGCGAAGACTCAGCCATGGCCAGTTTCTTTCTGATGTCGCTGGCCGCAGGCGTCATGCTGGTGTCGATGGGCGGTAGCAGCGTGGACCTGACCCATGTGCTATTCGGCTCAATATTGGCCGTGGACAGCACCGCGCTGGCGCTGATTGCCGGCATCGCCAGCCTGATTGTGCTGGTACTGGCGGCCATTTTTCGTGCCCTGGTGGTGGACTGTCTGGACCCGCTTTTCCTGCGCGGTCAGGGCGTTCGCGGCGGCCTGGTACACGGCGTTTTTCTGGGGCTGGTGGTGCTCAACCTCACCGCCGGTTTCCAGACCCTGGGCACACTGATGGCCGTAGGCCTGATGATGCTCCCGGCGACCACCGCACGCTTCTGGAGCCAGCGCCTGGAAGGCCTGATCGCCATTGCCATAGTAATCGCCATTCTGGCCAGCCTGTTTGGCCTGCTGCTGTCCTATCACTTGGGCCTACCGTCGGGGCCATCCATCATATTGCTGGCTGGCATGGCGTATGTGTTGTCGGCACTGTTTGGCCGCCAGCACAGTGTCATGGCCCGCTTGCGGCGCCGCGCGACACCACTTGAGTCCTCGCCGTCGTCAACCTCTTGACCCCTTTCAACTCCAGCGTTTCACCATAACCGCTCTCACCAGGAAACCTGCCATGTTTCGTACACTCTCCACTTCCGTTCTGACTTACACCCTTGGGGTCAGCGCCATGCTCGGGGCAACTCCCATGGTGTTGGCCGCAGAGCGCCTACAGGTGCTGACCAGCTTTAGCATCCTGGCCGATATGGTCGAAAATGTCGGTGGCGATGATGTAAACGTCATCGCCCTGGTCGGCCCCGACTCCGACGCCCATGTTTACAGCCCGCGCCCCATCGACGCCCGCGCCGTCAGCCAGGCTGATCTGGTGGTGCTCAACGGGATGAACTTCGAAGGCTGGATGGAGCGCCTGGTCAAGGCCAGCGACCAACACGGGCCGGTGGTAGTTGCCACCGATGGCGTGGAAGAGCGCCTGAGCCATGCCGCACATGAGCACGAACACGAACACGAACACGACAATCATGAGCACGAACACGACAACCATGAGCACGATGAAAATTATGCCCATGATGAGAGCCATGCAGACCACGCGGGCCACAACCACGGCGGCAAGGACCCTCACGCTTGGCAAGACCTGGGACTTGGCGATATCTATGTCAACAATATATTGGCTGGGCTGATTGAAGCCGATCCGGATAACGCGGCCGCCTACCGCCAGCGCGCCGAGCACTATCTGGCGGAGGTTGAAGCCACTCACATCGAGGTACAGCAGCTGCTGGCAAAAATACCGGACAACACACGAATCATTACCAGCCATCGCGCTTTTGACCATTTCGCCCGCGCCTATGACCTGACCTTCCTGTCGCCGGTGGGACTGTCCAGCGAGGCCGAGCCCAGCGCCGCCGATCTAGCCTCGCTGATCGAAGTGATCCGTGAGCAAGATATCCGCGCCCTGTTTCATGAAAGCATGGCCAGCCAAGCACTACTCAACCAGCTGGCCGAGGAAACCGGCGTACCAATTGCCGGCACCCTGTACTCCGATGCCCTGGCAAGTGACGGTGAAGCCTCCACCTGGCTTGGCATGGTGCGCCACAATGCCCAGGTGCTGCACGATGCATTAAGCGTCGAACAGACAGCACAAACAGACCACTGACAGACACTGCCGGTATGCTAGGGTTTATCCGTGCGTCATGAACCGCCGGCAGCGGCCGGCCTGACAGGTTAGGGGGAGCACCAATGCAACTCGATTCCGTGGTTATTCTGGGTGGCAAGCGTACCGCCATCGGTGGTTTTGGCGGCAGCATGGCGGGCCTGGCTCCCCATGAAATGGGCACAGCGACAGCCAAGGCAGCGCTGGATGATGCCGGGGTTTCCGCCAGCGATATTGATCATGCGGTGTACGGCCACATCATTACCACTGGCGCGGCCGATGCCTACCTGGCTCGACATATAGCGTTGGAATCCGGGGTACCTTCCAATGCAGGAGCGTTTAACGTCAACCGCCTGTGTGGCTCCGGCGTTCAGGCTGTACTCAGCGCTGCTCAGCAAATTGTACTGGGTGACAGCCAGCTGGCACTGGCCGGCGGTGCCGAGTCAATGAGCCGCGGCGGTTACTTGCTTCCCCCTGCCGCCCGTTTTGGCATTCGCATGGGCGATGCACCGATCACTGACCTGACTCTAGGTACTCTCACCGACCCCTTCGGTAGTGGCCACATGGGCATGACGGCAGAAAACATCGCCCAGCGCTATGAGCTCACCCGCGAAGCGTTGGATGCCTTTGCACTGGCCAGCCATCACAAAGCCGCCCGGGCAATCGCCGAAGGCCGCTTTGACAACCAGATCGTGCCGATCACCGTGCGTAAAGGGCGTAGCGAGATGATGTTTGAGCGTGATGAGCATGTGCGTGAAAACGTCACTCTGGAGGATCTGGCACGTCTGAAGCCCACCTTCAGGAAAGACGGCGTCGTCACTGCCGGCAATGCCTCAGGCCTTAACGATGCCGCTGCGTCACTGGTGTTGGCACATGCTGATGAAGCCAGTCGGCGCGGTCTTGAGCCGCGTGCCCGCCTGCGCACTGCCGCGGTCGCAGGCGTCGAACCCGACGTAATGGGGCTGGGGCCCACACCTGCTGTGCGCCGCTGCCTGCAGCAGGCCGGGCTCAGCATCGAAGATATCGATGTCATCGAGTCCAACGAGGCCTTCGCCGCTCAGGCCATCGCTGTAGCACGTGACCTTGGCTTTCCTGATGAGCGTCTGAACCCTAACGGCGGTGCCGTAGGGCTGGGGCACCCGGTAGGGGCGACCGGCGCCATCCTGATCATCAAGGCGTTGCACGAGCTGGAACGCACCGCTGGCCGCTTCGGGCTGATCACACTATGCATTGGTGGTGGCCAAGGCATTGCGTTAATCATTGAGCGGCTGTAGCCGCTTGCTGAACCTGAAGCGCGCCTATTAGCACGACTATCCTGGACCGTGGCACATTTTTTCAATACTGAGTTCGATATACGACATAGGACAACACCCTAGCGGAGTAGCCAGGATATCAAGATACGGCGGTCTCAAGTTCCCAGTGCAGCATACCCACCAGCGCAAAAACAACGGCGATATGACGACATCACTAGCTGACCGACTCTGCCATTGTATCCTGCTGCTTGGCCAGCTTGTGACCATCCTCGGTCTGGCCGATCTTCCAGTAGCTAGAGACATACAAGTGCGACTTAGGCACATCAAGTGTCTGTTTGAACCAGCAACGCAAAGCGCGCATGCTCCCGAACTCACAGGCCGCCCACACCGCCGGCTGGCCGTCAAACCAAGGCAGGCTTTTTACTTTGTCCAACAGTGGTGAACTGGCTGTATCCGGCTGTGAGTTAATGACCCAGTGCAACTGGAAATTCTCGGGATGCACGAGAGGCTGTTTGTCTGCTGGATGAACAATCTCGATGACGGCGTGGCCCCGAGCGTCATCAGGCAGTGCGGCAAGGTTCACGCTGATGGCGGGCAAGGCTGTCATGTCACCGGCCAGGAGAAACCAGTCAGCCTGAGATTGAATCAGCTTCTTAGGGCCAGGACCACCCACCAGGATGCGCTCCCCCGGCCTTGCATTAACCGCCCACTCTGACGCCGGCCCCATGTGCTCGTGCAGGGCGAAGTCGACATCAATTTCCGCCGCACGCTGATACCGAATGGTGTAAGTCCGCATCAAGGGCTTTTCCGCTTCACCGCGTGGGAAAATCAGCTTGATATAGGCGCTTTCCTGATCTGTAGGAAAGTCTGCCAACCCCTCTCCGCCCAAGGTGATGCGCTGCATATGTGGTGTTAGCCGGGTGGAGCGCACCACCTCCAGCTCTCTTTTTGCGGACTTACTCATGCGGATGACTCCTGTACTGTTGGGGTTTCTATTGATGCAATAACACCGCTTTCCATCCGACCAACCAGGCTTTTCTGCAACACGCTAGCCTGCCATTTGCCCTGTACGATCCAGCAGCATTCGCAAAGCAATGCAGAAGTTCACGCCAATCGGCGCAGATCAGTCAGCAACGGCGCGCCGCTCGCCGGGTCATGGATCAAGGTGCAGGCGACGCCGTAGAGCTCCGCCACCAGCGCCTCGGTAACCACCTCGGCCGGCGAGCCCTGAGCAACGATGCCACCATCGCGCATGGCGACCAGGTAGTCGGCGTAACGGCAAGCACTGGCCAGATCGTGGAGCACCACGGCGATGGTGCGTCCGCGGGCCGCCAGCCTGCACACCAGCTCGAACACCTCCAACTGGTGCCCCAAATCCAGCGCCGAGGTAGGTTCGTCCAGCAGCAGCAGCGGCGTTTGCTGGGCGATGGTCATGGCGATCCAGGCGCGCTGGCGCTGCCCCCCGGACAGCGACTCCAACGGCCGCTCCGCCAGGGCCTCCAGGCCTGCCGCGGACAGCGCTTCGTCTACCGCACACCGATCATCGGACGACCACTGGCGCAGCCAGCCCTGGTGGGGCTGGCGACCGAAACGCACCAGGTCGCCCACGGTCAGGCCCTCCGGTGCACTGGCTTCCTGAGGCAGCAGCGCCAGACGCCGAGCCAGCTCCCGGGGCGGCAAGCGCCGGACATCGGTGCCGTCGAGCAGCACCGCGCCGCCATCCGGGGCATGTAGGCGAGCCAGGCCGGCCAGCAAAGTCGACTTACCACAGCCGTTGGGGCCTACGATGGCCGTCACCTGGCCCGGCGGCAGGGTCAAAGCCAGGTCTTCGATAATTGTCGTCCTGCCGTGGGCCAGACACAGCTTACTGGCCTGCAGCAGGTTGGTGGGTTGGGAAGATACATTCATACGAGGCTCCTCGAGGGTCGCAGCAAGATCCACAGCAGCCAAGGGCCACCGACAATGGCGGTGACAATGCCCACCGGCAGCTCGATGGGTGCAAGCAGCAGGCGCCCCACCAGATCGGACAGCACCATCACCAGGGCACCGGCCAAGGCCGAGGCGACCAGCGGCACGCCACGCGATGAGGAGAGTGAGCGCGCAATTTCCGGGCCGATCAGCCCTACCATACCCACCGGCCCGGCTACTGCCACGGCCAGAGCGGTCAGCAGGACTGCGAGGGTCAGCACTTGGATGCGGCGACGTTTCAAGGTCACGCCGAAGCCCTGAGCAATAGCATCGGAGAAGCGCATATTGCCCAACGAGCGCGCCAGCATTATCGCCAGAGGCAGCCCTATGGCGCAGCCGCCGGCAAGCACCAATACCGCGTCCCCAGAGCGGGCGTTCAACGTGCCCACAGTCCAGGGGTAAGCTGCATTGGCGCTATCGATACCCACCTGAGACAACAGCAGTTGGGTCACGGCACCGAACACCGCACCGATCCCGATGCCAGCCACGATGAAGCGGTACCCGCGGGTATCTCCGCCACTAGCCAGGCCAAAGGTAATGGCTGCCGCGGTGGCACCGCCGACCAAGGCCATAACGGGCGGCGCTAGGGAGGTGGCAAGCCCCACCACCGAGGCCACCGCAAAGGCCGTAGCGCCGTTGTCGATACCAATAATCCCCGGCGTGGCAAGCCGGTTGCGAGCCAGAGTCTGCATCAAGCAACCGGACAGTGCGAAGGCGGCGCCGGTCAACCATGCCGCGACCAGACGCGGCAGGCGCAGCTCCTGCACCAGGAAGGCGGCGACCGGGTCCCCGTGGCCGGTAAGCGCCTGCCAGACCGCCGGCGGCGTCAACCGCCCGGTCCCCAGCGCCAGATAAGCCAGCGATGCCACCAGCAGAGCCAGCAGCAGCAACGCGCCGACCCACAGGGCACGACGCTCGACCAGCAGGCTGATACCTCCCGCGGCGAGGCGCCAGTGACCAGGCGGCGGAGGAATATCCTCTGCGAGGGCGGCCCCTGATCCGGTCAGGGTGGATCTCCAAGAGGCGAACCGTTCCAGGCTCTCCATGTTCATTCTCTTCGCCTCCTTACAGGGTCGGTAAGCGTCTGGCGCGGACTACGGCCACCAGCACCGGGGCCCCGAGTAGAGCAGTCAGCACTCCGATAGGCAGCTCCGACGGCGCCACGACCAGGCGCGAGATGATATCCGCTGCCAGCACCATCAGCGGCCCCAGCGGCAGGCAAAGCCATAAGGTACGGCGGATATCGGGTCCGGCCAGGGCACGAGCGGCGAAGGGGACGACCAGGCCAACGAAGGCGATGGGGCCGGCTACCGCGGTAGCCGCCCCCACCATCAGCGCAACCGCCAATACCACTAGCCCCCTCACCCATCCAGGACGATGCCCCAATCCAGAAGCGACCCGCTCGCCCAGCGCTAGAGCCGCTAGAGGCCGGGCGATGACAACGATAATCACCAGTGCCAGGCCCAAGCTGGGCAATACCGCTAAGAGATCCTCAAGACGACGCCCCGCCAGACTGCCCACGACCCAAAAGCGGATCTCGTCGGCAGTGCGTTGATCGAATAACAGCAACAGCGAGGTGAGCGAAGCGAGCAGCGCCGAGAAGGCAGCACCAGCCAGCACCAGGCGCACCGGGTCACCGCCCATGCCGCGCAGACGCACCACGCTGAGCACCGCCAGGCAGCCCAACAGTGCCCCCACCTGCCCCACTGCGATGCGTAGCGTCGCCGCACTGGCGCCTAGCCACAGCGCTACGCCCACGGCAAAGGCCGCGCCGGCGCTGACCCCGAGGAGCCCAGGTTCGGCCAGCGGGTTGCGCGACACCGCTTGCAGCAGTGCCCCAGCCAGCCCCAGTGATATACCAACAACAATGCCGATAAGGGTGCGCGGCGCACGCAGCGAGCCCACTACGAAAGAGGCTTCGTCATCACCGTGACCTGCCAGCACAGCCAGTGCGCGCCCCGGGGTTACCTCACCGGCACCCAGCATCAGGCTAACGATGACCATCACTGCCAGCAGCACCAGCAGGAGCATCATGACGCGCCACAGCCTCTCTGGGCGGTGGCGCAGAAGACACAAACCACTCGCCGCCATCAGGGCAGCAGCGCGGCTTCGATGTCGTCCAGGATCGCCTGGGCAGCCAGCGGGCCACTGGCGCTGGTCCATAGCTGACCATCCACCGGGACCACCCTGTCGTTCTCCACGACCGGCAGGCGGTCGAAGGCGGCCGACTGCCTGGCCGCTGCCAGGGCCTCGTCGCCCTCTTCATTCAAGGTGGCCAAAAATAGCCAGTCGCCTTCCAGCCGCGAGAGGTTCTCGAGGCTCAGCGGGTCGCTGTGTGCCCCGCCGGGATTGACCAGACCGGCATCGGTTACCTCGAGGCCCGCCGCCACCAGCATGCCGGTGGAAAACAGCGCATCGGACATCACCAACGGTCCCTGTGGCATCCAGCGCACCAGGTTGGCGCTGCCGCTCTCGCCTGCCTCGGCGATAGCCTCGGCCAATGCCGCGGTGCGCTCTTCCACCTCGGTGATGGCGCTTTCCAGTGCTTCCTTACGGCCCAGAGCCTCGCCGAAGAGGCGCGCCTCATGCTGCCAATTATCGGGCGCCAGTTCGCGGGCCACTGGGACCACGGTGGGCGCGATCTTCGACAACAGCGCATACTGCTCGTCGGAGAGCTGCGGGGCTGCCAAGATCAAATCCGGCTGCTCGACCAGCACCGCTTCCAGGTTGACTTCGCGTACCACCCCGACAATGGCTGGGCGGGTTTCTCCATTGAGATAGGCTTCGATATAGCGCGCCACACCATCGCCACCGCGGGTAGTGACGGCACCCACAGGCGTCACCTCCACCGCCAGAGCAGCATCCAGGGCACCTTCATAGAGGGTCACTACCCGCTCCGGGGCATCAGGGACCTCAATCTCGCCGTGGGCGGTGGCAACGCTGCCCGCCTGGGCCGTAGTGAGAGATAAAAGTGTGGTCAGGCCAGCCATAGCGGCGGTGAGACGTGTGAAGTACAACATCGGTAGAAGGCTCCTTGATCACTATCAATGGTAATTAATATTAGAATCGTTTGCATTAACTCAAGTAAGTAATGCTCCGTTCGAAATACCACAGCATGAGTCAGCGCCCAATTGCCTCGACTACTTCTGCCACTTGCGTCCGAATGCTGCCGAGGCCATCACCAGAGAGGTACCAGAGGTCGGCCGACAGCGGCACCACCTTGATGGACTCGCCACCCTGGTCGGCAAGCGTATCCTGCAGCGCCGATACGTCCAGCGGCTTCCCACCGATCGCCGAACTACGATCCACCACTAGCAGCGCATCCGGCGACATACGTACCATGATCTCGGGGGTCAGGGGCGTGAAGATCCGTGCTCCGCGCTGCACCGATTCAACACCCTCAGGCACCTCTGGGGCGGTAAGCTGCAACAGTTCGTTGACCACCGGCTCCTGACGCAGTGAAAAATTGCCGTCGTTGTGGGTAACCACCATCACCGAAAGCGCTTCAGGAAGGGAGGCGCGCGCCTGTTCGATATATTCAGACAGGTTGGCAAGCGCCACCTCAGCCTCAGTCTCGGCGTTGAAGCGCTCAGCCAAGCCCAGCACCTTGTCGCCGAACACATCGAAATATGGGCCCTCTGCGAGGCTCACATCCACCACCTCCGCAATCTCACCCAGCGACTCAGCTGCCTCGCCCTGGCGACCGGTGACCAGAATAAGCTGCGGTTCGGCCGCGCTGACCGCCTCAGCATCGGGGGTCTTTAAGCCGCCAACATCAATACGATCCTCGAGCAAGTGCTGCATATACGCCGGCGCGGCCTGATAGGGCAGCCCCGCAACGTGTGATTCAAGCCCCAGTGCCTCCAGGGTATCGACGCTGCCCCAGTCATAACTGACCACCCTCGGCCCTTGGGAAGCCTGAGTCTCAGCGTCAGCCAGCCCCGCCAAGGGCAGCGTTGCCACAGCCAATGCCAGTGCACAGATATTAAATCCTTTCATGAACAGCCCTCGTAATAGGAATCGATTGCAATAACCCGAGAGACTAACACCGTTCACGTTGCAATATCAGGAACATGACCTTCGATAAAACAGACCTTTGAAAGAAAATGCGAATATTTATCATTAATTGAAATAACGCTACCAGCCTCATCTTCCCATGAACAAGGAACACCTAGATGTCTGTCTCTCAGCCCTTTCCTTATTGCCGTTCAACCTTGGCCCTAGCGGTCTCCGCGGCTCTCGCCAGCGGCACAGCCTTAGCCCGGGACACCACCGAGCTGGAGCCAGTGGTAGTCACTGCCTCGGGCTTCGAACAGGTCATCTCCGACGCCCCGGCCAGCATCTCAGTGATCAGCGGCGAAGAGCTCAACAAACAGTCCTACTCAAGTATCGTGGATGCCATGGATAACATTCCCGGCGTCTATGTCACCGGCGGAGGGCTATCGAAGGACATCAGCATCCGTGGCATGGATGACAGCTACACGCTGTATCTGATCGATGGTCGCCCGATCAACGATGGCCGCACAGTCAACACCAACGGCAGTGACAATGGCAAGCAGATCGGTTTGCCGCCGATTTCAATGATCGAGCGTGTAGAAATTATCCGCGGGCCGATGTCATCGCTCTATGGCTCTCAAGCCATGGGGGGCGTTATCAACATCATCACTAAGAAGGTCACTGACCAATGGGTAGGCTCGGTCACCACCGAATACACCCACTCCCTCAACGACATCAACAACGATGCCCAGCAAGTCAGTTTCTTCACCAGCGGTCCACTAATAAAGGGACTGCTCGGCGCTCGCTTCCATGGCAGCTGGATCGGCAATGAGGAAAGCGACTATATCGGTGGCGGCGATAACGCCGAGAGTACACCCAAGAGCGATACCCGTCAGGGCGGCATCGAACTGCTGCTGACCCCTAACGATACTAACGAGTTCTCCTTGGGCTATACCTCCTCCACCAAGGAATACACCCACACTCCCGGGCGCAGCATGGATCGGGTGGATAGCCGCGGCAACCCCACAGAAGCTAACACCACCCGCTACGACAAGGATGTCTATACCCTATCGCACAGCGGCAACTACAGTGGTTTTTTGACCGACACTTACCTACAGCATGACATCTCCGACCGGCATCTCAGCGATGCCAGCGAGGAGAAAACTAATAAAATGACCACCTTTAACTCCCAGTCAACCTACTTCTGGGGCAATCACATGCTGACGTTCGGTGGTCAATACAAATACGAAGACCTAACCGACGACACCAACGGTCTACTGTCTTCCAACGTACCCGGTGCCGTCAATAACGTCGATCGCTGGCTAGCCTCGCTATTCATGGAGATGGAGTGGAGCGTCACCGATGACCTCAACCTGACCACCGGGATACGCTACGACGATGACGAACTGTTTGGCGGTCATTTTTCGCCGCGCGTCTACGCTAACTATCACCTGACCCCCGAATGGACCCTTAAAGGCGGCGTTTCCACCGGCTACAAGCAGCCCAGCCTGTCAGATGCCACTGAGGGCTTCGGTCGCGGCACTGGCGGTGGCGGTTCCCCTGCACCACACCCCCGCGCCCTGATCATCGGCAACACAGCTCTCGACCCTGAAACCAGCACCAACTACGAGCTTGGCCTCGCTTATAACAATACCGCCGGAAGCCTGAACGCCAGCGCGACACTGTTTCACACCCAGTTCGCTGACAAGATCGCCGAAGACCGTTTTTGCGAAACGCCCAATGCCGATCGTAACGATCCCACCACCTGGAACTGCCCATATGCTGGCAACGAATTTGTTTTCCTAAGCACCCGCAAAAACATCGACAAGGCAGAGATGCAAGGAGTTGAGTTGTCACTAGGTTATGACATCACAAACCAGCTGAACCTCACTTCCAGCTACACTTACACCGATTCTGAGCAAAAGACTGGTGAGTTTGCCGGCAACCCACTCAACAAAATCCCTAAGCATATGTTCAATGTGCTCTTCGACTGGCAGGCCAGCCGCAATCTCAACCTCTGGGTGCAGAACAACATCCGAGGCAAAACCAGCAACTACCTTGGCCGCAGCAGCATGAGCGACGGTACCCCCGGCTACGGCCTCATCGATGCCGGCCTGGTTTATGCCCTTAATGACAATGCCCGCGTCAAGGCCGGTATCTACAACATCGGTAACAAGAAAATCACCAACGAAGACTACGAAGTCGTGCTTGACGGTCGCCAGCTCAGCGTTGGACTCACTGTGGATTTCTAAGCCTCGCGCTCTGTTTCATCCTCGCCCCCCTTTATCCCCGATGCTTCGCTTCGTCCCGGCCACGCCGGGGCTTTGCGATAGAGCGCACAGACTGCCTCCCCGCGGCCCGTTCCAGTTTATGCAACACAATGTTTCACAAAAAAACATACCAATTGAGGAACTTTCTCATATAGAATATAAACAATTCTAATAACCATTATCATTCAGGGAGCATCATGAGCCGCTTTACTCCGCATGTCTTAACCAGTGCCGTAGCATTGGCCGCCGCATCCACCGCCCTAGCCCAAGATACTCAGCAGCTAAATGATATCGTTGTCACTGCCGCTGGCTACGAGCAGTCGCTGCGCAATGCCCCTGCTAGCATCTCGGTGGTAACCCGCGAAGAACTCCAACAAATGCAGTTCGCCAACGTGGCCGAGGCCATCGCCAATGTTCCCGGCGTGGATGTGCGAGAAGGCACTGGCAAGACAGGTGGGTACAATATCAGCATCCGTGGCATGCCCAGCGACTACACCCTGATCCTGATCGATGGTCGACGCCAGAACACCTCAGGTAGCGTTACGCCCAACGGCTTTGGCTCCACCTCAACCAGCTTTATGCCTCCAGTATCACAGATCGAGCGTATTGAGGTGATTCGCGGTCCAATGTCGACCCTCTACGGCTCTGATGCTATGGGTGGTGTGGTCAACATCATCACACGCCGCATCGCCGATGACTGGGCCGGTACGGTCACCGTCGAGAACACATTCCAGCAAGACCGAGGCATCGGCAACAGCTCGGCTATCAACCTCTATGCCGCTGGCCCATTAATAGAGAACAAGCTAGGCGCTCAAGTACGTGGCCGGCTTTACGACCGAGACAGTTCCGACCGCATGATCGAAAACAGTCTCGGTCGTGACCCGCGTCAACCCGAGGCACGCATCTATTCCATCGGTGGCCGCCTCAACTTTACCCCCGACGAAGCCAACGAGCTTTGGGTGGACGCCGAGCGTTCTCGCCAGTCCTACTCCAACGATAACTGTCGACTAGGTAGCAAAGATGGCTTATCGAAAAGTGACTGTCTCACACCTGAAGACAATGCTTTCTGGGGCTATGAAGACGAGCTGCACTTCAATCGTGATCAAGTTGCCATCGGCCACACTGGCCACTATAGCGCTGGCACCTTGGAAAGCAGCATCACTCACAATACCACTGAAACCTTGGGTCGCACGTTACCGGCTGGCAGCGCACCGAGCTATGGCTACGAAGCCCTGGGCGGTGAGAAACGCCTGCTAGAAAACCGCGATCTTGTCGTAGATACCAAGTTCGTTGCGCCGCTTGGCGATCATATGCTCGCCATTGGCGGACAGTACATCGACTCTGAGCTAGAAGATGGCGCTGCCGGTAGTGCAACATTTAAGCAAAGCAGCTGGGCGCTATTTGCCGAAGACGAATGGTTACTGACCGATACACTAGCGCTAACAGTTGGTGGCCGCTACGAGCACCATAAAGCTTTTGGTGGACACTTCAGTCCGCGCGGTTATTTGAACTGGAGCCCTGATGACAACTGGACCCTGAAGGGCGGTGTCAGTCGCGGCTACAAGACGCCGACTCTCAACCAGCTTCACGACGGCATCACCGGTTTCAGCGGCCAAGGTACCACTGTAAATATCGGTACTCCTGACCTCGAGCCAGAGAAAAGCACCAACTACGAACTCGGCGCTATCTACGATAGCCTGAATGGTTTTTCGGCGGGCGCAACTCTCTTCTACAATCAATTCACTGACCGCATTGATAGCGCCAACCCGCTGCTGAACTGCCAATATATCGACAACTCTGGGGACACCCCATACGCCAATTCAGCCAGCTGTCTGAGCATCGGTGACTTTACTGCCCAAGAGAGTTTCGGTCAGCTGGTCAATATCGGCAAAGCGGAAACTCGCGGGTTGGAGCTGACAGCGAACTACCAGTTTAATCCGGCGTGGTCGATCAACGGCGGCTATACCTACACAGACTCTGAAATCAAGAGTGGTGAAAACAAAGGCCAGCTACTAACTAATACGCCTGAGCACAAACTGACGGCTGAGCTGAGCTGGGATATCAACGATCGTTGGAACACGACGCTAGAGGGCGAGTACTACTCTTCACGGGAGCGCATTAGCGGCGGTGTGACTCCTGGCACCCAAGAGGCCTCGCTTGTCGACCAAATTGGCAACAAACTGGAAGGCTACGAGATTTTCAACCTGCGTACCTCCTATCGTTTCGCCAACAATGTGCGTCTGACAGCCACTATCTACAACCTGTTCGACAAGGATTTCTCGGACTACGATACCTACACACATGATGGCGATACCTATGTCACCTACCGTTACATCGAAGGGGGACGCTCTATCAGTGGCGTGGCGCTGGATAGCCGTAGTCTCTGGGTTTCAGCTAGCTACGAGTTCTAAGCTCAGCTGAGATACTGTTTCGCTGTTTCGATCCAATCCTTTTGCCCCGGCCATGCCGGGGCGTTTTTTTAGCTCTCTCCCAGCCCCTTAGGAGATCGACAAACAGCACCAAAACATAATAATTTTCATTTAGATTAGTGTTGTGACATACTGTCTCGCCTCTTGCCACCACCGCCCTCGCTATGCACGACTTCGATGAACTGGCCGCTTTCGATGCAATAATGACCTCGGGCAGCCTGACCCGCAGCGCCCGGGAGATAGGCTTAGCCAAGTCGACCCTTAGCCGTCGCATCGCTCAGCTGGAGGCGAGGCTGGGGCAGACACTACTGCGACGCCAGGCCAACCGACTGATACCCACCGAGGCAGGGCTGGTATATCACGACTACTGCTGCCAGATTCTTAGCTTGGCCAGCCAAAGCCGTGAGGCGCTAGCCGACCTTTCCGAGGCAGTGCGCGGGCGCCTTACCCTTGAGGTGCACTGCAGCCTGGCACGCAGCTGGGCAGCCAAAGTGGTGGAGACCTTCTTGGCAAGTCATCCTGAAGTGGAGCTGACCCTACAGGTCCGTGAACACCCAGAGTGCTCACCGGAGAGCCAGTGTGCACAGGTGTGGCTGGGTGAGTTGCCCTCAAACATCAGCCTTCGAGCAGAGCCTCTGGGACAACTTTCTCAGAGGCTCTACGCCAGCCCTGACTACCTGACACGCCACAGGACGCCTGCACACCCCGAGGAGCTAGCGCATCACCCCTGGATCGACCTACTCGGCACTACGCATGAGGGACTAACGCTACATCACCCCGAACAGGGGAGGTTCTGCTTCCGCCCACCACGCTCACGATTGTGCGTCGATCTGCCGATGCTACAAGTGGATGCCATCGTCCGGAGCCAAGGCATCGGGGTACTGCCGGACTGGATCGTCGCCAAGCGAGAGGATCATCATCCCGGCGAGCTGGTACCCTGCCTTACCGAATGGCGTCCGACACCTCTGGCAGTCACACTACTCTCCCCTTATGGTCAGCATTCTCGGCGCTTGGACGCTTTGCTCGATGCCCTGCGTCAGGCTGTACCAACCGCATGGCACAAAACCTTCTAGTAGCCTGTCGGATTCTCGCTGCTTCTGCGGCCAAGAAGTCTCTAAAGAAACACTACATAAATCCCCCGGTAGCTACCTGAACACCATCGATAGAAAGGGGCAGGCCAAGAACCAGGCCCAGCCACTCACATTATTCTCTCTCGGCAATCGGATGCTGGCAGGACATTGCCTGGGTTATGCTGACGGGGAAGAAGTGATCAGAAAATGACCGCTGACGCGCTGTTTGAGGCTCATTGATGGTTTCAGACGCTACCACTAAAGTTGTTCAGCGGTTCACTAAAGGAGGCAATGCGTCCGTGCAAAGCCAGGACAATACACAGCAGCCAGGTGCTGACGGCATCCAGGAATCGATTCGCTGGCGCATCCTGCTGGTACTGCTTGCCGCCATTGTGATGTCGTTGATTAGTGTCAGCATTGTCAATGTGGCACTGCCTTCCATTCAACACGGCCTGGACGCCACCCAGTCTGATCTGCAGTGGGTGCTGTCCGGCTATGCGCTGACCTTCGGCGTGATATTGGTGGCTGCCGGCCGGGCTGGCGACATCATGGGTCGCGGGGGAATCTTTATCCTTGGGGTGATGATTTTCACCCTGGCTTCGATTGCCTCGGGCCTGGCTCAAGACCCCACCTCGCTGAACGTGGCACGGTTTACCCAGGGCATCGGCTCGGGGCTGCTCAGTCCTCAGGGTGTCGGTATGATCCAGCAGTACTTCCGTGGTGCCGAGCGCGGCAAGGCATTTGGCTATTTCGGCAGTGCCGTGGGCGTGGCAGTGGGTGTCGGCCCGGTGCTGGGCGGCTTGTTGATCGAACTTGGCGGCCCCGATATTGGCTGGCGGCTGACCTTTCTGGTCAACGTACCCATCGGCGTCCTGACCATCGTCATGGCCTATATTTGGTTTCCTAGACCGCTTTTTACCCGTACCTCACTGCCTTCAACACCTACATCACACCGGGCCATGCGCAAGATTCAGCATACCCTCCGCTCACTCGACCCGATTGGCTCATTGCTGCTGGGGCTCGCCGTGTTTTCGGTACTGTTTCCATTCATGGAATCGCGCTCCGCCCTACTAACCTGGCTACTGCTGCCGCTGGGGATTTTTCTTGTGGCAGTATGGGTGCGCTGGGAGCGCTACTATGCCCGACAAGGCTGCAGCCCAATGGTGAACCTGGATATCTTTTCCACCCGCAGTTTCACCAATGGCGCGCTGATCATGACGCTGTACTTCATGGGCATGACCAGTATCTGGGTGCTGGTCGCGCTGTATCTGCAACAAGGGCTGGGAGAAAGCGCCTTGAAAACCGGCCTAGTGAGTCTTCCTGCAGCGTTCATTTCTGCGTACGCCGCTCACTGGGCCGGCAAGCGGGTCATGCTCTATGGCCGAAAAATGGTCATTGGCGGACTGTTATTCGCCATTGCCGGCGTGATAACAACCGTTGTCGTCATTTTACTGCACCAGGGCGGCTATGTGAGTATCTGGTGGCTACTGGGTTCGCTGTCGCTGATCGGCATTGCCCAAGGGTCGGTAATCAGCCCTAACCAGACCCTGACACTGGCCGAAGTGCCGTTACAATATGCCGGTAGCTCCGGCGCCATCATGCAAACTGGCCAGCGCATCGGCACCTCCATCGGCATTGCCGTGATCACGGCTGCTGTTTTCACCACCCTTGGGCTATCAACCTGGCCCGTGGCCGTATCAGTGGGCTTTGGCCTGATCCTGGTGGTCATCCTCTGCGCCCTGTGGCTTGCCTTCAAAGATCAACGCCATCGGGTAAAAACACGTAGCGCCGGGCCTGTTGAAGGAACCACCGGCAGCTGACCCAACCTTGATCACTGCTTGAACACGCCCTTGCACGGAGTCTGCCATGCTCGAGTTTCGTCATGTCCACAAATCCTATGCTACGCCCCAGGGGCCATTAAATGTGCTGACCGACGTAAGTCTGAGCCTGACCGCCGGCGAAAGCCTGGCGCTGATGGGCGAGTCAGGCAGCGGCAAGTCAACGCTGCTGCATCTGGCCGCCGGACTCGACCTGCCTGATAGCGGCGAGGTGCGCGTCAACGGCCAGCGGCTGAACACACTGGACGAACCCGGCCGGGCACGAATGCGGCGTGAAACCCTGGGCCTAGTATTCCAGCAGTTCCACCTGGTGGCGAGCCTTAACGTGGCCGACAACCTGCGTCTGCAGGCACGATTGGCGGGGTGCGAAGACCCGGCATGGTCGGCCCGGCTAATGGAACGCCTGGGCCTGTCAGGGCGCGAAGACCACTATCCCGAGCAGTTGTCTGGTGGTCAGCAGCAACGCCTGGCTATTGGCCGCGCCCTGGCGCCCCGCCCGGCATTGCTGCTGGCTGATGAACCCACCGGCAACCTGGACGAAGCCACCGCTGAAACGGTGCTTGACCTACTGCTATCGCTGGTGGCGGAAAGCGGCAGCAGCCTGTTGATGGTGACACACAGCCCCAGCGTGGCTGCGCCCCTGGATCACCAGATGTTGCTGCGCCGTGGTCAGCTACTAGATGCTACCGATAACACCGCTGTGCAGGGTCGCCCGACATGCGCTTGATTGGCGTAGCGCTGATAACGCTGCTGTCGCACTACCGCCGTCATCCCGGCCAACTGGCCATGTTGCTGCTGGGGCTGTGGGTGGCAGGTGCACTGTGGAGTGGCGTTCAGGCAATCAATGCTTCGGCACGCGACAGCTACGCCCAAGCCGAAGCGCTGTTGAGCAGTGACTTTGATCGCCTGGAGCGCAAGGACGGCACGTCACTGAGCCGGGAAGACTTCATTCAGCTGCGCCGCGCTGGCGTACTGGTCTCGCCGCTACTCGAAGGCGATGTCACCACCAACAGCGGCGACAAGCTCACATTGATCGGCATCGATCCGCTCACCCTGCCCACCAACAGTAGCCTGGCCAGCACGGGCAATGGCAGCAGTCTGCAGGATTTTCTGGTAGTGCCCTAGCAGACGCGAATCGCACCGGAAACACGCCGCCGACTGGGGGACGCACCCAGCGTCAATCATCCTTCCGCGAACAGTAGCACGCCACTTCCCCCCTTAATTGATGCACCTGCGCTACCGCCCAACACCCTGGTGCTGGATATTGCCGTTGCCGCCCAGCTGCTGAATGCCGGCAACACGATTACCGCGCTGGTCAGCGCCACGGGATCGCTGGATCAAGCGCCCGACGGCTTCAGCCTAGTTCATGCTCAGAGCCGCAACAGCCCCGGCGAGTTGACTCAGAGCTTTCACTTGAACCTGTCGGCCATGGCACTGCTGGCCCTGATTGTCGGGCTATTTATTGTTCAAGCGGCGCTAGGACTGGCACTGGAACAACGGCTGGGACTTTTGCGCACCCTCCGCGCACTTGGCGTACCGGGCCGCACCCTAACGGGGCTACTGGCTCTGGAGCTGTTGCTGCTGGGAGTGGTCGGGGCACTGGCCGGGCTGATCAGCGGAGTCTGGCTCGCCAAAGCACTGCTACCGGATGTGGCCGCCACTCTGCAAAGCCTTTACGGCGCTGATGTCAGCAGTACGCTCAGCCTGCCCTGGCATTACTGGCTGGGCGGTATGAGCGTCACTCTTGGCGGCCTGTTCATTGCTGGCAGCGGTGTGCTGTGGCGGGCCAGCCGGATCAGTGTCCTTGCGCTTGGGCAAGCCCAGGCATGGCGCGCCGGTTTCCGGCATCAGCTGCATGTCCAGACTCTACTTGGTGGGGCTGCCGCTCTGATGGCACTGGGGCTTGGAGCATGGCTGCTTAGCCGACCCAGCGGCGAAGGGCTGGTGGCCGGGTTCGCACTGGTTGCTACACTGATGCTGGCTGCGGCCCTGTGGCTGCCGCCGCTGCTAGCTTTGGCGCTGCGGCTGATGCTGCGCGCTGTGACGCGCTCTACACCGGCAACCCACAGCTGGCCATTAACCGAGTGGGCACTGGCCGATCTGCAACTGCAGCTGCCACGGCTGTCGCTAGCCATGATGGCGCTGCTAATTGCACTGTCAGCTAATTTGGGCGTCAGCAGTATGGTCGGCGGGTTTCGCCTGACCTTTCTCGACTGGCTGGACCAACGACTGATGGCAGACCTGTACCTGACACCGCCAGCAGCGCAGTTCGACGATATTAATCGCTGGCTGGTCCAGCAGGACGCCGTCAGCGAGCGCCTAATTACCGCCAGTGCCGAATCGCAGCTGGTCGAGGTCAGCCCGCAGGACGACCCACCCCGCAGCTTGGGCCTGCCGCTCTCGGTGTTTGGGATCACCCCGGGGCAAACGCTGATGGCCGACTGGCCACTGCTGGCCACTCTGGGCGACAGAACCTCCGCCTGGCGGGCCTTCCAGCGAGGCGATGCATTCATTAACGAGCAGCTGGCACGTGGCCAGGGTATCGCACTAGGTGACCGGCTGAACCTGAGTGCGCCTGACGGTATAGAGCGCCTCACTGTGGTGGCCATCTACCCCGATTACGGCAACCCGCGCGGCGAAGTGGTGATGGCTACCCAGCGGGTACGCGAACGCTTTAATGTGCCACCGCTATCCATCGGCATCGTGATCTCGGCAGGCGGCAGTGGCACGCTGCTAAGCCAACAGCTAAGCGAGCGTTTCAACCTGACACACCGGCAGCTGCAGGACCAGCGCGAGGTCAAGGCGGCAGCCACGGTCATTTTCGAACGCACCTTTGCCATTACCCGGGCGCTGAACGGTCTGACCCTGGGCGTGGCAGCGTTGGCACTGCTAGCCACATTGTTGGCTCAGGCTCGAGATCGTCGCCGTCGCTTAGCCGCGCTCTGGGCGATTGGCGTGCCACTACGCCAGCTGCTGACCGTGCAGCTGACCCAGCTGGCCGGTGCTGCACTGTTTACTGGCCTGCTGGCCATTCCTTTAGGCATCGCCATTACCGCTTGCCTGGTGTGGGGCATCAATGTGGCCGCCTTCGGCTGGCGATTGCCGCTGCACGTTTTTCCCGCTGAAGTCGGCCTGACACTGGGCACCGCCATACTGGTTGCCCTGTTGGCGGCGGGCCTGCCGATGCTCAAACTGTGGCGCACCCCGCCTCGCACACTGCTGGCCGAGGAGGACACCACATGACCCCGCTGGAAAAGAGGCTGAATACCGTGCTGCTGGCGCTGTGCCTGCTGCTGGTCAATTCCTGTGACCAGATGCCCGAACCCACCAATAAAGACACTGCTGCCGAGGGCGGCAGAACCGGTTTTGCCGGACTCGGCGCCACCAGCGATGGCTATGCCCACGCTCGCCCCGGTATTTCGCTGAATTTTCCTGACGATCACGGCTCTCACCCGGATTTTCGTATCGAATGGTGGTATCTCACCGCCAACCTGGAAGATGCAGACGGCCAGCCGCTGGGCATGCAGTGGACGCTGTTTCGCCAGGCCCAGCAGCCCGGCTCAGATAACGTCGCACCGAGTGAGGAATCCACACAGTGGGGAACCGATCAGCTATGGATGGCCCATATGGCGCTGTCGCGGGGCGATGTTCACCATGTCGCCGAGCGCTTCGCAAGGGCTTCTAACGTGCTACAACAGCAGGCCACACAACAGGCTGGTGTTATCGCCCAGCCCTTTCGCGCCTGGCTGGACGACTGGCAGCTGGAAAGCCTGACTAACCAAGCCTCCGGTGATGCACTGGACCAGCTGCGGTTGACGGCCCAGAGCGAAGATGCCAACGGACTCTTCGGCTATGCGCTGACGCTTGAGGCCGAAGGCCCGCTGGTACGTCACGGCACCGAGGGTTTCAGCCAGAAATCTGCCGATGGCCAGGGGTCGATGTATTATAGCCAGCCGTTTTATCGGGTCACTGGCGAGGTCATGCTGGGCGGCAAAGAGGTCCCGGTCAGCGGCCGGGCCTGGCTGGACCGCGAATGGAGCAGCCAGCTACTCAGCGCCGATCAGGCTGGCTGGGACTGGTTTTCACTGCACCTCGACAATGGTGACCGCCTGATGGCCTTTCGTTTACGTGGTGGCGGCGATGGAAGTAGCGCTGACTACCTGTCTGGTAGCTGGATTACTGCTGATGGCGGAGTGACCCCCCTGCACAACACGGGCCTGGCTTTGACACCGCTGGAAAACGCCGAGGTCAACGGCCATCACGTGCCAGTGCGTTGGCAGCTGGCACTACCGGAAAAAAATCTTGCGCTGGAAATCACCGCCCGCAACCCCGGGCGCTGGATGGATACCTCAGTGCCTTACTGGGAAGGCGCAGTCAACGTCAGCGACACCGCCAACGGTGATCCACGCGGCGAAGGCTACCTGGAAATGACCGGCTACTGACTGATCTCAATACGTTGGGACTGGTGAAACCACAGCGGTGGGAGCCCGACGTATCGGGCGACAGGGTCAGGATCAGAAATAATCGCCGGATGAATCCGGCTCTCACGAAACCCGTGCAACGTCACGCCGGTTCAGGCTTCTGGTATTTCTAGGGTTTCCTGCACCACTGGCCAGGCCGGCTGACCATTGCGTGTGGTGACACCTTCCAGAAACTCTTTTACCTTGCCTGGATTATTGCGTATCCAGTCCAGCGCCACTTCATCCGCCTCACGCTCTTCATAGCTGTAGCCACGAATCATCTCACTCTGCTGGTCAGCACTGAATATCAGTTGGCCAAGCAGTCGGGCGGCATTGGGGCTGGATTCTGCGAACTCCTGAGTCACCAGGGTGCGAACGTCACTGCGGCCTCCGTCGGGGCCCCAGGCATCCTCGGGATCATCGAGGAACTGGATGTCATACTCGATGCTCGCCCAGTGCGGCGTCCAGGCATAGAAGACGATCCACTCGTCCCGGTCCATTGTCACCTTGGCTTGGCTGAACATCCCCGTCGTAGAGGTTTCAGAAAGTCGCCACTGATCGAGGCAATAGGTCCCCTCATCTTGCATTTTCGCCAGCAGGTCGCTGGTGCCTGAGCCGACTTCAATGGAGTACAGCACGCCTCCAGCCTTGTCTCTCAGCTCCTCGTTACACAAATCGGTGGCTGAGGTGTACCCCGCATCATACACATAACTGGGGACGACAAAGCCCAGCCGCGCACCGTCAACATTGGTGCCCAGATCAACCAGCTTGTTCTTGCCTTGGGTGGAAGTGTCGTACATGCCTTGCTGGGCAGGCAACCAAGCGGCCAGATACACGTCCAGCTCGTTCTGACTCAGTGCCTGATAGGCGATCGTTGCGCCCAACTCTTGCTTTTGTGTTGTGTAGCCGAGGGTATCGAGCAAGGTTGCCGCTACCTGACTTTTTACCGTCACGCCTGGCCATGGGGGAATGGCAAACCGGACAGCTTCAGCCTCTTCGGCCAGGGCCATTGAGCTCAAAGTCAATGAACCCAGGGTCAGGGGAACTAGCAGAAAACTCCCCATAAGACGGTGTGTGAAGGAACGCTTGGAGTGATTCACCGGATCTCCTTGGCAGTCATGCCATGTTGGAACACCACATAACCTTACCACCCTGTAAGGATCCAGCAACGTGAATTAATAGTCGGTTAACTTTATGTCGTGGATATATTCTTCCTCCCTGCCGTGAGACTCAGGCGCCTTTTCCCAGCATCTTTGCGGCTTCGACCACTTCTATCCAGTAACCGTCAACGTCCTTCACAAACACCACGTCTTTCATCTTGCCCTGATCAGGGCGCTTGATGAACTCCACCTGATTGGCGTCAAACCAAGTCACAGCCGCATCCAGGTCTGGCACTGAAAAGCAGATGTGGCCAAAACCTTGAGGCTCGGCATTGCCGTCGTGGTAGGCAAAGTCTGCCTGATTCTCTGTTCCCCAGTTATGGGTCAACTCCAGCAGGCCTTTCTGGGAAAAGGTCCAGACGGTGCGCTGATCGATATCTTCCGGCACCTTGTCAGCAGGCTCCAGCCGGGCAAGAAAGTACAGCGTAAAACGCATCTCGTCGAAATCCAGCTTGCGTAATACGCGCATGCCGAATACCCGCGAATAAAAAGCCAGTGATGCCTCAGGGTCCTTCACTCTCAGCATGGTGTGATTGAAGCGAAAACCCTCGGTTTCGACGCCTGGTGT
>NZ_JBQDJZ010000026.1:0-28996 GCF_052095765.1 Halomonas sp.
CATGACCCAGGATGATCTTTCTTCGGCTGACGAACGGCCCAGCAAGTCACAGTTAAAGCGTGAAATGCATGCGCTGCAGGCCTTGGGCGAGCAGCTCATTGCCATGAAAGACAGCGAGCGCTCGCGCTTCCCTCTCTCCGATGATCTGCTTCGCGCCATTGAGGAAACTGGCCGGATCAAGGCCCGCGAGGCCCGGCGGCGGCACATGCAATACGTCGGCAAACTGATGCGTCGCGAAGACCTTGAAGGCATTCAAGCCGTATTTGACGCTATGGAACGCGAACAGCTGCGCCGCGATAACGCCTTTCACCGCCTGGAAGCTTGGCGCGACCGCCTGATCGAGGAAGGCGACGCAGCCATTGAACCACTGCTCGACGACTACCCTGCCATTGACCGCCAGGCGCTACGTCAGTTGATCCGAAATGCCCGCAACGAGCGTGATCAACAAAAACCGCCAACCAATGCCCGCCGCCTGTTCAAATTGCTGCGCGAAGCGGCACAGGAGTAAACCGCACGCTTCGCTCAGGACGTTTCATCAGAGCCGTTTTTAAGACTGCGTCCCGCCTACCGTCAGCTCATCGAGCTTGATGGTAGGCTGACCCACGCCTACCGGTACGCTCTGGCCCTCTTTACCACACACGCCAACGCCGCTGTCCAGTTCGAGATCATGGCCGATCATGGAAACCCGACTCATTGCCTCGGGACCGTTACCGATCAGCGTGGCGCCCTTCACAGGTGTCGTGATGCGGCCGTTTTCGATCAGATAGGCTTCGCTGGCTGAAAACACGAACTTGCCCGAGGTGATATCCACCTGACCGCCACCGAAACTCACCGCATACAGTCCGCGGGAGACGCTTTTTATGATGTCCTCGGGGTCGTCCTGGCCAGCGCGCATATAGGTGTTGGTCATGCGCGGCATGGGCATGTGCGCAAAGGACTCGCGTCGCGCATTGCCGGTGGGCGACATGCCCATCAAGCACGCATTGAGCTTATCTTGCATGTAGCCGGTCAGAATGCCGTCTTCGATCAGCGTCGTGCTTTGCCCCGGCGTACCTTCATCATCAATGCTCAATGAGCCACGCCGATCCGCCAGAGTGGCGTCATCCACTACGGTGACACCGGGTGCAGAGACACGCTGACCGATACGACCGGCAAACGCCGAACTGCCCTTACGGTTGAAATCGCCTTCCAGCCCGTGGCCAACAGCCTCGTGTAACAAGATACCCGGCCAGCCATTGCCCAACACCACCGGCATCTGGCCGGCTGGGGCATCTTCAGCTTCAAGATTGACCAGCGCCTGGCGAACCGCCTCCTCGGCAAAGCGACGCGCGACATTTTCATCGCGCAATCTGGCCATCGGGTAGCGGCCACCGCCACCGGCACTGCCGCGCTCACGCCGACCATTGCGCGCTGCAATGACACTGACATTGAAGCGCACCAGTGGGCGAATATCGGCAGCCAGAGTGCCGTCGCTAGCCCGCACTAGCACCACCTCATAAACACCAGAAAGCGAAGCACTGACCTGACTGACGGACGGGTCCGCCGCTCTAGCAATACGATCAGCCTCTTTGAGCATGGCAATTTTGTCTTCGGCAGACAGCCCCGACAACGGGTCCTTAGCATCATAGCGCTGGCTGGTATGGGTAGTCGCTACTGGCACGCCAGCCAACCGTTGACCACTGCGCACAATGCCACTAGCAGTGCGACCGGTTTCGGCCAGCGCTTCAGCAGTAATCTGATTGGAGTAGGCAAAGCCGGTTTTCTCGCCGGCCATAGCACGCACACCAACACCGCCATCAATGTTGTAGCTGGCTTCCTTGACCTCACCATCCTCAAGCATCCAGCCTTCATGCCAGCTGCGCTCGAAATAGAGGTCGGCGTAATCAATACCTGCCCCCAGCGCGTGGCCAAGGCCGGTATCCAGTGCACCAAGATCAAGGCCGCCGGGAGCCAACAGCACGGCGGCGGCCTGGTCGAGAAGAGAATCTGACGATGATGTCATTCGGCACGTTCCAGAGATATCTGCGGCGAAGTCCAGGGACCCCGCACGCGGTAATTGAGTTGTGTCACCCGGTCAATGGTATCACCGAGCAGCATATCAGCAATAAACAGCGCCCCTCCGACAACAGGGGCTCCTGCCACCACCACCGCCAGCGACAGACTCCGACCCAGCGGCAGGTTGATGGTCAGACGCTGATCCATCTGGTGACGAATCAGATCAACGGTGCCGCTCAGCGTGATATTGGCTGCCGGCCCCCCGATCCTGATCGGCCCTTGGGTTTCAAGCACGCCACCATACAGGGTCGCCGCACCGGTGACACTATTGAAAGCGGTTCCGCGCCCGGTAATATCGGAGAAATCCAGCCGTAGCCGACGAATCAGATTGTCAACATTTAGCAGTCCAATAAGCCGCGCCGAAGGCGAACCCAGTGTGAGAAAGCGGCCATCGCGAAGCTCCGCATGAATGCTGCCCTGGGAGCGGGCCAGAGCAAACTGCCAGGGCGCGCCGGGCCATGCCAACTGACTGCTTACTTGTGTGCTGGCACTGGTCAGAGGTGGATCTTCGCCCAACAGTGACAGGGCATTACCCAGGTTGCGACCGTTGAGCGCACCCCGCATCCGGGTCAAGCTTGACTCCGGGCCGGCTGCCTCCCAAGCCAGCTCTCCGCTGATACTGATTTCCCCCAAGGTAAGGCCTGCGGGGCTGACAGCCAGATTGCCAGGCGTGCTATTCCAATAGACCGTCAAGGGGCCAAAGCGACGCCCCTGACGATACAGATCCGCCACACGCAAGCGCCCATCGGGCAAGCTGCCCACCCATTCAGACATAGGCTCGGGCCGGGGCGGCACATAGACCTGGTCAAGCAGTTTTCCCGGTCCGCTTTGCGAGCTGTCTGGTATCAGGCCATCCAGCGTCAGCCGCTGCAAGGAAAGATCCAGTGCGATATCGGCACCCGGCTGATAGTCCAGCTTCCCGTTCAGCAGACTGCCATCCAACGCCAGCTTCCAGCCTTCACCTCTCGGCTGGCCACTGACGCCCACCGAGCCGAGGCAACTGTCACTGATGCGCAAGCAGTCTGTGTCAAAGGCCAGCTCGTTCAGCCCCGACCCTGCTCCCGGACTTGCTGGCCTATCACCAGCATTTTCAGCCAGTGGCGACAGCGCTTTGGCCCACTCAGGCAACACAAGCTCAGGCAAGTAACCGGATACCGACCACCCCGATTGGCTCGGCCAGCTGCCTGGCGCCTCACGCTTCAGCCAGAGCTGGCCTCGGGAGCTGTCTGACCCGCCTCCGTCACTACGCCACCTCAGGCCCACATCAGTGCCCACATGCCCGGACAGTTCTGGCGCGTCGGCAAGCGACAGCCTCAGACTCAAGGGGCGCGGCGTGGCGGCAGACTTGCCCAGCGGTGCGGGCAGGTTGATCGCCACACCCTCCAGGCCACTTTCGATCAACGCCGTTACAGGTATGCTGTCAATATTGACACTGACCTGCCAAGGCATCTCGCCGGAAATGATCTGCCCGACCCCGCCTGGCGCACCCAGCGCCAGCAGTTCGCTGACCGCAGACCGACCAGAGAACGTTAGGTCGTCTTTAGCCGTATCAATGCTGGCCTTGACCGGCCCACCCAGCGCCCGAGCCTCCAACTGCGCATTCAGGCCAGTGCTGGCAGCTTTTTTCTGCCAGCGAAGTGGGCCGTGGAGATCATACAACGTCAGTCCAACTGTCTTATTGGTGAGCCGCTCAACGGCCAACTGTGCATCCACGCTTAGGCGCATGTCTTCCGGGCGGGACATCGGCAGGTTCAGCGCAACCTGGCCATCAATTTTTCCCTCACCCTGCCAATCCTCGGCCAGCGTCATACCCTCGGCAGGCATGGCCGCCAGATAGCGAGACACCGCATCCGGCGAGGCATCAAGACCGGCATTGACTGACAGCACCTTGTCGAGCAGCTTCGCTTCACCGTGCGTAACAGCAACGCCCAGGCTTTGTGCACTATCGACGCTTGCCTCAAGCATTTCATTAACCAGCGACAGCCGACCTCTGATGCCTTCAACACGTGGCCAGTCCGGATCAAGCAGCAGGCGGCCATCGCGGACCTCCATATCAAGCCCGAACAGCACGCCCACGTCGTCGTCTTCATATTCGCCTTTTTTATCCAGCGGCAGGTGCAGAGTAAATTCGCCCTCGGGCACCCGCGCCTGCACGTCGGTGGCCAGCCAGTCGACGAACTTCGCATCGAGCTTCTCGCGCAGAAGTTTCATTGGCAACCAGTCTTTCAGCGGCTGATCGACGGCATCAATATCAGTCATTTCCAGACTCAACCCAAAGCCGCCACGATCTGTATTGCCTTCACTGCCAACCACCAGACCAAAGGTGCCCTCCACTGTGGCACCGCTCATGCGTGCCAGCAGATCCACACCGCTTATCGAACTGCGCGGCCCGTCATAAATCCACTTCACCTGGCCACTGGCATGGTCCAGCACCAGGGCACCATCAAACAGCTCGGGCAGCTCCAGCGCGGCCTGTGCCACATTGCCTGGCTGGCTGGCGCTGTTGATAAAGCGCACATCACCCCGCGCGCCCTTGGCCTCAAGCCAGATGTCCAACGGGCCACCGCCAGGTACATCGTCCCACGGCGACACCGAAACATGGCTGGCACTAACCTGCGCCTGCCACTGATCGTCCAGATAGCCAATGCCCAACGCATTAACCATGCCACGTGGCACCAGAGCCTCCAGAGTTCGGGTCAAGGCCTCGGGTAGCGGCAGCCGGTCATACCAGGAGGCCAAAGCGTCCAGCTCAAAGGCGCTGCCGTTCAGCCACCAGCCGTTGTTACGACTGCTAGCGTACCAGTAACGCGGCATTGGCAGCCCTTTACCCTCGCTGGCATCAACTTCGCTTAGGTCGCTGCTTTCGCCGTTCTGATCAGCCGCCTCGCCGGTAAACCAGGCTTGCCAGCCATCGTTGTTGGCGTTGCGTAGCCACTGCCCCAACAACGACGCCTGCCTTAGCACCAGCGGCTGCTCCCTGCGAGCCGCTACTGCTTGAGGCTGGCTCAGCACGAGGCGCGGCACTTGCACGTCGAGACGAGCATCCTCAAGACGCCCCTGGTACCAACGGGCCCAGAGCCTAGCAGAGCCGGTTACGTCATCCAGCTCCAGCACCGCCCCAAGCCCCAGTCCACGCAGCACGACGCCCAAGCTTTCCAGGTTCATGTTGGCCTGTAAGCCTGCCGTGAAGTCAGCCAGCCCTCTTTTGCCAGGGACCACCTGCATAGCGACCTGGAATGCCTCGCTCTGATTTTTCTGCTGTCCTGCCCGCTGCTCGATCAGCTCGACGCTTCCCTCAAGCCGGACATCCCCCTCATCACCGCTGATTAGTAGCTTGGGCACCTGCATTGTCAGGGTGCGCTGCTGTCCGTGCAGCACGACCCTCAAGCCATCCCCCCACAGCCGCTGGCGCAGTAGAGCCACCGTCCAGTCATCCAGCTCCGCCAGGTCGAGCTCGCTATCCCGCGCCCAGAAGTCACCTATCACGGGAGAGCCGGGCCAATACCAGCTGAGGTCTTCGGCCTGGTAAAGGTGCAAGGTCACACCGCTGACACGGGCATGGCTAAGCACCGGAACGCCCTGGGTGAGCGTTGCCAGGGTGTCCAGGCGCAGGTAAGCCTGATCGATGTCAAACAGCGGCTTGAGGGTATTAGTGCCCTGGCTGTTGATGCGCAGGTCCTGCATGGCCAGCGAAAAATCCAGTCCTTGCAGGCGACCCGCGAGCTCGCCGACACTGACTTCAGCGCTCAGCTTCTCAGCTAGCAGAGCTTCCAGTCGCGGCTCCAGGCGATTTGCCTGATCGGCAGTCAGCCTGACGACACTCAACAGCACTGCCACCAGCGCCAGAGTCACTGCCATCAGGGTAAGAATCCAACGAAACACGCCTCGAGCTGCCGCCATGGTTACATCAGTACAATATCGTACTGCTCCTGGGAGTAGTGAGCTTCAACCTGAAAGCGAATGGGCTTACCAATGAACTCTTCCAGATCAGCTACCGCGGCAGACTCTTCATCCAGTAGACGGTCAACCACCGCCTGGGAGGCCAGCACCACGTATGTTTCCGCACTGTAGGCCCGCTCTTCGCGCAGGATTTCGCGAAATATCTCATAGCACACCGATTCTGGTGTTTTCAGCGAACCGCGCCCCTCACAGGACGGGCACGCCTCGCACAGCGTCTGCTCAAGACTTTCCCGCGTACGCTTGCGCGTCACCTGCACTAGACCAAGCTCGGTAAAACCGGTGCTCTTGGTCTTGGCATGATCACGCTCCAGTGATTTGTCGAGTACACGGAGCACCTGGCGCTGATGTTCGACGTCACTCATATCGATAAAATCGATGATGATGATGCCACCAAGGTTTCTCAGCTGTAACTGCCGAGCAATCGCCGTGGCCGCTTCCAAGTTGGTTTTGAAAATGGTTTCTTCCAGGTTACGGTGTCCCACATAGCCGCCAGTATTGACGTCAATGGTAGTCATGGCTTCGGTAGGATCAATGACCAGATAGCCACCCGACTTCAGCTGCACCTTGCGCCCCAGCGCCTTCTGGATTTCATCCTCAACACTGAACAAGTCGAATATCGGACGCTCGCCGGAATAGTGCTCGATACGCCCGACGGCGGCCGGCATGAACTCTTCGGCAAACTCGACCAGCTTGAGGTAGTTTTCTCGCGAGTCGATACGCACTTTTTCGATACCGTCGCGCATCACGTCTCGCAGTGTGCGAATGAATAGCGGCAGGTCGTCATAGATGACGCTAGGCGCCGGCGCGGTCACTTTCCGCTCGTTAATCTTGCGCCACAGCCGCAGCAGAAAATGCATGTCGCTGGAAATCTCTTCCAGACTGACGCCTTCGGCAGCAGTGCGTACGATAAAACCGCCGCTGACCTCAAGGCTTTGCTCTGCGCTTGCCGCTTCAACCAGCTGCCGCAGCCGCTCACGCTCTGCTTCATCCTCTATGCGCTGGGATACACCGTGATTCGGCGAGTCCGGCATATACACCAAATAGCGGGAAGGCACCGACAGATGCGTGGTCAGGCGCGCACCCTTGGAACCTATCGCATCCTTGTTGGCCTGCACGACCAGCGCCTGGCCTTCGTGCAACAGATGCGCGATAGAGACCTGCTCATCGCTGGGTGTGCCTTGCGGCATCACCTCCTGTGCGTGAATAAAAGCCGCGCGATCAAGGCCGATATCAACAAAAGCCGCCTGCATACCGGGCAGTACGCGCACCACGCGGCCTTTGTAGATATTGCCCACAATGCCGCGCCGCCAGGACCGCTCGATCAAAGCCTCCTGCAGGACACCATTTTCGACCACCGCGACACGGGTCTCCATGGGCGTCAAATTGATCAGTACTTCACCGCTCATGCAGAATTCCTTGTCCAGAACAAATGAAAACCATTATGGCATAGCTTGCTGCGGCGCCGGTGTCCATAGCTCTACGCCCTGGTACGCCAGCAGCTGGGCGGTTTCATAAAGCGGCAGGCCGACAACAGCCGAGTGGCTGCCTTCCAGGTAGGAAACAAACAGCGCCCCGCGCCCCTGGATAGCAAAGCCGCCGGCCTTGTCCAGTGGCTCGCCAGTCGCCCAGTAGGCATCAATTTCGTTGCTATCCAGCTGGCGCAGGGTGATATGCGTGGTAACACTGAGCGACACTAGACCTTGTGGCCCGTTAACCGCCACGCCAGTAATGACGTGATGTCGCCGCCCTGACAGTTGGCGCAGCATCCAGGCGCCGTCGGCACGGTCGCGCGGTTTACCAAAAATCCGTCCATCGCAGACCACTACCGTATCCGCACCCAGAACGGGCAGCTGCGCAGCATCTCCGATACAGGCGTCACAGGTTGAAGCGGCAACCGCTTTGGCCTCAGCCAGGCGTATTACCAGCGCCTCAGGGGGCTCTTCAGGCAGTGGTGTCTCATCAATGTCCACTGCACAGGTAATAGCGTTCAGCCCTATCGAGGCCAGCAACTCACTGCGGCGCGGCGATGCCGACGCCAGACACAGACGGGGGCCACTCATGCCACCTCCAAGGAAGAGTCAGGCGTTGCCAGGCAAACGGCGCAGGGCCCGCAGCAGTGTAGACAGCCACGGCCACAGCAATGCGCTGATCAACGAGGGCAACAGAAAGGAAAGATGGATTGAAAACGACCCGATAAGGGTGCGTAACCACTGCTCCAGCAACTGGACAGTGCCTAGTAGTACCAGCACCATGACGGCCTGCTGAACCATCGAATAATGGCGGAAGCGTGAATGAATCAACGCGGCGAGAAAGGCCAGCAACGACAGCAGCAATGCATTTTGCCCCAGGGGCGCGCCTTCAATGAGGTCCAGCAAAATCCCCAGCACAAAGCCGTGAAAGATGCCGACCCGGTCTGGTGTCTGCATGCACCAGTAGACCAGCATCAGACCCATCCAGTCAGGTCGCCATATCTGCCACTCATCCGCCAACGGCATCACTTGCAGGCAAAGTGCCAGAAACAGGCTGAGCCAAATGCCCGCCATGCCAAGCGCACTCACTCTTGCCATTCAGCACCCTCCTGAATTAGGCGGTTTAATTCAAGCGCGCCATCCAGCGCCTCGGGAGACAGTATTTCTCCCCAGCCGCCACGCCCCGGCACCGCTGTTTGCTCTGGTGGGAACAGCAACATGAAGTGTCGCGAACGCTTCAACCTGGCAACGGGAGTCGCGATGACCCGGGCAAAAGGCTGGCCTGGATCATGAATCACACTGGAAACCCGCGCCACCGGATAGCCGGGGGGAAAACGCCCCGCCATGCCTGATGTCATCAGCAGGTCTCCCTCACGGACATCGTCCGTGTTTGACACATGCAACAGGGAGAGCTCGTCATAATGACCGGTGCCCTGGAGGATAAAGCGCAAGCCGTTGCGATTGACCTGCACCGGTAGCGCATGACTGGCATCGCTGACCAACAGCATGCGGCTGGCGTAGGTAGAGACATCAGTCACCTGCCCGATCAGGCCGGTGGCATCCATCACGGGCTGGCCGGGATAGACGCCGTCGCGTCGCCCACGGTCGATGACCATGCGGTGGGTATAGGGATCAGGATCCAGCGACAGCAGCTCAGCAGTGATATAGGCAATATCCGCTTCGGGCGCAGCATCGAGCAGTTCACGCAGGCGGATGTTTTCAGCCATCAAGCTGTTCATGCGCTGTACGCGGTGCGAAAGACTAAGCACCTGCTCACGCAGCAGGCGGTTCTCTTCAAGCAGCCGACGCTGGTCAGACAGCGCCAACGTAGCCCAGTCCAGCGCCTCACTAGGCAGGCTGACCAGCCACTGGATGGGCGCCACCACTGTTGTCAGACGTTCTCGGAAGTCTCCCATGCGGGGATAACGCAGATCACCGAACATTAGTAGCGAGGCGATCAGCACACACAGCAGCATACGGTACAACGGAAGCGAGTCGTGGGTGAACAACGGCTTGATAGCGCTTTCCCCCTTGGCACTGAAGTCTAGCCGGCGATGATGATCAGTCGCTGGACAGCAGGTCGAAGGCGTTCTGGCCAATCAGTTCAAGCGCCTTGCCACCGCCGCGGGCCACACAGGTCAGTGGGTCGTCAGCCACCACCACCGGCAGACCGGTTTCCTCAGCAATCAACTTATCCAGATCGCGCAGCAGTGCGCCGCCGCCGGTCAACACCAGGCCACGCTCGGCGATATCAGAGGCCAGCTCAGGCGGCGCTTGTTCCAATGCATTCTTGACTGCCGCAACAATGGCGCTCAGCGCCTCCTGCAGAGCATCAAGAATCTCATGGGAGTTCAACGTAAAGCTGCGCGGAATGCCTTCTGCCAGGTTGCGCCCACGCACATCAATCTCGCGTAGCTCGCCACCCGGATAGGCGCTACCCACTTCTTCCTTAATGCGCTCGGCCGTCGCTTCACCAATCAGGCTACCGTAATGACGACGTACATAAGAAGTGATCGCTTCGTCAAAGCGGTCGCCACCCACACGAATGGACTGTGAGTAGACCACGCCATTGAGCGAGATAATGGCAATTTCGCTGGTGCCACCACCAATATCCAGCACCATCGAGCCTTGTGGCTCACCGACCGGAAGCCCTGCACCGATCGCGGCGGCCATGGGCTCAACAATCAGCGAGACCTCACGGGCACCGGCATGCTCTGCTGACTCCTTGATGGCGCGGCGCTCAACCTGCGTGGCCATACCCGGCACACACACTAGCACTCGGGGGCTGGGCGTCAGCAAGGTGCTCTGGTGCACCTTGCGGATAAAGTACTGGAGCATCTGCTCTGTGGCAGTAAAGTTGGCAATCACGCCATCCTTCATGGGACGAATCGCGGTAATATTGCCCGGTGTGCGTCCCAGCATGCGTTTTGCTTCAATACCTACGGCGGCTACGCTGGTCGAGTTGCGGTCCTGACGGATCGCTACAACCGACGGCTCATCTAGCACGATACCGCGCCCACGTACGTATATCAGCGTGTTAGCTGTCCCCAGATCGATCGCCAGATCGCTGGAAAACAGCCCCCTCAAACGTTTGAACATGAAGTCGCTACCTAGTGCTGACAGGGAACCCTATTTCGATGCGAACGGTACCACTGCACCCCGCTCACGGCAAGCCAGACAGCTCGCAAAGATGCGCCTGATCCCTGCCAGAAAGTCCTCAGATATGATAGATTCTAGCACCTTTGTGTTATCTCTTTTTTCATACTCATCGAGGACATCCGATCATGGCGCTTGAACAAGTAGACGTTCTTCGGGCTGCCCATTTGGCCCGAATTGGCCTCAGCGAGAGCGAAACCGGCGGCTATGTTGATGATCTGGCGCGCATTCTTGACATGGTCGACCAGCTGCAAGGCCTGAACACCGACGGCGTGGCGCCCATGGCGCACCCGCTGGATGCCACCCAGCCTCTGCGTGCCGACGACGTCAGCGAAAGCGACCAGCGCGAGCAGCTTCAGCGCTGTGCACCCGCCGTCGAAGATGGCCTCTATCTGGTACCGCGGGTCGTAGAATGACAATCGAAAATGACCGAGTAACCGCCGAACGACAGCGGCTGACGCCAGCGTTACAGGACCCCATTACGGAGCTCCGGGCCCATGCATGACAAGACCCTGACCGACCTCGCCGCAGATCTCGCGGCGGGTGAATATTCCAGCGTTGAGCTGACCGACCACCTGCTCAAACGCATTGAACGCCTTGATCCGTCACTCAACAGCTTTATCAGCGTGACCGGCGACGACGCGCGCAACAGCGCAACGCAGGCTGATGACGCCCGTGCCGCGGGCAAAGGCGACCGGCTGACTGGCCTGCCCATCGCGCTCAAGGACAACATTTGCACCCAGGGCGTAAAGACCAGCTGCGGATCACGTATGCTGGACAACTTCATCTCGCCCTACGATGCCACCATTGTTCAAAAACTGAATGCAGCGAGCGTGATCAGTCTAGGCAAGACCAATCTTGACGAATTCGCCATGGGCTCATCCAGCGAATCAAGTTTCTATGGCCCAGTGAAAAACCCCTGGGACCTTACTGCCGTGCCTGGCGGCAGCTCCGGTGGCAGCGCCGCTGCGGTAGCCGCCGGCCTGGTGCCCGCGGCACTGGGCAGCGATACCGGCGGCTCGATCCGACAGCCCGCAGCCTTTTGCGGCATCACAGGCCTCAAGCCGACCTATGGCCGCGTCTCGCGCTACGGCATTGTCGCCTACGCCTCCAGCTTCGATCAGGTCGGCCCGCTGGCACGCAGCGCCGCTGACTGCGCGCTGTTGATGAACTGCATCGCCGGCCACGACCCGCGCGACTCTACCAGCGTGACCCGCCAGGTGCCGGACTACAGCGCCGAACTGGACAAGCCGCTGCGCGGCCTCAGAATCGGCCTGCCCAAAGAGTATTTCGGCGACGGCCTGGCGGCTGAGGTCGAAAGTGCCGTGCGCGAAGCCGTGCGCGTCTATGAGTCGCTGGGCGCCAGCGTCGTCGAGGTCAGCCTGCCGCACACCCATTACGCAGTGCCTACCTATTATGTGATCGCCTCGGCCGAGGCCTCTGCCAACCTGTCACGCTACGATGGCGTGCGCTTTGGCCACCGCTGCCACAGTCCAACCGATCTTGAAGACCTGTACAAGCGCAGCCGCGCCGAAGGCTTCGGGGACGAAGTCAAGCGACGCATCCTGATCGGCACTCACACTCTGTCAGAAGGCTTCTTTGACGCCTACTTCACCAAGGCACAACAGGTGCGCCGGTTGATCCAGCAGGATTTCATTGACGCCTTCAACGAAGTTGATGTGCTGATGGGGCCGACCTCACCCACAGCGGCCTTTGACCTGGGCGCCAATATGGACCCGGTGGCCATGTATCTGCAGGATGTCTACACCATTCCCAGCAACCTGGCCGGCATCACCGCCATGAGCCTGCCTGCTGGTTTTGACGGCAAGCGCCCCATCGGCCTGCAGCTGCTTGGCGCGCACTTTGCCGAAGCCCAGCTGCTCAACGTGGCTCACCAGTTTCAGCAGGCAACCGACTGGCACCTGCGCCGCCCCGTCTTTGCCAAGGAGACCATCTGATGCAGTGGGAAACCGTGATTGGCCTGGAAGTTCACGTTCAGCTGGCCACCCAGTCCAAGATATTCTCTGGCTCCTCGACCGACTTTGGCGCCGAGCCCAATTCGCAGGCCAGCGCGGTCGACTTGGCCATGCCAGGCACACTGCCGGTACTTAACGAACAGGCCGTCACCATGGCCGTTCAGTTTGGCCTGGGTATCAACGCCGAGATCGCTGAGGTCTCGGTGTTTGACCGCAAAAATTACTTCTACCCAGACCTGCCCAAGGGCTATCAGACCAGCCAGATGTATTACCCCATCGTGGGCCCGGGCGAGGTCGAGATCAGCCTGGATGATGGCAGTACCCAGCGTATTCGCGTGCACCATGCCCATCTTGAAGAAGATGCCGGCAAGTCGCTGCATGAGGACTACCATGGCATGACCGGCATCGACCTGAACCGCGCTGGCACGCCATTGCTGGAGATCGTCTCCGAGCCGGACATGCGCAACGCCAAGCAGGCGGTTGCCTATCTCAGGGCGATTCACGCCATCGTGACCTACTTGGGCATTTCCGATGGCAACATGGCCGAAGGCTCGATGCGTTGCGACGTCAACGTTTCAGTGCGCCCCAAGGGGCAAGCCGAACTTGGCACCCGCGCTGAGATCAAGAACGTCAACTCCTTCCGTTTCGTTGAGCGCGCCATTGCCTATGAGGTAGAGCGTCAGATTGAGCTGATCGAAGACGGCGGCAAGGTCGTTCAAGAAACCCGCCTATATGATCCTGACGCCGACGAAACCCGCAGCATGCGCACTAAGGAAGAAGCCAACGATTACCGCTACTTCCCGTGCCCCGACCTGCTGCCGATCGTGCTCGACTCGGCCTTTGTCGAACAGCTGCGCGACAACCTGCCCGAGCTACCCGACGAGAAACGCAAACGCTTTGAAGAAGCCCTCGGCCTGTCGGCCTACGATGCCGGTGTACTCTCTGCCAGCCGCTCCCTGGCTGACTTCTTCGAGGACGTTATGGCCATCTGCGGCGATGCCAAACAGGCTGCTAACTGGGTGCAGGGCGAGCTGTCGGGCGCCCTGAACCGCGAAGGCCTGCCCATCGAAGACAGTCCGGTCTCCGCTCAACAGCTGGGTGGTCTGATCGTGCGAGTGATGGATGACACCATTAACGGTAAAGCCGCCAAACAGGTGTTCCAGGCCATGTGGAACAGCGAAGGCAATGCCGATGACAACAGCGCCGATGCCATCATTGACGCCCAAGGCCTCAAGCAGGTCACTGATACCGCCGCCATCGAAGCGATGATTGACCAAGTGATCAGCGACAGTCCGGCCCAGGTCGCCCAGTACCGCGACGCTGAGCCCGACAAGCGCGGCAAGATGATCGGCTACTTCGTCGGCCAGACCATGAAAGCCTCACGCGGCACGGCCAACCCCCAGCAGGTCAATGCGCTACTGAAGGAGAAGCTTGATGCCCTGTGCTGAGACAGGCCTGCTTACTCATCCGATGAGCCCTCTCACCTTGGGCGATCTGAACTAACTGCCGACGGTCTGAGAAGGAATCGAATTGGATAGGGATAACACGGACTGGACACCCGCCAAGGGCGAACGCCGCCTCGGACCGTCGTTGGTCGTCATGGTACTGGTCGCACTGCCGATACTGCTTCCTGCTCACACCTTTCCATGGTTAGGCTTGGTAGGCGGTACTCTGGCCATCGTCCTGCTCATCGCGGTTATCGCGTCGGACCCTGGTCGGATCGATCAACGCTCCGGGGCGGCCCGATGGCTCTCAGTCACGTTGACGTTCCTCCTCGTCGCCATGGCAACAGGCGAGGCGATCCTGCTCGTTCTCGAGCTCGTCGATGCTGCCCCTAACCTCCACAACGCGGTGACTCTGCTTGTAGCCGGAACGCTCGTCTGGATCGACGTCAACCTGACGTTTGGGATGCTGTATTGGGAGCTTGACTGCGGCGGTCCTGCCAGGCGCGCTTATCATGGCCGTCAGAAACCAGCACTTGCGTTTCCCGAGGACCTGAATCCCGAACTTGCCATCCCGGGCTGGCATCCAACGATCATCGACTACCTGTATCTCGGATTCACAAACGCAACGGCGTTCAGCCCGACTGACGTGATGCCGATGCGGCGTTGGGTCAAGGTCCTGATGACCCTGCAGGCGATGATCTCGCTGGCGTTGCTATCGCTGGTCATTGCGAATGCTGTCAACATCCTCAATTGAACCAAGATGCTCAAGCACCGCGTTTTATGATGTAGGCTATTGTGGCGCTCCCAGAGCGCTTAGACTGTAAAAGCCTAGGGCAAATGCGCTAGGCTTTTTTTCCGTGTCTATTCTATTCCAGCAGGTCACGGACATTCTTTGCTTGCCAGTGCGGAAAGTAACGCCGCACCAGTGCATTCAGCTCAATTTCAAAACCCACCCAGTCTGTTTCGCCAGCACTCACCTGCAGATTTTCACTTGCCCCCTCGCCTGCGCCATCTGCTGCGCTAATATGGCGTACCATGCCAGCCCCCACGGTGATATTGGTCAGCCGGTCGATGATGATAAAGCCACCGGTGCCAGGGCTGTGACCATAGCAATCCACGGCAACTTCGCTGGTCAGCGCCACCCGGCAGCGGGCGATGCTGTTCAATGCAAGATGCTCCGCCGGCAGCTGCTCCAGGCGATTAACGTCCACCTGGTAGTAGATATCGGTCACCTGGCCAGATGCGTTCTGATTACCCAGCACAATATCTATCGCCCGGCCCGGCTCAAGCAGCGCTTCGCTCATCCATACGATATCGGCCTCAAAGCTGGAAGCCATAACCACCTGATCCTGCTCGGCGACAATCCAGTCACCGCGCGAGATATCCAGCTCGTCGGCCAGCGTAACGGTAATCGCCTGCCCCGGATACGCGGCCTCCAGGTCGCCGTCGAACGTCACGATACGCGCAACACTTGAGGTCTTGCCTGACGGCAGCACACGGATACGCTGACCCGGCGTCAACACTCCGGCAGCCAGGGTGCCACAGTAGCCGCGAAACTCATGATGCGGACGGTTGACGTACTGTACCGGCAGACGCAAATCTCGCAGGTTCTGATCGTGGTCAATCGTCACGTTTTCCAGAACATCCAGCAGTGTGGGTCCGGGCTGCCCCTCGTCGCCGCGGTACCAGTCCATTAGCTCGCTGCGATTGACCACGTTGTCGCCCTTAAGCGCCGACAGCGGTACGAAGCGAATATCACGTGCGCCGATTCTGTCGGCAATCGCCTGATATTCTTCAACAATTTCATTGAAGCGCGACTCGGAATAATCGACCAGATCCATCTTGTTGATCGCCACCACCAGATGCTGGATGCCCAGCAGGTCGCAGATAAAGCTGTGGCGACGCGTCTGGGGCTGCACGCCATGACGGGCATCCACCAGAATGATTGCTAGCCCTGCGGTAGAGGCGCCTGTGGCCATGTTGCGGGTGTACTGCTCATGCCCCGGTGTATCGGCAATGATGAACTTGCGCCGCTCGGTCGAGAAAAATCGATAGGCCACATCAATGGTGATGCCCTGCTCACGCTCGGACTGCAGGCCGTCCACCAGTAACGCCAGATCAACCTCTTCACCGACAGTACCGCTGAGCTTTGACGCCTGAGTAATCGCTGCCAGCTGATCTTCAAAGATTCCCTTAGAATCGTGCAGCAACCGGCCAATCAGGGTCGACTTACCATCATCAACGTTGCCGCAGGTCCTTGTTCTCATGCTCTCGGAGGTACTGCTCGATATCCTCAGCAATCAGGGCTGCTTGCTGAGGCAGCGTTTGAGACAGTTCTTGCGATAGCTCTTGCTGTGACATTATCCGGCTCCCCTCAGAAATACCCTTCACGTTTCTTCTTCTCCATGGAGCCGGCACCATCGTGGTCAATGGCACGGCCGCTGCGCTCACTGGTGCGGGTCAGCAGCATCTCCTGAATGATATCGGGCAACGTCTGCGCCCGGGATGCCACCGCGCCAGTCAGTGGGTAACAACCCAGGGTACGAAAACGCACCCATTTCTCTTCGGGCACTTCACCGGCTTCCAGCGGAAAGCGTTCGTCATCGACCATGATGTCGAGGCCATCGCGCTGCACCACCGGACGCGGCGCAGCATAGTAAAGCGGCACAATGGGAATCGACTCCAGATAGATGTACTGCCAGATATCCAGCTCGGTCCAGTTCGACAGCGGAAACACCCGGATCGATTCGCCCTTGTTGATGCGTGTGTTATAGAGGCTCCACAACTCAGGACGCTGGGATTTGGGCTCCCAGCGATGGTGCTTGTCACGGAAAGAAAACACCCGCTCCTTGGCACGACTGGCTTCCTCGTCACGCCGGGCACCACCAAAGGCGGCATCGAAACCGTGTTTGTCCAGCGCCTGCTTGAGACCAGCAGTCTTCATCACATCGGTGTACTTGGCGCTGCCGTGATCGAAAGGATTGATGCCCGCCGACACACCGTCCTGGTTAACGTGCTCGATCAGCGACATGCCGGCCTCGGCAACCATACGGTCGCGGAACGCGATCATCTCGCGAAACTTCCAGGTGGTGTTGACGTGCATCAGTGGAAACGGCGGCACCCCGGGATAAAACGCCTTGCGCGCCAGGTGCAGCATGACCGACGAGTCTTTGCCGATGGAGTACAGCATCACCGGATTGCTAAATTGAGCGGCAACCTCACGGATGATATGGATCGACTCAGCCTCAAGTTGCTTGAGGTGAGTCATTCGGCGCGGCGTGACGGCAGCCTCATCAGCGGCAACAGCCGGATTATCGGCTTGCCTGGCAACGTGCAGGGTGGACATGGCCCAGATACCTCGCATCGCAGGGAAAGTGGCAGGATGATGCGAGGTTAACAAAGCTTATTAATTGCTCAAAAGAATCAATGTCTATCTTTTTATTCCATAACAACCTATCAAGACAGCAAACTGACCCGCTCTATCCAGCTAGAAAACGCATCCTCGTTCAGCTCGATCACTCGAAAGCCGGGCTGAGCAACGCGGTCCACCGCAAACTCAACACTGCCGGGCAAGAACTGGTCGCTGGTTGATGGCGTACCGTAGACCGGAACCTCACCGGTGCGGGTGGCAAGCTGACCGACAAATGCCTGGTGAATATGCCCGCAAACAATACCGCGAACCTGGGAGCGTCCGCCCAGCAGGTCACAGAGCGCCTGACTGTCGCTGAGCCCCAAGGCATCCATCCACGCTGAGCCTACGTCCATCGGTGGGTGGTGCATGAAAATCAGCGTCGGCTGGTTGTTATGCGCATCGAGCGCTCTGGCCAGTGCGGCCAACCCATCATCGCCCAGCTGGCCCCGGGCATGTCCTGGCCAGTGGGTGTCGGCCAGTAGCAAGCGCCAGCCTCCGGCGTCCAGCGCCTCGGGCATGGGCCGCAGACTGGCCATGATCGCCGGCGCGTCATGGTTGCCGGCCAGCCAATACCACGGGCAGCCAAGGCGCGACATCGCCTGCTCCGCCAGCACGTAGGACTCAACGCTATTGTCTTCGCTAATATCCCCGCTCAGCACCACCAAATCAGGGTTAAGCTGGCGGGCACTGGCAACAACCGCCTCCAGCTGTCGATAGGCCACGCCGGTGCGGCAGCGCGCATCGGGGTCGGCGCGCAAGTGACAGTCGGTAATCTGGATAATACGCATCAACGCAACTCCGACAGATCAAGCGCGTGTCCATGGGCCAGCCCATGGCTCAACCACTCGCCAAGAAAACGGTTGAGCTGCAACTTTTCGTCAGGCTGACGCATGTGGGCATTAGGGTAGCGATAGCGTCCATCGAAGTGGCGCTGACGCTGAAAATCCGTGACTTCGGCCATGCGCGCATCGTGATATAGGTGCACCCGCATGCGCGGCGATGACAGCACCTGCTCCAGCGCACTGCCACCAAGGGGCGCACCCTCCAAGCCGCTGTGTTCCAACGCGCTGGGCTGGGAAACCCGCACGATGGTGGTATAAGGCGCACGCTCCTGGACCTCCAGGCACAGAAAGCCCAGCGAGCGACCATGACTGATCAGCTCGAACTCGCGGCTCTCCCCCGCCTCGGTATCGCCCAACAGGCGCACCAGCCGTAAATAATTAGCGGAGCACTCGCCCTGCAGGGTCTTGAGATCCGTTACATAAGCACGCCGATTCACCTTACCTCCTGGCCCGTAATGACGCCCGCTCGGCATTCAGCCAATGCAGACCGATCAGGCACATGGCGTTATCAAGCCGCCCTTCACGCAGCAGCGCCATGGCCCGGCCAAAGGGTACCACGTGCACGCGAATGTCTTCGTGTTCCTCCTCCAGGCCGTGCACGCCACCAAGGCCACGGCTATCCACCAGGCCACACAGCAATGTGACTTCCTCATCGCAGGCGCCAGGGCTCGGGTAGTAACGGTGAAGCTCGAACAGCTCTCCGACCTCACAGCCGGCTTCTTCCAGCGCCTCACGGCGCGCTACGTCTTCTGCGCTCTCGCCCGGCTCAGCGAGTCCGGCGACGATTTCCAGCTTCCAGGGGGAGTGCTCGTCATCCAACGCACCGGGGCGAAACTGCTCCACCAGTACCACGGTGTCGCGCTCAACGTCATACAGCAGCACGCCTACGGCGTCGTGACGGCAGTGCACTTCGCGGGTCATCACCTGACTCCAGCCGCCATCAAACAGGCGATGGCGCAGCTCGATAGCCTCCAGACGGAAAAAACCCTGATAAAGACAATGACGGGCCACTACGTCCACATCGTCGGCACAAAACGGGGGCTGATCCGAAGTATCACCGGCGAACATCGCTTCAGTTTCTGACATGGGTTACTCCACTTTCAGGCAAGTTTAGCCAAAATCAGCCAAGCCCCATTATCGACACAGCAAAGCGATGCCGCCAGTCTTGACAAGGTTCCCATTAGCCGCCGAGCTTCTGACGCAGCACCCTGGCCTGATTTTTCAGCGCTGTATCAGAAGCCTGACGGTCGGCGCGCGGCGTGCCCTGCTCAGCGCGACGGGCGTGCTCAATGGCCTCAGCGTTACGGCCTTCATCGGCCAGAAACGCAGCGTAATAATAATTCACATCCATGCCTTCAGGGCGAATTTCCAACGCGCGCTGGAACATTTGCTCGGCAATTTCACTATCACCAAACGCCACCGGCCAGCCCGGCGCACGATCATAGAGCGCACCCAGAGTGACATAGGCCGATCCTGCATGGCCGTCGGGGTCAATTTCAACCGCACGCTCCAGCACTTTTCGGGCCTGTTTGGCAGCACCCAGGGCACCAAGGCCGCCCACTTCACGCGCCAGCGACGCCCGGACAATACCATCAATAATCAGCAGGTCACTATTGCCGGGGTTGGCCTCTACCAGCGCCGTCGCCTCCGCAGCCAGTGACTCCAGTGCCTGCTCGCGGCTGCTCTTGTCCATCGCCGTGGTGATGTGCTCCCAGCGACCAAGCAGCTCGTAAGCCGGACCATCCCACGACTGCGCAAGTGCCAAAGGCGACACCGCCAGTGTCAGCGCCAGAGCACTAGGCAACAATAACTGCTGAAGCCGGGTTTTCGTGCTGGTCTGACCAGAGCTAAAATCAGAGTTGATACGCGGGTTACGCATGATGTCGTCCTTTTATGATTGTCATCGTCGGTTGCCAGCATAAATGTAACGAACGTTTGAATGAACCACCAGCACCAACATCACCCCTGGGTGCGTTACCATCAGTGTTTCATCTCACCACTGAACAGAGCATGTACCCATGAAAGGCCGCAACATGACCCGCTGGCGCGATCCCGCCAAGGATCCGCGCCAGGAGCCCAAGAGCAACCTGATCACCGCTGAAGGGGCTGCGCGCATGCGCGGCATTCTCGACCATCTGTCGCGGGTCAAACGCCCCGCCATATCAGCCAAGGTTGGCGAAGCCGCCGCACTTGGCGATCGCAGTGAAAACGCCGATTACACCTATAACAAGAAAGAACTACACCGGGTGATCGCCCGCATCCGCTACCTAACTACTCGGCTGGATGAGCTGCAGATCATTGACCGCCTGCCAGCAGACACCGAGCGGGTATTCTTCGGCGCCTTTGTCACCCTGGAAGACGACAACGGCGAAGAAATGCGCCTGCGTATCGTCGGTCACGACGAAACCGACACCAGCAAGCACTGGATCAGCGTAGACGCACCGCTGGCCAAGGCACTGCTCGGCAAAGGCCTTGACGACGAGGCCACAGTAGCAGCCCCCGGCGGGGAAAAAACTTGGCTGATTACCGAAATCGAGTACCAGACACCAACTGTCTGACCCAAAGGCGCCTTACGGCTCAACAGACAAGCCCAGTTTATCGGGCGATACGAAAAGCCGTCGCGTAGCACGTAGCCAGCTGCCCTCCCACAGTAAACTGTGACATCACTCAGGCTCTGATGAAGCCAGCAGATGGGCGCACTGGCTTGGTCCTGTGGAAAGCCAGTTTATTGGGTGACGCAGGCCGCTGGCCTGTTGAAGATAGCTCTAGCTGTCAACGCCAAACGGCGCGGTACACCCGGTAACGCCGATCATCAGCCAGTATCTCGAAGTCACCAAAGGTCTCGCTCAGTTGCCTCGGCCAGGGTAAAAAGGCATTAGCCACCAACAGAAGCGAACCACCCGGCTTAAGATGCTCTGGCGCTTCGCGAATAAGCCGACTGGCCGGACCGTGGTCAACACTGCGCTCCTGATGGAATGGCGGATTGCTGACAATGGCATCGAAACGCCGTCCGCCAAGCGACGAATAGACATCACCCGGCAACACTTCACCGACCAGCCCATTGGCCGCCAGGCTACGTCGAGTCGCTTCCACCGCAAAACCGTTGACATCCACTGCACACACCTGATGCCCGCGCTGAGCCAGCCAGGCGGCGATGATGCCGTCGCCACACCCCATGTCGAGCACGCCACTGCTCTCAGGTGCGATACTGGTCAGCGCATCAGGCAGGTGCTCAAGCAACAGCCGTGTACCATCATCGAGCTTGCCGTGGCCGAATACCCCCGGATGGCTAGCCAATGTCAATCCGGCGGCTTCAAAGTGCGACCAGGCCGCGTCGGGCTCCAACGCTACCCGCTCCAGTGCAGAGCCAAACAAACTGCAGCGCCGTGCATTATCCAGCCGCTGGCAGCCCAATCCCAGCGCCGCCAACACCTTGAGTACGCGCTTGATGCCGCCCTGATTTTCGCCCACCACCTGCAGCGGCGTACCTGGTGGAAGCTGAGCGCATAACCACAGCAACCACCACTCACCCAACGCATGGGCCTTGGGCCAGAACAGCACAACGCCGGGCGGCGCCAGCTCAGCTTCGCCTAGCCCTGCCCCGCCCAAGGCAGCACTCAACGGCGAAATCGCGGACTGCCCGCGCCCACGCCAGGCATTCAGCATGGCCTCATCGGCGCTGAGCAGCATGCCTTGGCCCGTCTCCAACCAGCTATCCTTGGGCGGCGCAACCCACAACCAGCCACAATAGTCGGTCGACTGCCGCTCAAGTAACTGGCACACCTGGGTTTCAGCACTCATTGATCACTCTCCCGTAACGAGCCGATTGGCGCATTCCGAGCCTCATCACGCTCAAAGGTATACAGCAAATAACGCCCCAGCCGCCAATGCGGATCGACTCGGCAATAACGCCACTCGATTTCCAGCAAGTCATCGTGACCCTGCTGAGTTTCCGTCGGACGACGCAGGTAGTCGTGGAAAATGCGCACTCCCGCCACCGCAGTGAGCCTCAGTCCGCAGACTTCGGCCCACTGAGTAACTTCAGCATGGGTAAGTGGTGAGATCGGCGTCAACCGCTGGCGCAGGCCGCGTCCGGCCAGACGGTCGTCGAGCACCTTGCGCAGATTGCCTTTCACGGCATTGGAAAACCGCAGCGCATCGCGATTGAACACCATCAGCGACAGTTGCCCGCCCGGCGCCAACAAATTGGTCAGCACTTCAAACGCCGCGCGGGGATCAGCCACCCACTCCAATACCGCATGGCAGACCACCAACGGCCAAGGCCCGGGGGCCACCTCGCCAAATGCCTGCAGCGGCTGCTGATGAAAGGTCACCGGAAACGCCGCCAGACGCTCCCGCGCTATCGCCAGCATCTCGCCAGACGGTTCGCTTAGAGTCACCGCATGGCCTCGCTTGGCCAGCCACTCACTCATCTGCCCAAGCCCGCCACCTACGTCAAGCACCGGCTGGCCGTGTAGATCCAGCATCTCCGGCAGCAAACGGTCCAGCAAAGCCAACCGCAGATGCCCGCGCGGGCCGCCGTACAGACTTTTAGCAAACTTCTCGGCGAGACCGTCAAAGTGACGATCGCCTGCCGACGAAAGCGGACTGGCGGGAGCTGACATACTGGATCATCCATCACAGGAAAAGGCACATTCTACCTGCAACAGACACAATCTCCGACAGCCGCGGGTTTAACTTGGCCGCCCGGCACTTTATAATGCCGCCCGTCGCGCCCCCATAGCTCAGCTGGATAGAGCGTCCCCCTCCTAAGGGGAAGGCCTCAGGTTCGAATCCTGATGGGGGCGCCACTCCCCTTTGATACTCCCCTGATATACCTAGCTTTTCATCTCACTTCTTTCGGCTGACAATCAATCCCGCTTCCAGCGTGGCCACAATATGACGCGTTCAGCGGCTCATAACTTTCGTCACTCGTAGACAATTTGTCTTTTATGCCGTGAACTGGCCGTAAGTGCCAGTGAATTAAACAATGTTCACACCCTGAGCAGGCCTCCGTCTCTAGCCATACGAAGACCGCAGAGATAAGCTTCACGCATAGCGTTTGTGACAGTGATTGTGGCCAGCTTCCAGGCTGGCTGCCCAGCGAAACAGCAGCAAGACTCCCATTTTCAGCGACCCCCGCACGTATTGAGGTAACAACAGCATGAACCGCACCCTGAAGTTGGCGGCCCTTTTGATTGGCGCCCCCCTACTCCTCACCGGCTGTCTCTCTGACTATCCGCAGTTTCAGGCGGTAGACCAGACCAAGCTCTGCGTGGCTTCCACTGATGAAGAAGCCATGCAATGCCCAGAAGGCGAGCTGTTCATGGCGCGTCTGTTACAACCCAACCCCGAAATTCGTGCTTTCAATGCCCTGAATACAGCTGCCCTGTATTGCGACACTAACCACCCGATCTTTGAAAACCAGGCTGGAGTGATGTGTGTCATGACCCACGACCGCTTCGAATTACTTACTGGTGCAAATCCTGATGCCCAGGGCATGGAATCCACACAACAAGACCTGCCGCAAGCAGCCACCCAGCCGGAAGCCGCAGCAGAGTCTTCCCATAACGACCAGGCTCAAGAAGCACAACAGCAGTAACATGCCCTAGGTCCAAGCCTGACGCACTGACAGCTGCAATAAAAGATACCCGCGTAACCTCCGAACATCCGGAGTTACGCGGGTATTTCATTTGCAACAAGCCGACGCCTGACTAGGCTCTGTCGTGTAGCTGGGCAGCCTCAATTACCAAGTGCAACACCTCCAGCGACTTGTTAACCATTTTTGGAAAAAATTTTACTGACACCATGGCAGAACGTATCAGTGAAGAAAGTCTGCGAACCTATGCAAAGCCTGCATGGTCTGCGCTGACACAATCTGACACCTCCCACCCCATAATGCATGGTGGCCAGACATGATAAACTGGCGCCCCCCCCCTTCCGAAGAAGCTGCTTGCATGCCTGCTGTGAACACTCCCGTCTCGCCTGCCACCCCTGATGTTCTGAGCGTCAGCGACGTTAACCGTCGTGCTCGGGAACAGCTGGAGCTCAGCATTGGTCAGGTATGGGTTGAGGGTGAGCTATCCGGCGTATCGCGGCCGGCGTCAGGGCATGTGTACTTCACGCTCAAGGATGAGTTTGCCCAACTACGCTGTGCGCTGTTTCGCAGCCAGGTGCGCTTTGTGGCAGCACCCATGCGCGATGGTGATCGGGTCAAGGTGCGCGGCAAGGTGTCGCTGTATGAGCCCCGCGGCGATTACCAACTGCTAGCCGAGGCAGTGCAAGCCAGCGGCGAAGGGGAGCTGTGGGCAGCCTATGAACGACTCAAAACGCAGCTTAGCAACGAAGGCGTCTTTGCCAACAATCGACCGTTGGCTTACCCGCCGAGGCGCTTACTGGTGCTGACCTCGACCAGCGGTGCTGCTGTACGCGATGTGCTGGCAGTGCTGAAGCTGCGCTGGCCGCTAGTGGATGTTAGCCTGATTCCGGTACCGGTGCAGGGCAAGGCGGCGGCCCCAGCGATGATTGCCGCTCTGGCGCTGCTGAACCGCCAGTCGGCGCTGACTCCTGAGCGCGATGTAATTCTTGTTACTCGCGGTGGCGGCAGCCTAGAAGACCTGTGGGCATTCAACGATGAGCACCTGACGCGGGCGATTTTCCATTCGCGCTTGCCGGTTATGTCGGCGGTGGGCCATGAGGTCGATGTGACTCTGGCCGACTTTGCTGCCGACCGTCGCGCGCCTACGCCGTCGGCTGCCGCCGAGCAGCTGACACCTGATCGCCTCACCCTAGCCAGTCAGCTCAAGGCAACTGGGCGTCAGCTGGTCAGTAGCCAGCGCCGCCGCCTGCACACCGAGGCCCAGCGTCTTGACCATTTACGCGCCCGTCTGCGCCACCCTGGTGCAGTGCTTGATCAGCAAGGCCACCAGCTGGCGCAATTGAAATCCCGACTGGTTCGCGCCATGGATTCCCACTTGACAAGACAACAGCAGCAGCACCGGCTGTTGACCCAGCGTCTGGACCGGCGCTCGCCGGAGCAATACCTCACCGAGGCAAAACAGGGGCTTGATGAACGCTACCGACGTCTGCAAGCCGGCATCCGGCGCGAGCAAGCTGCTCACCGGCAACATCTGGCGGCTGTGGTGCGCGAGCTGCAAGCGGTCAGCCCGCTTGCCGTGCTGGGTCGTGGCTATGCCATTGTGCAGGACAGCAGCGGCCAGGTGATTCGCCAGGCCCAAGACACCCAGCCCGAACAGCTACTGAGTGTGCGACTGGTCGATGGAAAGCTCCGTGTCAGGGTTGAAGGCCGAGGATAGGCTTACGACCTCTCACTTAGGCCTCGCTGCTGTAGTAGCCGCCTGGCTTGAAGCTTGAAGGCTCAAGTTCATGGCGGGCCAGCAGCTTGTAGAAGTCGGTACGGTTACGCCCGGCGATACGCGCCGCCTGGGTCACGTTGCCCTCGGTAATCTTGAGCACTTTGACCAGATAACTTCTCTCAAAGCCGGCCCGGGCATCACTGAAGCTCGGCAGCGCATTCTCTTCCGCCGCCAGCGCTTGGGTCACTAACGCCTCGGGTATAATCGGCGTGTTGCTCAGCGCGACGCACTGCTCCACCACATTGACCAGCTGACGCACGTTGCCGGGCCAGGCACTGGCAGCCAGCAGATTCAGTGCCTCCCGTGAAAGCCCGGTCACAAAGGGCTTGTGCCGCGCGGCCGCCTGGGCCAGCAAGTACCGAGCTAGCAGCGGTACGTCCTCGGCACGCTCTTTCAGCGGTGGCAACTTCAGGTTGACCACATTCAGCTGGTAGAACAGATCTTCGCGGAACTCACCGTCATGCATGGCCTGGGCCAGGTCAGTATCAGTGGCTGAAATCAGACGCACATTCACCGCTATGCTGCTGTTCGAGCCCAGTGGGCGAGCTTCACCGTTCTGAAGCGCGCGCAATAATTTGACTTGCAGCGTCAGGGGTATATCAGCGACTTCTTCAAGAAACAGTGTGCCGCCATCAGCTGCCTGGAACAGGCCACGATGCTCATTGAGCGCACCGGTAAAGGCACCACGGGTATGTCCAAACAGCTCACTTTCGAGCAGCTGCTCGGGCAAAGCGCTGCAGTTTAGCGTGACAAAAGGCTTGTCGGCACGCGGGCTGGCTTTATGAATGGCTGCCGCCATCAGTGCTTTTCCCGACCCCGACGGACCGGTTAACAGCACGCTGACATCCGAAGCTGCTACTACCTTGGCCTGCTCAAGGATGCGCTCCATTTCGGGGCTGCGGGTGATAATCGCCGAACGCCAGTCCTCATCGTCTTCATCACGGCTACCTGTACTCTGGAGCAGCGCTTCGTCGATAGTAGCGAACAGCTCGTCACGGTCGACCGGCTTGGTGAGAAAGCCGAAAACCCCCTCACGAGTAGCGCCAACGGCATCAGGAATCGAGCCATGTGCGGTAAGAATGATCACCGGCAGGCCCGGCATGCGGCGTTGAATTTCACGGAACAGCGCCAGACCATCCATTTCATCCATGCGCATGTCGGAAAGTACCAGGTCCGGGCGCTCGGCCTCCAGGCGCGTCAGCGCTTCCTTGCCGCTGGCGGCGGTAGTGACGCGAAAGCCCCGACTTTGCAGGCGCATTCCCAAAAGCTTCAACAGGCTGAGATCATCATCGACCAGCAGAAGATGGGCATTGTGCTCGCTGCTAACCCCTGAACCTGTGGACATGCTTGCAGACATGGACGCTACCTCCTTTAGGCTTATTCGCGGTGCTGACGCGCGTTGATATTACGCTCAATCTCGGTCAGCGCTTCGATCTTGGTCGTCAGTGCCTCAACCTGGCTGTTCAGCGTATCAACCTCTGCTTGCAGCGCACCGCTTTGCTGACCTGATGCGCGACGAGCGCGACGCGCCTCCGCCAGCCTAGCGTTAGCTTCACGCCGCTGCTCAAGCTCGCCAAGCCAGTAGCTCAGTAGCGGCTGAAGGTTCACTGGTGCTACGCCAAGGTCGGCATGCAGCAGGCTAGAAGCCTGGCTGCGCTGGGCATCGTCGCCCCAGGCCAGCACCATGGCTCGGGCCAGGCGCTGATCGGCACGGGGCTCTTCAATATCGGCCTCAAGCTGGGCCAGCATGGCCTCGCGCCACTCAGCATCGCCCTGCTGGGATGCCAGCCCGTAGGCGACCCAGTCATCCAGTAGGCATTCGTCTTGGGTGAAATCCGGTATTCCTCCCAGACAGTTTAGCCCCTGAAAATTACCTCTGTGGCCGTCGATGGCAGGTAGCCACTGGCAGCCCGCCATCAACATGCCCATCACACAGGCCAGCAAAGGACGTAATTTCATCACAGCTTCCTTGTGTCGGTGGGCGGCAGAGTCAGCCGGAAACACACCGAAAAACGGTCATCATCAACCAGGTCAAGCGATCCCTGCTGGAGCCGCGCGCAGTCTGCAGCGACAGACAGTCCGATACCCGAGCCTTTCAGCGCGCCTTTACGCCGCGCCTGGCCCTGATAAAATAGTGTGAACAGTTTATCGCGATCGCTGTCTGCAATGGCATCACCGCTGTTGGCTACCTCGATATGCAGAGAGCCTTGTCGGCAACTGGCGCGAATGTCTAGCTCACCGCCGTCCTCACCATAGGCGACGGCGTTGGAAATCAGGTTGTCCACAATGGTGGTCGTCGCATTCGGTACAACATGCCAGTACAAGGGGCCATCAAACAACGTAACGCGCATGCCTTTGCTTTGCAGTGCCAGACGATGCTTAGCTAGCACGTCTCTAGCCAAAGTGGCAATGTCCAGGCGCGTGACCTCCTGGCTGCGATTCTGTTGCAGCACATTGTAATCCAGCAACTGCTCAATCAAGCGCTGCAATTCGCTGCCGCTGGCATCAATCAGCTCCAGCACTTCACGCTGGCTTGCGGTCATGTCACCGGCCACACCGTCGGCCAGCAGCGAGGCACCCTCGCGCACGCTAGCCAGCGGCGTCTTGAGCTCATGGGACATATGCCGCAGAAACTGGCGTTTTTCTTCTTCCAGTTCATGCAACCGCGAGGCCAGCCAGTCCAGCCGCTCATCGAGCCTGGCCAGCTCTGAGGGCACCTGAATGGGGCTTTGAGGCGTCGCCTGACTGCCACCAATGCTGAGAATACGTTTCTCCAGATGGCTGACCGGGCGAATGATCAGGCGGGTAAACAGAATCATCAGCACCAGACTGGCGGACACCAGCGCCAGCGCCTGCCACCACAGTAGCTCACGCACGGCCAGCGCCTCGGCGTGGATGCTGTCCAGGCGCTGGTCAATTAACACATTGGTCGCCAAGCGCATCGGCTCAATATGCTGCGCCATGCTGGAAAACTGGCCCAGCTGCTCGCCAAACTCTTCTAGAGGCAGCGCGCTCATGTCAGCCAGGCCACTCAGATAAGCGACCAGCGCTGTGACATCCGGGTCATCCGGCAGCAACTGATGATGCTGACTGAGCAACACACGGTAGCTGGCCAGCTGTTCATCAAACATGGCCAGCAGGCTTGGCTCCTCGACCACGGCATATTGCCTAGCGCTGCGCTCCAAGCTAAGCGCTAGGCTGGCAATGGTGCGCGCCCGGCGGGTTTCTTCAACGGCCTGCCGCGCACTTTGCTCAGCCAAGCCAGACAGCTCGTAAAGCGCCTGCCCGGCCTGATACACCAGCAC
>NZ_JBQDJZ010000027.1:0-27736 GCF_052095765.1 Halomonas sp.
TTTATGACATCACTGAGAGGAGTGCAAGCCCTTTGTAAAAAATCGTTATCAAAGCACTAACTGACGCCACCCCATAGAAACACAAACGCCCGCGCAGGGCGGGCGCCAGAAAAACCAGGTGCAAAACAGCGGCTACTATTTTTCCTCGGTGCGCGACTTCTCTGCGTAAGACCCTGACTTTCGCATCTTGTTCATGATGGCCATCACCGGCCCGGAGGCAACATAAGCACCAAAGAACAACAAGAGCATAACTGACGGCTCTATCGAAATGACCACGAAGCCCAAAACGATAGCCAACAGCACAGTAAAAGGCACCGGGCCTTTGAGGTCCAATTCCTTGAAACTGTAGTAGCGGATGTTGCTGACCATCAGCAGACCCGCAGCTCCGACGACAAACAACATCATCAGCTTGAAACCAAAAGCGGTGGCATCAAGATTATGGAAGGTCCACACACAAGCGGCGACAACGGCAGCCGCAGACGGGCTGGGCAGACCAATGAACCATTTTTTGTCCACGCTACCAATCTGCACGTTAAAGCGCGCCAGGCGCAGCGCGCCACATGCGACATACATGAAAGCGACAACCCAGCCGATCTTGCCTACGTCTTGCAGAATCCAGGTAAAAGCAACAATGCCGGGCGCCACACCAAACGACAGCATGTCCGACAGGCTGTCATATTCCGCACCGAAGGCGCTCTGGGTATTGGTCATCCTGGCCACCCGGCCATCGAGGCCGTCCAGCACCATGGCGACAAAAATTGCTATGGACGCACTGGCATAGTCACCATTAATGGCGGCAACAACGGCAAAGAAGCCCGAAAAAAGCGCCGATGTAGTGAACAGGTTTGGGAGCAAATAGATCCCCCTGCGCCGCACCGGCTTACCATCTTCGATCGCATCCTCAACCACTTCAGACTCCCGCAGAAAGGTGCTGGCCATATCCTCGCCCTGCGGTTCATCGTATTTATCCCGGCCATCCTGAGGCGCCTGATTCGTATCCTGGGTCATCGTTCAGATCCACATCTGTATTAACATGACCCCATTCTACACACCTGCACACAAATCACTCAGCACCTGCCACAGCTGACGCCAAGTAAAAACCAGAAAAAAGGGCACGGTCAGACCGTACCCTCTTGATCCTATATCCACCTGGCTATGTTTCAGCCAAGCTTATGTGCGAATCAGTTCTTGGTTTTATCAACCAGCTGGTTGGCAGTGATCCACGGCATCATTCCACGCAGCTGGGCACCGACCTGCTCGATCTGGTGCTCTGCATTCAGACGGCGACGCGCAGTCATTGAGGGGTAGTTGGTATTACCTTCATTGATGAACATCTTAGCGTACTCACCTGTCTGGATACGCTTGAGCGCATTGCGCATGGCTTCGCGAGACTGCTCGTTGATGACCTCGGTGCCGGTCACGTACTCGCCATACTCCGCGTTGTTGGAGATGGAGTAGTTCATGTTTGCAATGCCGCCCTCGTACATCAGGTCAACGATCAGCTTGAGCTCATGGAGGCACTCAAAGTAAGCCATTTCCGGTGCATAACCTGCCTCGGTCAGCGTCTCAAAGCCGGCCTTGACCAACTCGACAGCGCCGCCACACAGCACCGCCTGCTCGCCGAACAGATCCGTTTCGGTCTCGTCCTTGAAGGTGGTTTCGATGATGCCGCTACGTCCGCCGCCAATGGCTGCAGCATAGGACAGCGCCAGTTCCTTGGCTTTGCCGGAAGCATCCTGGTGGATGGCGATCAGATCAGGAATACCGCCGCCCTTGACGAACTCTGAACGCACAGTATGGCCCGGCGCCTTGGGAGCGATCATGATCACATCCAGATCAGCGCGTGGCTCGACCTGATTGTAGTGGATGTTGAAACCGTGAGCGAAAGCCAGGGTCGCGCCCTTGGCCAGATTCGGCTCGACTTGCTGCTCGTAGATCGCTTTCTGATTCTCGTCCGGTGCCAGAATCATCACCACGTCGGCGTTCTTGCACGCCTCTTCGACACTGGCAACCTTCAGGCCAGCAGCTTCAGCCTTGGCGGCGGAAGAAGAACCGCTGCGCAGAGCAACAGTCACGTCAACACCAGACTCTTTGAGGTTGTTCGCATGGGCGTGGCCCTGGGAACCATAGCCAACGATCACCACCTTCTTGTCCTGGATAAGCGCGAGGTCACAATCTTTGTCGTAATAAACGTGCATCTGTCAGCTCCTGAAAGGAAAAATGAAGCAAAGCCGGAAATAACCCAGCCTGTCTTGACCAGCAGCTCTGGTCGATGGACTTACTTTACGCTAGGTATTTTGTTGCGTAAAACGCTATATTTGCAACGACATGTCCCGAATAGTGAAATGAAACCCATGGACCTCAGGCCACTTAACTACTTTCTGGTGCTTGCTGACACCTTGCATTTTGGCCGCGCCAGCGAAGCCTGCCATATCAGCCCTTCGACACTTTCGCGCTCTATCCAACAACTTGAGGAAAGCGTTGGTGTGCGGTTATTCGAGCGCGACAACCGCCAGGTGTCGCTGACCCGACAAGGACATGACTTTCAGCGCTGGGCCCGCGACACCTTGGAGCAGTGGGAGCAACTCCGCCAGTCGTTGATGAGCGAGGCACGCACCCTGACCGGTGAGATCAGCATCTATTGCTCGGTGACTGCCAGCTACAGCTTCCTCTATGATTTGCTCAGCGGCTTTCGGCGCCGCTATCCCGGTATCGAGCTCAAACTGCATACCGGTGATCCGGCGCGCTCGGTCTCCCGGGTGCTGAATGGCAACGAAGACATGGCGATCACCTCACGCCCCCACCGACTGCCCGAAGGGCTGGCCTTCAAGTCGCTGACGCGCTCTCCGCTGGTATTCATCGCCCCCCATGAAGCGCAGAAGTGGGTTCCCGCTGACCCAAGCACACCGCATGCCGACCAGTGGCGCAGGGTACCCATGGTGCTGTCAGAGTCTGGGCTGTCGCGTCAGGTCAGCGACACCTGGTTTCGCGCTCTTGGCATCACGCCGCACATCTATGCCCAGGTAGCTGGTCACGAAGCCATCGTCAGCATGGTCGGACTAGGGTTTGGTGTCGGCGTGGTGCCACGAATCGTACTGGATGCCAGCCCACTATCCGAACGCGTGCGCGTGCTGCCGGTAAAACCTGAGCTGCCGCACTACGATGTCGGCCTAACAGTACTTAAACGGCGCCTGAAAAGCCCACTGATTGATGCACTCTGGGCAGAGGTGGAAGAGCGCGGCTAAAAAGCGCCGCAAACTCACGACAAGCACACCAAAAAAAGCCGCCCCGAAGGACGGCTCGATGTGCTTCCACCATGGAGTGTTGGCTCAGAGAGACAGTATCTTGTCGCTGCGGGCAATACCCGAAACACCGGTGCGTGCGACTTCAAGAATACCCACTGGCGCAATCGCCTGCAGAAAGGCGTCCAACTTGCCGGTATCGCCTGTAATCTGCACGGTATAGATGCTTGGCGTGATATCGACGATCTGGGCTCGGAAGATGTCCGCGGTGCGCTTGATCTCATCGCGGGCCACGCCCAAGGCTTTCACCTTTACCAGCATCAGCTCGCGCTCGATGTGGTCACCTTCGGTGAGATCCACCAACTTGACCACATCAATCAGCTTGTTGAGGTGCTTGGTGATCTGCTCAATAACCCGGTCATCACCCACTGTGGTTACGGTCAGCCGCGAAAGCGACTCATCTTCCGTTGGCGCCACGTTCAGCGACTCGATATTGAAGTTACGCTGAGAAAACAGCCCCACCACACGGGACAGGGCACCCGGTTCGTTTTCCATAAGAATCGAGATGATATGGCGCATCAGGTTCTCTCCGTCTTGGACAGCAGCATGTCACGCATGGAGCCAAGCGGCACCTGCATCGGGTAGACGTGCTCGTGCGGGTCAACCGCGACGTCGAGAAAGACCAGCTCATGCTTGTCGGCAAAGGTGCGCTGCATCGCTTCCTCGAGCTCTTCTCGGGTGGTGACCCTAATGGAAGTAAAACCATAGGCTCCGATCAGCATGTTGAAGTCCGGCAGCGACTCCATATAGGAGTGCGCATGACGCGACTTGTAGTTGAGATCCTGCCACTGACGCACCATGCCCAGAGAACCGTTGTTGAGATTGATGATCTTTACGCCAATTCCGTACTGTTTGCAGGTAGAAAGCTCCTGCATCATCATCTGGAAGCTGCCTTCACCGGTAAAACACACCACGTTGTCATCCGGGAAGCTCTTCTTGATGCCCATGGCGGCAGGGAAGCCAAAGCCCATGGTGCCAAGTCCGCCTGAGGTGATAAAACGGTTGGGCTTGTCGAACTTGTAATACTGCGCAGCAAACATCTGGTGCTGACCAACGTCGGTGGTAACGAACGCCTCACCATGAGTCGCCCGGCACACCGCCTCGACAACTTCTTGAGGCTTGAGTGGCTCGCCAGGCGCCGACAGCTCGTAGAGCTTGCCCTCGCGCTCGTGGCGCCAGCCATCAATGGTCTTCCACCACTCGACCAACTCGTTTGGATTGGCAATTTCCTTGCCCTGCAGCAGGCTGATCATCTCGTTGATGACACTCTTGGCCGGCCCGACGATAGGCACATCCGGCCGCACCGTCTTAGCCACCGAGCTCGGGTCGATATCAACGTGAATGATCTTGGCCGTGGGGCAGAACTTTGACGTGTTGTTGGTCACCCGGTCATCAAAGCGTGCGCCGATGGCGATTACCAGATCCGCATGATGCATGGCCATGTTGGACTCATAGGAGCCATGCATGCCCAGCCATCCCAGACACTGCTTGTCGCTCTGGGGATAGGCGCCAATTCCCATCAGGGTCGTGGTAATCGGAAAGCCCAAGCGCTGCACCAGGTCGGTCAGCCCTTCGCTGGCCTCGCCCAGGATGACACCACCGCCGGTATAGAATACCGGCCGACGTGCCTTCAGCATCAGCTCAACGGCTTTCTTGATCTGGCCGGTGTGGCCGCGGCTCACAGGACTGTAAGAACGCAGCTTGACCTTGGTTGGGTAGACATACTCATAGCGCTCGGTGGGCGTGGTCATATCCTTGGGGATATCCACCACCACGGGGCCTGGCCTTCCGCTTGAAGCAAGATAGAAGGCTTTCTTGAGCACCTCGGGTATTTCACTGGGGTGCTGGATCGAAAAGCTGTGTTTTACGATCGGGCGGGTCACGCCGATGATGTCGGTTTCCTGGAAGGCGTCATCACCAATCAGGTGGCTCATCACCTGGCCACACAGCACTACCATGGGAATCGAGTCCATGTAGGCAGTCGCGATACCGGTGACCGCATTGGTCGCACCGGGGCCGGAGGTGACCATCACCACACCGGGCTTGCCCGTGGCACGCGCAAAGCCATCAGCGGCATGAGTAGCCGCCTGCTCATGGCGAACCAGGATGTGTTTGACATCTTCCTGGCGAAACAGGGCGTCATAGATATGCAGCGCCGCGCCGCCGGGATAACCATAAATATATTCAACGCCTTCATCCTTGAGGAATCGGGCGATCATGTCTGCGCCGGAAAGCAGTTCCACTGGTGTTTCTCCCCTGGAGGTCTCGAGTGCGATCCGTATTCCCGTCCGGAACACGGAGTCGAGTGCGACAACATGCCGCTGCCGGTTACACCGGCACCTGATGCCAAACCCTGGCGTTAATAGACCCAGGTAGGGTCTGCACTCTCATCACGGCAGATCACCGCGTCGGGGCGTTGGCCAGACTGGGCGGTTGGCCCTGGCCTGGAGTCCTACGGCAGGTAAAGGTATGCAGCCTACCTATCGCGCGACAATAAGGGGGTCACCCTTTGGCGTCGCACCCGTTAATCAGGATGTGTATAGAGTCCAATAGTGGCCGATAAGAGTCAACCGCCGGCCTGCCCGAATGCCGGCCTGGTGGAGTCTGCCAGAACAGCAAAACAGCGACACCCCGACTGACAACGCCATTTTGCGTGCCAGACGGGGTGTCGCTTGACAGGTTGTCGCAACCCCCTCACGGGAGCTCACGTCATCAGTGGCGGAATACCAGCTGCTCTTCCTTGGCATCGACATGAATCACATCGCCAGCGCTGAAGTGCCCTGCCAGAAGGTCCTGGGCCAGCGGGTTCTCGATGCGGTTCTGTATCGCCCGCTTGAGCGGCCTGGCACCATACACCGGATCAAAGCCCGCCACCGCCAGCAGCTGCATGGCAGCCTGTGAGACTTCAAGCCCCAGGTCATGCTCGGCCAGGCGGGCCCTCAGACGGTCAAGCTGAATGCTGGCAATCGATTGGATCTGTTGCTGATCAAGGGCGTGGAACACCACTACCTCGTCAATGCGGTTGATTAGCTCCGGCCGGAAATGGCTGCCGACGATTTCCATCACCATGGATTTCATCTGCGCGTAGCTGTCCTCATCACCACCCATGCTCTGGATTACCTCAGAGCCGAGGTTAGAGGTCATCACGATCACCGTGTTGCGGAAATCCACGGTGCGTCCCTGGCCATCAGTCAGCCGACCATCCTCCAGCACCTGCAGCAGGATGTTGAACACATCCGGGTGCGCTTTCTCTACCTCATCAAGCAGCAGCACCGAATAGGGCTTGCGACGCACGGCTTCTGTCAGGTAGCCGCCCTCTTCATAGCCGACATAGCCGGGAGGTGCGCCGATCAGCCGCGCCACGGAATGCTTCTCCATGAACTCGGACATATCGATACGCACCATGGCTTCTTCAGTATCGAACAGGAAGCTTGCCAGGGCTTTACACAGCTCGGTCTTGCCGACACCGGTCGGACCAAGAAACAAGAAAGAACCGTTGGGCCGGTTAGGATCAGCCAGTCCTGCCCGCGAACGACGCACGGCGTTGGACACGGCGCTGACTGCTTCGGCCTGCCCTATAACCTGCTGATGTAGCGCTTCTTCCATGCGCAGCAGCTTGTCGCGCTCACCTTCGAGCATCTTGGATACCGGGATGCCGGTCCAGCGCGACACCACTTCGGCAATCTCTTCCTCGGTGACGTTGGAGCGCAGCAGCTGATGCTTGGAGGTATCGGCCTCACCGTCGCCAGCCTCAGCAATCTTGCGCTCAAGCTCAGGAATCACGCCATACTGCAACTCGGACATCCGCGCCAGATCGCTCTGGCGGCGGGCCTGTTCGAGATCGATACGCGCCTTGTCGAGCTCATCCTTGAACTGGGCAGAGCCCTGAATGCTGGCTTTCTCGGCCTTCCAGATTTCTTCGAGGTCGGCGTACTCGCGCTCAAGCTCACCAATCTGCTCTTCGAGCTGTTCCAGGTGCTTCTTCGAGGCCTCATCGGTCTCTTTCTTGAGGTGCTCACGCTCCATCTTCAGCTGGATCAGCCGACGATCGAGGCGATCCATTTCTTCAGGTTTGGAGTCCAGCTCCATGCGGATCCGTGAAGACGCCTCATCGATCAGGTCAATGGCTTTGTCAGGCAGCTGGCGATCGGTGATGTAGCGTGTCGACAATTTGGCCGCGGCGATAATGGCACCGTCGGTGATATCGACACCGTGGTGGACCTCGTAGCGCTCCTTGAGGCCGCGTAGAATCGCCACGGTATCTTCTTCGGACGGCTCATCCACCAGCACGCGTTGGAAGCGACGTTCCAGAGCGGCATCTTTCTCAATGTACTGGCGGTACTCGTCGAGGGTAGTCGCGCCCACACAGTGCAGCTCACCGCGAGCCAGCGCCGGCTTGAGCATGTTGCCCGCATCCATGGCACCTTCAGCCTTGCCCGCGCCGACCATGGTATGCAGCTCGTCAATAAACAGAATCACCCGACCCTCTTCCTGGGCCAGCTCCTTGAGCACCGACTTGAGACGCTCTTCAAACTCACCGCGGAATTTGGCACCGGCCAGCAGTGAACCCATATCCAGCGACAGCACCCGCTTATTTTTGAGCCCTTCCGGCACTTCACCGTCAACAATACGCTGGGCCAGCCCCTCGGCAATGGCAGTCTTACCCACGCCGGGGGCGCCAATCAGTACCGGGTTGTTTTTGGTACGGCGCTGCAACACCTGAATGGTGCGACGAATCTCGTCATCACGACCAATCACCGGATCCAGTTTGCCTTCAGCGGCGCGCTCGGTGAGATCCAGGGTATATTTTTCCAGCGCCTCGCGGCTTTCTTCGGCGTTGGGGTCATCGACACGCTCACCGCCGCGCACACTGTCGATAGCCGCTTCAAGCGACTTGCGCGACACGCCGGACTGCTCCAGTAACTTGGACACCGCGTGGCGCATTTCCAGCGCAGCTAGCAGCACCAGCTCAGTGGCGATATATTGATCGCCGCGCTTCTGGGCTTCACGGTCGGTGAGATTGAACAACTTGATCAGATCGCGCGAAGGCTGCACATCGCCGTCGAACTGGGCCACCTTGGGCAGTTCGTTCACATGCACGGTGAGCAGGTCTCGCAGGCGCGCAGCATCACCACCCGCTCGCTGTATCAGTGCCTTGACGCCCGTATCGTTGGCATCCAACAGCGCAAGCAGCAGATGGCCCGGCTCCAGCTGGTTATGGCCATGGCCCACGGCCATGGACTGGGCGTCGGCCAGAGCGGCTTGCAACTTGGCAGTAAACTTATCAAAACGCATGAACTCGTCCTCCATCGGGGTGACGGCGCACTCAGACGCACCGTTTGCCCTGTCATCAGGTATTGACACAGTTAATGGAGTCTGGGTTAAGGGTTTTCAAGGTGTGAAATAATGAAAACTACAAGAGTCACTGCTCAATTAGCGTAACCAGATCATGCTGGCCATACGGCCGGTCGCACCGCCATCGCGGCGATAGGAATAGAAACGCGATTCGCTGGCGGTACAGAAATGCCCGCCGCTGACGTGGGACACACCTAGGCGCTCCAGACGCAGACGCGCCAACCGGTAGAGATCAGCCATATAGTGGCCCAGCCGATAAGGGCTTGGGTCAAAGGCCTCGGCGGCCTCTGCGTGAACCGCGACGAACGCCTGATACACCTCAGGGCCCACCTCGAACTGAGCTTTGGAAATTGCCGGTCCCAGCCAGACCATCAGCGACGCTGCCGGCACGTTCATAGCTGCCACCGTAGCTTCCAGCACGCCGCCGGCCAGCCCTCGCCAACCCGCATGCGCCACACCTACCCGGGTGCCCTGCCGGTCACAGAAAAATACCGGCAGACAGTCAGCGGTCATCACCACACAGGCATAGCGGCTATCAGCGGCCACGGAAGCATCCGCCTCCGGTGTGTCCCGCTGAGCACACTGCTGAACCCAAGCACCATGCACCTGGTCAAGCCATAACAAAGGCCGTTCATCACCGACCTCTTTACTCAGCAAACGTCGACACAGTGCCACATGATCTGGGTTATCACCCACATGCAGCGCAGGGTTGAATGCAGCAAAGTCTTGTTGGCTTGGCCCGGTCTCGCGGGTCGTCACTAGCGCCTGCACATTGGCGGGTGCCGGCCAGTCAGGGCGAATCAGCGTGGGGCGAAGATCCGGCGTATCGCTCATCGCATGGTCTCTGAGTCATCACGTAGAAAGTCAAGCAGCATCAGCAACTCATCCGGCAGCGGCGAGCGCACTTTGACCGTTTCACCGCTGGCTGGGTGAATAAATGCCAACTGCCGGGCATGCAGCGCCTGACGTGGGAACTCACGCAGCACTTCCTTGAGCGGCTCACCCACACCGCGGGGCAGTTTAAGCCGACCGCCGTAGGTGGCATCACCAATCAATGGGTAGTTCAGGTGCGAGAGGTGCACACGGATCTGGTGGGTACGCCCGGTTTCCAGACGACAGCGCACATGGGTATGCGCACGGAAACGCTCAACAACCCGATAGTGCGTGACTGCGGGCTTGCCAGACGCATTAACCGCCTGGCGCTTGCGATCGCGGGGGTGACGACCGATGGGCGCATCCACCGTTCCACCTGACGTCATGACACCGACCACCACGGCATCGTAGATGCGCGACACGCTGTGTGCCTGCAGCTGCTCAACCAGCGAGGTCTGAGCAGCAAGCGTCTTGGCCACCACCATCAGCCCGCTGGTGTCCTTGTCGAGACGATGCACGATACCGGCCCGCGGAACTGTCGCCAGAGATGGGCAATAATGCAACAGCCCATTGAGCAGAGTACCATCAGGATTGCCGGCCCCGGGGTGCACCACCAGCCCCGGCGGCTTGTCGATGACTAGCACCTCATCGTCCTCATAGACCACTGCCAGCGCAATATCCTCCGGCTCAAAGCGGGTGTCATCCGTCAGGGTGGCGCTGAGTGCCAGCACCTCACCACCGTAGACCTTATCCTTGGGCTTGGCGGCGCGACCATCAAGGGTCAGATCGGCGTCCTTGATCCAAGCCTTGAGCCGCTCTCGGGAATAGTCAGAAAATAGCTCGGCGGCAGCCTGGTCGAGGCGCCAGCCGGCCATGTGTTCGGGTATACGCTGCTGCGCTTCAACGGTCTGGGGCATGGGGCGACAAATGATCCGTCTTGGGAAGATAATCAACGCAAAACACGCTCTGCCCGAAAAGCCGGGACAGGATGACTGCGTTTTTCCTCGAGGTGTTTTATAGTGTGCGAGTTCTGGCCGATTCTATCACGGCCACCCAGGGTTGTTTGAAACGAGGATTATAATGCGCGCAAACACAACCGGGACACGTCTGGCCGCCATGCTCATGGCAACAACCCTGTTGGCCGGCTGCTCCATGCTATCAAGCTCAGACAAAGAAAAAGAGGATGAAGCGCCAGACCTTCAGGAGCAACAGCTCTATGAACAGGGTCGTACCGCACTAGAAGACGGAAGCTACACCACAGCGCTCAACCGCCTAGAAGCGATCGATACCCGCTTCCCGTTCGGTGAAACAGCCCAGCAGGCACAACTGGAGCTAATTTACGTCTACTTCAAGAACGGTGACTGGGAAGAGACACGGGCCGCTGCCAGCCGCTTCATCCGTCTGCACCCGGATCATCCCCAGGTCGACTACGCCTACTACCTACGCGGACTGGCTGCCTGGCAAGCCGGCCGTTTCAGCCTTGAGCGCCTGCGCGTGATCGATATCGCCAAGCGCGACCCGGGCGCGACCCGCGATGCCTACGGCGACTTTCGCGAGCTGATTCAGCGCTTCCCCAACAGCCAGTATGCACCGGATGCTCGTCAGCGCATCATCTACCTGCGCAACCTGTTGGCGCAACATGAGCTGGAAGTGGCTGACTTCTATCTGCGTAAGGGCGCTTACCTGGCAGCCGTCAAACGTGGCCAGTGGGTGATCGAAAACTACCCTCAGGCAGACAGCACCCGTGACGCCCTGGCAGTGATGGTCGAGGGCTACATGGGGCTGGGAATGGATGAGCGCGCCCGCGAAACACTGGCTGTGCTCATCCAGAACGATCCCAGCAACGACAGGCTCAAAGGGCGGACTTTCAACCCGCGTCATGTCAAGGGCAAGCTCAGCAGCTAACGTTTCAAGGCATACCTGCCGTAAAAGGCGCCATTCCTGGACACAGGAGCGGCGCCTTTTAGTTTATTACATAAATGATTGACCAGATGGTAAGGCCCGGCAGCGCTTATTCACCGGGCTGCCAGCCATTGACGATGGGATAGCGACGGTCGCGCCCAAAACCGCGCCGGGTCACCCGCACACCAACCGCTGCCTGGCGGCGCTTGTATTCGCTGCGATCGACCAACGTCACCACGCGATAAACATCCTCACGCGCAAAACCTGCCTCGATAATCGCCTCAGCGCTCATATCACCCTCGATATAGCGCAACAAAATGGCATCCAGCACGTCATACTCGGGCAGCGAATCGGAGTCCTGCTGCTCGGGGGCGAGCTCGGCACTGGGCGGCCTTTCGATGACCCGCTCAGGAATCGCCGGGGACTCCCCGTTGCGCCAGCGCGCCAACCGATACACCCACGTCTTGTAGACGTCCTTGATGGCGTTATAACCGCCCACCATGTCGCCGTAGAGCGTGGAATAACCAACAGCCAGCTCGCTCTTGTTGCCGGTAGTCAGCACCATCAGGCCTTTCTTGTTGGAAATCGCCATCAGCAGGACGCCACGACAGCGCGACTGCAGGTTTTCTTCGGTGGTGTCGCGCTCGCTGCCAGCAAAGCTCTCGGCCAAGGTCTCAGTAAACGCCTCTACCATGGGCTCAATGGGCATGACTTCGTAGCTCACACCCAGCAGCGCCGCCTGCTCAGCGGCATCGTCTTTGGAGATATCTGCGGTGTAGGCATAGGGCATCATCACCGCGTGCACCCGTTCTGGTCCAAGTGCATCCACCGCAATGGCCAGCGACAGTGCCGAATCAATACCGCCGGAAAGGCCCAGCACAACGCCTTCAAAGCGGTTTTTGTTGACATAGTCCTGCAGTCCCACCATCAGCGCGCAGTAGAGGTTTTCCTCAGCGCTGACAGCGGGCTCGATCTCGCCGGGCTGGGGCACCCAGCAGCCTTCCTGCTCAATAAATTGCACCGGCATCAACCCCACGCACCAGTGTGGGGCCTGGACACTCAGCTGGCCGTCAGCATCCACGCAGGCCGAGCCGCCATCAAACACCAGCTCATCCTGCCCACCAACCATGTTCACATACACCAGCGGCAGGTTAACCTCGCGAGCAGACTGTTGCAGTCGCTCCAGCCGCTCAGCGGGTTTATCCTGATGAAACGGCGAGGCGTTGAGACTAACCAGTATATCGGCACCCGCCGCCTGCGCCCGTGCCATAGGCTCCTGGAACCACAGGTCCTCACAGATCAAGATGCCCAGCCGTGCGCCCTTGTGCTCGATGACTAACGGCTCGCTGCCAGCAGCAAAATAGCGCTGCTCATCGAAGACTTCGTAATTGGGCAGCACCTGCTTGGCGTACTCTCCCAGCCATTCGCCGTTATACAGCACACCGGCCAGGTTCCATGACTGCCCCTCTCGCCGGCCAGGATAACCAACGATCACCATCACATTGCGGGCCACTTTCTCGGCCATGCGCGCCCGGGCCTCGCGCAGCCGGGTTTCCATGGACGGGCGCAGCAGCAAGTCTTCCGGCGGGTAGCCGGTCAGCACCATCTCGGGTAACACCACAACATCAGCGCCGTGCTCGATACTCGCCTCGCGCACCGTTTCAATCGCTCGCTCGGTATTGCCGGGAATATCACCGACCAGCGAGTCCATTTGTGCCATTACCAGCGTCAGGTCTTGCATGGGCTATGAAATCTCTCGAGAATCTATGATGTGCCCATTGTCCCGCAAGGGCAGCCTGGTAGCAAAGAGGCACCCTATTCTTTCGGGAGTTGTTGAGGATGAACCTGTTGCTGATTCGTTTGTTGATCTTTGCCGTGCTGTTCTTCGCCGGCCTCAAGCTGTACCGCATGTACCTCGAATGGCAGCAGTCCCGCTCGTCGGAACAGCCAGAAAGCCAAGAAAGCGCACCCATGGTGCGCTGCCAGTGGTGCAACGTGCACTGCCCGGAAGAAGATGCGCTTCGCGAGCAGGGTGAGTGGTTCTGCTCGGCAGAGCACCGCGACCGCTATATTGAGGAGCGCAAGCGCTGAATATTGAGCGTTACCAGCACCCCTCCACACTGCCTGTTCCGGTAACCCCTTTCTGCCCCGTATGAGTGAGCGTAAAGCTCGAGCACAGGGTGTCCGCTGTCTGGCCACCTTGTGGTTGGGCCGTCAGCGTATAGGCGACTTCGCTGATGCGGTTGAGCACCACCTGGTAATGATGGGAATCTGCATCATTCCAGCCCAGGCCGTCACCGTCGGCCATCGAACCCCCCAGTGACGGCGCGTAATACCCATGAACCACAATGAAGCGCTCTTGGGCCTGAGCCAAGCGCAGGAGCACCGACACCGCCTCGCCACGTCGCCCGCGCTCCAGGTAGGCCTGATAACCCGGAACAGCCACAGCAACCAGCACTGCCATCACAACCACAACAATCAGTAGCTCGATCAGCGTAAACCCCCGCTGGCGTGTACTCTGCCAGTTTACGTCCTGCACCCTGATGACTTTCATGGCATGCCCTCTCATCCGTGACAGCTTTCCGCCAGTTTTCAAACGGTATTTCTAGCGCGACTCCTTCAGCGCAGCTGGTACCAGCCAACCCGCCCGGTGCTGCCAGTGGCGTCAAGCTGTATCCGCCAGTCGAGCACCTGAGCACTACCATTGGCGCCAGAGACATCCACCTCCAAGCGGTCGCCTTCAAGACGCAGCGACCCAGTCTCTCCGCCGACTTTGACTGCAACAACAGCCTGGCTATCCACCTGGTCAGACGCATCCAGCACCCCGTCCTGGTTATAGTCGAGCACCGGGCCAGCACTGTCGTCATCACCATTACGCCGGCGCGGAGTCAGCCCATCCACAAGACTCAATACATTCACCCAGCTGGCGACTGCCATATCACAGGGCGCATCAGAGGCTGGCAGCAGGCTGGTAAAGATCACCATGTCATTCACGATCAGTGGACGGCTCAACACCCGCTCACCCGGCTCGGGCAGCGGGACATACCAGCCGTACTGACGCGCGCCATTCATTCCGCGGTAGTCCACCTCAACAGTGCCTTTCATGCGACGTGCCTCACCATGCCCGCTCGAAACTCCACTCAAGCGGCTGTAAGAACGCTCAACCAAATCAGCGTGAAAGTGCGCCGCCGTCGCGGTGCCGCTTTCGCCTCCGGTATGCAGCACGCTGTAAAATGCCTGCGTCGACGTATCTATCGCATCATCTGGTGTGCGCAACTGTCCGGTGCCCCAGTAAACATTGATATTGGGGGTGTCTGGCGTATTAGCCAGACGGGGGTTCCTGGCCACTGCCACTCTGGCTGACGATGTGGCGCTGCGCAGCTGTCGCCCGGCTGCAGTGGCTGTGCGCAGGAAGTAAACAGCCGTGTGGCCGTCACCTCAGGCACACCGCTTTCGCTATCCAGAGCAAAGGCCCAGAGGTTGCCGTGCAGGTCCCCGGCATAGGCCCAGTCAGTAACGCCGTCGCTATCAATATCGGCAAGCTCGAGCTCGGCCAGGGCGTTACAGTCGCTGGCGGCAGCGTCACACTGACCGCCATTGTTATGGCCAACACCGGTATCGATGACCACGACATCAGTCGGGTCCTGCAGGTTCTCCAGGAACAACCGGGCGCGACCATCACCGTCCTGCATGCCCTGGCCGGTGCCGAAGACGGCGTAAGTCTCACCATTGGCAAGCTGTGCGATACGTGCCGGGCTGAAGGTGCCATCATCAACTGTACAGCGCGTCAAATCAGACGGCGCTGCCTGAGTTTGTGCAACGCAGAGGGTGAGAAAAGTGAACGCCAGCGCTATCACCTCGCTTCCTGACGGCATAACCCTATGCCTTCTCATGGCGCCTCCAAATGAACCTCGCTCTGGGTGACCGCAAAGGCACCCTTGGTTTCACCCTGCACGGTAAGGCGAAAAGCATGCAGGCGGCGGTCAAGGCCAGCATTGGTGTCATTCAGTGGTGCTGGACCCACCCGGCCCAGATACTCAATGACAAAGCGCCCCTCGTCACCATCCGATGTGCCGGCATAGTCGCTCCAGCTCGACTGATCCAGCGGGTCAAGCCCGCTCGCACTGCCATCGGCCAGGCTGTGCAGGCCGCCGACGCTGCCGTCCCTGAAGTCTGCAAGCATCCAACTACCATCGCCCAGGTTGTTCTCCAAGCGTCGCTCAAGGCGGATCAACAAGCTCTCTGCAGCATGGCTGGCCTCGGCATAATACTGACTGTTCGCACTCATGCGTGTCTGAAGCTGGGCCTCTTGCGCACCAACCACAGCAATCAGCCCAATCAATACCAACATGACCAACACCACCAGCAGCGCCATGCCGCCCTCATTGCGGAGTTCGCGGCAAAGAACGATCGGGCAGGTCGAATCAGACATGGCAGCCTTCCTCAGCGCAGCGACAGGTTACGAGGCGAAAAAGCCAACTGGAACTCGCGCGTCAGGCGGCCATCGTCAGCACCTCCCGGCACCACACCCCGCTGCGAGCGCAAGGTAAAGGCCAGCTCGACCCTGACCACGTCGCGCCAACTGTCAGCTGACAGACTGGCCGGATTCTGACTAAGCGCATCAGGTTGACCGTCACCATCTGTGTCGAGGCTGACTGTTACTGCATAATCTTGGATACCCGACACCAGCTCCACGTACCGAGTCGCCGAGGGCGCATCAGGATTTACTAGAAAAAGTGCCGACTTGCCCGCACCACCCGCCTGATCGCGCAACCTGAGTTCCCAGCGCCTGAGTGGATAGACATAGCTGCTGGCCATGGCCCCCGCATTGCCTCCGTAAATATCGGATAGCGCCGTACCTGTTACCACCCGTACCCCGTCATCGCCTACTTCGGTTGCACCAGCAGAGCCCAGCCTGAACACATCGGCACTATCACAATTGGTCACCAGAGCCACCTTCGCAAGGTTCAGGGCATTAGCAAAATCGGCCCGATGAGCAGCATCGGCAAAGCCGCCAATCACTAGCGCATCGCCCGGAGCTCTCATGGTCTCTGAGAGAGAGACATCTCGACCGGATTTCTCGGCGACCACAAAACCCAGTGCCCAGTACGAATATCCCCGGTAACTGGCCTCTCTGCCCCCAAACGGTGTTGATATATCGAGTGCACCGCCGTGCAGTTCGCTGGCAACCTGCAACTGACGTCCCTGGTTACAGCCCACATACCCCACATTGCGCAGCAGTGGGCCCAGCCGGTGCATGACATAACGCACAGACTCCTGATAGTAGGATGTGACCTGCTGACTGCTCTGCCCATGCCGCGCCTGCAGCAGCAGCTGGACGGCCAGCCCAGTGACCAGCAAGCCCAAGACCAGCGAAACCATCAGCTCGACAAGAGTGGCACCTTGCTGGTTTTTTCTCATGGCTGACCCTGCTTCATGGGCGACGCACCTCAAAAGTGAACGGCTGCAGCACCAGCGCATTGCTGAGGCTGTCCTGCCACTCAATAGTAATCATCACCTGGCCTGCACTGACCTCAACATCGGCATTACCAAGTGGCAGTGCTGAGCGCTCGATGGCCCGCTGCCAGTCGGCCAGATCCTGGGCAGCCAGAGATGCAGGGCTGCAGCCGGTGGTGCAGCCACCGGCCGATGGCGAGTCGACAATTCCTGATACCGCATAATTGCTGATAGCTTTCGGGTTGGCGTGAATGCGCTCACTGAGATCAAACGCCAGCACTTGAGCCATGCTGTGGCCATAGCCCAGGCGCTGGTTTTTTGAGGTTTCAAGCTGCAGCCTGGTGAAACCAAGCAGTGCGGTTGCCAACAACACAATCGCGACAAGGACGTCAACCAGTCCGGCCCCGGTCTGCCCATGTCGCGTATTCATGAGCAGTCTGCCGCTGCCTGCCGAAGTCTTCCGCTGGCTGACAGAATGAGTGACTGCCCGGCGCTGCCCGCACAGAAATGCCAACTGCCATTGCTGCCGCGCGCCTCGCCACGCGAATTGAATACGGCCTTTGCTCGCCCAGCCATTACCTCGTCTGCTTCAAGCGGTTCACTGACACGCAGCACGGCGTCAGCTGAATAGCTGCCTCCACTGAAGATGATCCAGCCCTGCTTCCAGTCCTCTTTGTTACCACAGCCGCTAGTACCAACGGCAGCGGCACATACGCTGACTTGGTGACCGCGGGTTACAGCCTGGCTGCGCGCATAGAGCAACGCCTGCTGCACAGAGCGCAGGCCGGCGCTGACGCGCTGTGTTTCAACAAAGCCTTGCCAGGCAGGCACGCCAACAGCAGCGAGCGTAGCCAGCACACTGATCGTGATCAGCAGCTCAATCAGGGTAAAGCCGGAGGGAGTATGGGAAGCAGGGTAAACGGAGGTGTGCATGGCCGTCGCAGTCTGTCGTGGGGTTACTATCCACTCTAGTGGCTTTGCACCCGGGCAACGGCGGCCATGTGTAAACTATATTGAACCGGACGACTGGTCGCTGGCGATAACGTCTTTGCGCAGTTCAGGCGGCATAGAAAAGGTAATGGTCTCTTCGCGCCCGGCCAGCTCCCTCGGAGGTTTGGCGCCTAGTTCCTGCAGGCGCTCGACGACACCTCTTACCAGCACTTCCGGCGCACTGGCACCGGCTGTCACACCAATCGAGGTCACGCCATCGAGCCAGCTAGCCTGTACCTGTTCGGCGTTATCGATCAAATAGGCCGGGGTACCGACCCGTTCGACCAGTTCACGCAGGCGATTGGAGTTGGAACTGTTGGGGCTGCCGACGACCAACACCAGATCACACTCGTCGGCCAAACCGCGCACCGCGTCCTGACGGTTCTGGGTGGCATAACAGATGTCGTCCTTGCGCGGACCTTCGATGCCGGGAAAGCGCTCACGCAGGGTATCAATCACCCTGGCCGTGTCATCCATGGACAGCGTGGTCTGAGTCACATACGCCAACTTCGAGGTGCCCTCAACCTCTAGCGTCGCGGCATCCTGCTCATTCTCGACCAGATAGATACGACCGCCATGGGAGGTGTCGAATCGTCCCATGGTGCCTTCCACTTCAGGGTGACCGGCATGGCCGATCAACACACAGTCGTAGCCGCGCCGCGCATACCGCAGCACTTCCATATGCACCTTGGTAACCAACGGACAGGTGGCATCAAAAACACGCAGCCCGCGACGTGCTGCCTCATCCTGAACGGCACGCGAGACACCGTGGGCAGAAAATATCACGATGGCATCGTCAGGTACCTCGTGCAGCTCTTCGACAAACACCGCCCCGCGCTCGCGCAGGCTGTCCACCACGAAGCGGTTGTGCACCACTTCATGACGCACATAGATGGGCGGCTCGAACACGTCCAGCGCCCGGTTGACGATCTCGATGGCCCGGTCAACACCGGCACAGAAGCCACGGGGATTGGCCAGTTTGACTTGCATGTTTGCCTCGCCTCGATGCCTTGGCATCATCTATCGAAAGTATGAAAACAGAACACCAGCGTAGTGCTACCAGTCGTGGGGTCAACCATCCGGTCAGTGCGTAGTGGCCGGCTTCACCTCAAGAATCTCAACATCAAAAGTCAAGGTGCGTCCCGCCAACGGGTGATTGAAATCGACCTCGACCTGCTTGTCATCGACGGACTTGATCACGCCCGGCAGTTCGCCGCCGCTGACGTCAGAAAATGACATCACCACGCCTTCTTCAGGCGTCTCATTCTCGAACTGGTCGCGGGACATCAACTGCACATTCTGCGGATTATGTTGGCCAAAGCCATGCTCTGGACTGATCTCAAAGGTATCAGACTGACCAGCACTCATACCCTTGAGATGGTGCTCAAATCCCGGCGGCAGATTGCCATCACCTACCTGAAAAGTGGCCGGCGACTTATCGCGGGTGCTGTCCAGCTCGGTACCGTCTTCGAGCTTCAGGGTGAAATGCAGCGTCACTTCCATGCCATCGCCGATGCGATGGCCAGCTGTCTGGGAATCACTCATACGGGGATCTCCGTCACGATAACAGGCGTACTGAACATTGAGTACAGAATAGCGTATACAACAAAGACGTCAGGCTTGGCCTTTGGCCTGACGCTTGGCGCGAAGGCGTTCGCCGAACAGCGACTCCCAAATCAGGCCGATAGCCCCCAGAGTAATGGCGATATCCGCCACGTTGAATGCTGGGTAATACCAGCCGGCCATATGAAACGACAGAAAATCGACCACATAGCCATGCACCAGTCGATCGTAAAGATTACCCAACGCCCCGCCGATAATTAGCGCCAGCGCCCCGCCCATCAACTTTTCGTCGGCACGCAGACGACTGATCCAAATGGTCAGCCCGATACTGGCCACCGCTGCAATTGCGGAAAACAACCAGCGCTGCCAGCCAGGATGATCGGCAAGAAAGCTGAATGCTGCACCAGTGTTGTGCAGCAGTGTCAGGTTGAAAAACGGCAGCACTTCCTGAGGCTGAGCATAACCCAGCCAGCTTGACGCCATGGCCTTGGTGGCCAAGTCCAGCACCACCACTGCCAGCGACAGCAACAGCCAGCGCAACGGCTGATGCATGGGGGGCTGGGATACAGTGCTTTTGGGGCTACCTGACTGCGCCTTCCCGCTCATGCCAGCAGCCTTCTGACAACCCGCTTCATTGCCGCCCACCTCATGGCTTTCCGCCTCATGCTTACCTGGCTTATGCATAGTGACGCGTCTCACCCTTGCCGTCCGGCAGGTTACTCACGCAGCGGCCGCACAGGTCATCATGGCCGGCATGCTGGCCCACATCCGGGCGGTGATGCCAGCAACGCTCACACTTGTTGTATTCACTGGTGGCTACGGCAACTTTCAATCCCTCAAGTTCCGTGGCCTCAGCACTTTCGCCCTCTGCCAGAGGCGCCAGATGCACTTCGCTGGTCAACATCACGAAGCGTAGCTCATCGCCCAGCGCTTCTAGCGTGCTGTGCAGGCCGTCATCCACATAGAGCGTGACTTCGGCAGCCAGGCTGCCCTTGATGACCTTGGCATTCCGGGCGTCTTCCAGACACTTGTTCACCGCCTGTTTAACATTGAGCACCCGCTCCCAGAAGTCGCGCCCCATGCCAGCATTCTCAGCCAGAGTGCCAAGCCCAGTGTAGTACTCCTCAAGCAGCACACTGTCTGCGCGGGAGCCCGGAATATTCTCGAAGATCTCTTCAGCGGTGAAGCTGATGATCGGTGCGACCCAGCGTGCCAGCGCCTGAACCACATGATAGAGCGCGGTCTGGGCGCTGCGGCGTGCCACCGAGTCAGCCTGGGTGGTGTACTGGCGATCCTTGATCACGTCCAGGTAAAAACCGCCCAGCTCCCGGGCACAGAAACCGTGCACCTGCTGGTAGACATCGAGGAAGCGGTATTCTTCATAGGCCTTCTGGATACGCGACTGCAACTGGGCAGCGCGATCCACCACCCACTGGTCAAGCGCTAGCATGTCATCAAACGCCAGCGCATCGCGCTCAGGATCAAAGCCGTTGAGGTTGGCCAACAGGAAGCGCGAGGTATTGCGGATGCGACGGTAGACGTCCGCAGTGCGCTTGAGGATCTCGTCGGAGACCGCCATTTCACCGGAGTAGTCGGCAGACGACACCCACAAGCGCAGAATGTCAGCGCCCAGCTTGTCCATGACTTCTTGGGGCGCGACCACGTTGCCCAGCGACTTGGACTGCTTGCGGCCTTTCTCGTCCACGGTGAAACCGTGGGTTAGCAGCTGGCGATACGGCGGATGCCCATCGATGGCTGAGCCGGTCAGTAGCGACGAATGGAACCAACCACGGTGCTGATCCGAGCCCTCCAGATACAGGTCCGCGCGCGGCCCCTGCTCATGCCCGTAAGGATGCGAGCCACGCAAAACGTGATAATGGGTGGTGCCGGAGTCGAACCACACATCCAGGGTGTCGGTAACTTTGTCGTAGCTGTCGGCCTCATCGCCCAGCAGCTCGGCGGGGTCAAGACGGAACCAGGCATCGATGCCCTCAGCCTCTACGCGTTTGGCGGCTTCTTCCATCAACTCGACAGTGCGCGGATGCAGCTCGCCGGTCTGCTTGTGCAGAAAGAACGGGATTGGCACGCCCCAGTTGCGCTGGCGCGAGATACACCAGTCCGGACGATTGGCGATCATGGAATGCAGCCGCGCCTTTCCCCAGGCCGGGGTAAAGGCCGTAGCATCGACACCTTCCAGCGCTTTTTCGCGCAGGGTGCGGCCATCGTGTCCGGTGAGATCCATGCCGACAAACCACTGCGCGGTGGCACGGTAAATCACCGGCGTTTTATGCCGCCAGCAATGCATGTAACTATGGGTGATCGGCTGATGCGCCATCAGGGCATCCACTTCATCGAGCTTGGCGACAATCTGCAGGTTGGCTTTCCAGATCATCTGCCCGCCGAAAAACGGCAGGTCGTCGGCATAGACGCCGTTGCTGCCTACCGGGCTTTCGATATCATCGAAACTCATGCCGTGGGCACGGCAAGTGATGAAGTCATCCACGCCATAGGCCGGCGCCGAGTGGACGATGCCGGTGCTACCCACCTCGGACTCCACGTAGTCGGCCAAATAGACCGGCGAGCGACGCGCGTAAAACGGGTGCTCAAACTCGATCAGATCCAGCCGCTCGCCGCTGGCCGTAGCGATAATGTCGCCCTCCAAGCCAAAACGCGCCAGACAACTCTCGACCAGCTCCTCGGCCAACAACAACACACGACTGCCCACATCCACCAGCGCATAGGTGAACTCGGGGTGCACGTTGAGCGCCTGATTGGCGGGAATGGTCCAGGGCGTTGTAGTCCAGATGACCACGGCGGCAGGCTTGGCAAGCGAGGTCAGGCCAAAGGCCGCGGCCAGCTTTTCAGGCTCGGCACACGGGAAGGCCACATCGATGGCATCGGACTGCTTATCGGCGTACTCGACCTCGGCCTCGGCCAGTGCCGAGCCGCAATCGAAACACCAGTTGACCGGCTTGAGACCCTTAAACACATAACCGCCCTTGACCATCTCAGCCAGGGCGCGGATTTCCCCGGCCTCATTGGCGAAGTCCATGGTGCGGTAAGGGTTCGCCCAGTCCCCCATCACGCCCAGGCGGATAAATTCCTGGCGCTGCTCGTCGATCTGCTCAGTCGCGTACTCGCGGCACAGCGCGCGCGCCTGCTGGGGCTCAAGCTGCTTGCCATGGGTGGTTTCAACCTTGTGCTCGATGGGCAGACCGTGACAGTCCCAGCCCGGCACATAGGGCGCATCAAAGCCCGCAAGATTCTTCGACTTGACGATAATGTCCTTGAGGATCTTGTTCAGCGCATGCCCGATATGGATGCTGCCGTTGGCATAGGGAGGGCCATCATGGAGCACAAACAGCTCACGACCGGCGCGCTCTTTGCGCAGACGGTGGTAGATGTCCATTTCCTGCCACTGAGCCAGCCGCGCAGGCTCGCGCTTGGGCAGCATGCCACGCATGGGAAATTCGGTTTCTGGCAGATTCAGAGTGTGTTTGTAGTCGCTCATAATCCTGGAGGTCAGCCGTCGTCATGGTCGGCGGGCAAGTCCGCCGGGGAGTCGGAAGTCGCGGCTTCGCGCGCCAGCGGCGCCGATGCCAGAGGAAGAATATCTTGTGCAACCCGGGCTTCGGCAAACAGCTGCCGAGCGCGCTGCTGGTCACGCTGTATCTGGGTGCGCAGCGCGTCAATTCCGTCAAATTTCATTTCGCCGCGCAACTTGGCGCAGGGTATTACCGTCAAGCGTTGGCCGTACAGATCGCCGTCGAAATCAAACAGGTGCACTTCGAGTATCGGCCGCTCACTGCCCACCGTAGGACGCCAGCCGATATTCATCACGCTGTCGAACCGCTGGCCATCAGGCAAATCAGCCACTGCCGCATATACGCCCTTCAGCGCCATGGGCCGCTGTAACTGGGGCAAATTGGCGGTGGGCGTGCCGATAGTACGACCCAACTGGCGGTCACGCACCACGCGTCCGCTCAGCTGATAAGGGTGACCCAGCATACGCGCGGTCTGGGCGAAGTTACCGCTGGCCAGCAATGTCCGTACCCGGGTACTGGACACGCGCTCGCCATCCAGCAGAAAGGTCCGGGTATGTTCAACCGTGAAGCCGAGCTTGACACCCGCCCGCTGCAGCAGCGAAAAATCGCCTCTGCGATCACAGCCAAAGCGGAAGTCATCGCCCACTACCAAGTGGCGCACGCCAAGCCCCTCAACCAGCACCCGGGCAATGAACTCATCAGCAGTCAGGCTGCGCAGGGCATCATTGAACGGCAGACACAGCACCTGATCCACCCCCTGGTCGCCCAGCAGCTGCAGCTTGTCGCGCAGACGGCTCAGCCGCGGTGGTGCTTGATCGCCGGCGAAAAACTCACGCGGCTGGGGCTCGAACACCACTACACATACCGGCACGCCCAGCGCACCGGCATGCTCACGTAGCTGCTCGAGTATCGCCTGATGGCCACGGTGCACTCCATCGAAATTGCCGATAGTGGCCACGCAGCCGCGATGTACCTCGCGCAGATTATGCAGTCCCCGAATCAGTTGCATGGACGTTATTGCCAGGTTACCAGGTGAATAAAATCGTCAACGCCATCAGAGAGTGGGCGATAAACCGAGTAAAGGCGTCAATTATAGCGGACCACAGCCGCCTTGACAGCCGATCAGCATCGGCCGATACCGCGCTGCTTCAGCTAAGGGACTCAGTTGGCGATACGAAACTGCCTCAAACGAACGCCGAGTGCGGCCAGCCAGGCAAAGTATATCGCTGCACCAGCCACAACCAGCAGTAACAGCCAGCCGACCCGATGCCATAGCGACCAGTCCAACCACTGCTGCCAATCCGGCGACAGCCAGCTGAGGCCAACACCCATCAGCACACAGCCGCCAATCAGCTGCACACCGTAACTCTTCCAGCCTGGCTGAAAAACCAGCACCCCATCACGGCACAGCAGCCAGCCCAGCAGCCCGGCATTAAGAAACGCCGACATCGCCGTGGCCAGTGCCAGGCCCGCATGGGCCAGCGGCCAGATCAGTATCAAGTTAAACACCATGTTAGCGACCATAGCCACAATGCCGATCTTCACCGGTGTCTTGGTGTCCTGGCGCGCAAAGAAACCCGGCGCCAGCACCTTGATCATCATGAACGCCACCAGCCCCACCGAATAGGCGCGCAGGCTCATCGCCGACATGCTGATGTCATGATCTGTCATGGCACCATAGTGAAACAGCGTGATCAACAGCGGCTCAGCCAATATCGTCAGCGCCAGCGCGGCCGGCAAGCCAAGCAGCAGCACCGCCCGAATCGCCCAGTCCAACATGGCAGCAAAATGCTCGGTTGACTGATCAGCATGGCGCTTGGACAGCGCCGGCAGAATCACCGTACCAATGGCGATACCGAACACCCCCAGCGGCAGCTCAACCAACCGGTCGGAATAATACAACCAGGACACACTGCCCGCGGCCAGCAACGACGCCAGCACCGTGTCCAGCAGCAGGTTGATCTGCGACACCGACACGCCAAACAGCGCAGGCGCCATCAACTTCATGATGCGCCGCACACCTTCATGGGCAAAATTCGGCCAGGGCTTGGGCAGCAGTCCCAGCCGGGTCAGAAACGGCACCTGAAACAGCAGCTGGGCAGCACCTGCAATCAGCACACCCCAGGCCAGCGCCATAGCTGGATCACCCATCAGCGGCGTCAGTAACAGTGCCGCCCCGATCAGCGACAGGTTAAGCAGCACCGGCGTGAACGCCGGCACGGCAAAACGATTCCAGGTATTGAGCACGCTGCCGGAAAACGCCGTCAACGAGATCAGGAACAGGTAGGGAAAGGTCAACCGCAGCATGTCAGCTGTTAGCGCCAGCTTTTCCGGGTCGCGCGAAAAACCCGGCGCAAAGGCCCATACCAACCAAGGTGCAGCAAACATCGCCAACGCCGTGATCAGCAACAGAACCACTGCCAAGCTACCCGCCGTGGCATCCAGCAACTCACGCACTTCTTCCTTGCTGCGCTGGGTAGCGTACTCCGACAACACCGGAACGAAGGCCTGATTGAAAGCGCCCTCGGCAAACAACCGGCGCAGGAAGTTCGGTACCTTGAAGGCCACAAAGAAAGCATCGGCACCTGAGCCGGCACCGAACAAGGCGGCAATCACCACGTCCCTCGCCAACCCCATGACCCTCGACAGCATGGTCATGACACTGACCACAATACCCGAGCGAACCAACCCTCCACGCCGATGCGTCAGGGCAGGCTCACTCGCGCCAGCCGCTGAGGGCTGGGGTGGCTGGGCTTGTTTACTCAAGGCGCATCCTTTTTCGCCAGACAATAAGATCTTGTGCAGCAGGAACCCATGAACACAAAAAAACCGGCCGTAGCCGGTTTTCATTGGCATACCCGCATCAAAGCGGGCACCCAGAGGCGTCCGGCGTGCTCAGGCAGCCAGTGCCTTGACACGCTTGTTCAAACGACTCTTCAGACGGGCAGCCTTTTTCTTGGACAGCACATCCTTGTCGGCAATGCGGTCAATAACCGGCTGCGCCTGCTTGAAGGCTTCCATGGCAACGGCATGATCACCGCCGTTAATCGCTTTGATGACGCGCTTGATATAAGTACGAACCAGGCTACGCTGACTGGACTTCAGTACACGACGGCCTTCTGACTGCCGGGCGCGCTTCTTGGCTTGCTTGCTATTAGCCACTGACTGTCTCCTTGGAGAAAGTTGTCACCGTCATCGTTACGACGGCATATGATAAGTATTTGACTCAACAGGGAAATACAAAACTCCCCGCCGAAATGACCATCTTGCCGATCGCGCTTAAACTGCGCAATCGTACGGGCCGTGTCTGAGAGGATGGCGCATCCTATCACGCCAAACGCCCGCCCGCCAGCCTTGTCAAGCGCACTGCTTGCATCAGCGACACTCAGCCTAAAGCATGACCAAGTTGTCGCGATGGATCAGCTCTGGACCTTCCATGTAACCAAGTATCGCTTCAATACGCTGACTGGACTGCCCCAGCAGCTTACGTGCATCAGCGGCGCCGTAATTAACCAGCCCCTTGGCGATACGCTGACCGCCCTCATCGAGGCACAGCACCATATCGCCGCGAACAAAATCACCGCTCAGCGCCTTGACGCCCACTGGCAGCAGGCTGGAGCCACTGCTGCTCAACACCCTGACTGCGCCAGCATCCAGCGTCAGGCTACCGCGCACCTGCAGCTGGCCGGCCAGCCAGCGTTTGCGTGCCGCAATGGGTGCCTGATCTGGCGTCAGCAGGGTTCCTAAGGGTTCGCCATCGGCCAGCCGTATCAGCACATCGGGTTGGCGACCGCTAGCAATCACTGTCACCGCGCCAGAACGCGCCGCCAGACGCGCCGCCCGCACCTTCGTGCTCATGCCCCCACGCCCCAACGCACCGCCACCGCCAGCCACTGCCGCCAACTGCGGATCGCTGGCGCGGCCTTCGGCGATCAGCTGCGCACGCGGATCATGCCGCGGATCAGCATCAAACAACCCTTCCTGATCAGTCAGGATGATCAACGCTTCGGCTTCAAGCAGGTTGGCCACCAGAGCCCCCAAGGTATCGTTATCGCCAAAGCGGATCTCATCGGTGACGACAGTGTCATTTTCATTGATCACCGGCACCACGCGCAGCCCAACCAAGGTGCGCAACGCCGACCGCGCATTGAGGTAGCGCTTGCGGTTGGAGAGGTCATCGTGTGTCAGCAGCACCTGGGCGGTAATCAGGCCATGGCGCTCGAAATGCCCTTCGTAGCATTCGGTAAGGCCGTTCTGCCCCACCGCAGCGGCCGCCTGAAGCTGATGCACAGCAGAAGGTCTGACAGCCCAACCAAGCCGCACCATGCCAGCGGCCACCGCGCCGGATGACACCAACACCACCTCAATTCCGCGCCGGTGCAACTCGGCAATCTGATCGACCCAGCCACCGATGGCGGGCTCATCCAGGTCGCGGCCATCATTGGTCAGCAGCGCGCTACCAATTTTCACCACTACCCGACGCATGTGTCTCAGGGCTTCGCGCCCGGGAACCTGGTCCTTGCTCGCCATCCTGCCCTCGATTCTGGGAACGCTCAGGGTGCGTACTCGATTTTGACGTCATAGTCGTCATCGTCGAAGTCATCATCGTCGTCACCTTCATCGACGCGCCTGCGACGCTGGTGGCCAAGGCGGGCTTCAGTCCGCGCCACAGCCTCGTCTTCCATGCGCCGCCGCATTTCCTGCTCATGCTCAGCAGCTTCTTCATCCTCATTCTCGAGCTGGCGCTGC
>NZ_JBQDJZ010000028.1:0-27292 GCF_052095765.1 Halomonas sp.
CTACTCGACGGCTACGGGTCTGAGCGCACGATAAATTTTGAATAGCCACTTAGAAGGTGTGCCTCCAATGAAAAAGTGACAAACATCAGAAAGCTGACAGTGAGTCCACTCAAACATACCCCAGCCCCTCCAGATAGCCCTGCAGTTCCTTGGCGGCGGCGTCGCGTTCGGCTTCGATGTCGGCCAGGGTGACGCGGTATTTGTCCCACCAGGTCTCGACGGCGGCGATGACGTGCTGACGCTGCTGGCGGATGTAGCGCTCCAGGATGCCCTTGAGGTCGTTGTGCAGAATCTCGCCGACCAGCTCGGCGGCGGTGAGTTCGTCCAGGGCGTCTACCGCGCTGTTCAGGTGCTGCGCGAAGCTGTTCACCTTAGCCTTGTGCTGCTTGCGTACCTCGGTGCGTTGTTTCTTCCAGGCTTTGATGTCTTCCGGCGTGGGCGCGTCGTCGTCCTCGCTGCTGTCGGAGTCAGCTGCCTCGTCTTCGGTATCCGGCTTGGCTTCGGCGGCTTTGATACGGGCGTCCAGCTCGGCGCGCTGGGCGGCAAGTGCGTCCAGCTCGGCCACGTAGTCGTCCAGCAGGAAATGCACCAGGCGGTGGTCCAACGGGTTGGCCTTGCTTTGTTCGTCGTCCAGCAGGCTTGCGATGGCGGTGCGCCAGGCGTCCACCACACCCAGGCAGCCGCGGGCTTGCAGGGTGCGGAACTCGTTTTTGTTGTCGAACCAGAAGCCGGCGATGATGCCGCGCACCGCGAAACGGTCGAGCATGGCGGTGGGCTCCAGCGCGTTCGAGAAGCTGCCCAGCAGCTCATCGCGCAGCTGGGTCAGGCGGCCCCCGTTGCTAAAGAGCCCGGTGATACTGCCAGCGTGCTCGGCCCACCAACGTTCAAACGCCGCCATCACGCTGGCTTCTTTGTGTTGCAGGCCGGCATCCTGCTCGATAGCCGGTTTGAGGCCGCGCTTCTCGCTTAGCGGCTCGGTGAAGCTCACATAGTCGGGGTCGTTCGCCTGTGGCGTAAACAGCACCATGGGGTCGAGGCCCTGGGCATCGAACAACGGGCGTTTGGCGTCGATTTCGGCCACCGGCACGCCGCCTTTCAGGTGGGCGCGCACGTCCTGGGGCTCGGGTGGCGGGGTGTTGTCGGCGTAGCGGCGGATGTTGAGGTTGTAGTCGTTGTCGCGCAGCTCGGCCAGCGGCACCACCCGCGAGAAGCCGGGCACGCTGGTAAAGCTGTCGAAGGTGCTGGCGATCTTCTCGATGTGCTCGGGCAGCAGGTGGTTCTGGGCGCGGCCTTCGTAGTATTCACGGTCGGCGTTGATGAACAGCACCTTGCCCTGGCGATCCTCGGGCTTGGCGCCTTTGGCGCGCAATATCAGGATGCTGGCCGGAATGCCGGTGCCGTAGAAGAGGTTGGGGGCCAGGCCGATAACGGCTTCGACCAGGTCGTCTTCGAGCATACCGGCGCGAATACGTTTTTCATCGCCGCCGCGAAACAGTACGCCGTGGGGCATGACGGTAGCCAGACGCCCGTCCGACTTGAGGCAGGCGACCATGTGCTGCAGGAACATCAGGTCTGCTTTCTTGGCGCCCTCGGGCACGCTGCCGTAGTGGAAGCGCTCGGGGAAGTGCTGGCTTGGCGTGTAGCCGATGGAGAAGGGCGGGTTGGTGAGGATGCGGTCGAAGCGCACCAGCTCACCGCCTTCGATGTGCTGCGGGTCGGTCAGGGTGTCGTCGTTGCGCAGGTCGGCACTACTCACGCCGTGCAGCAGCATGTTCATCTTGGCGATGGCCCACACCGAGCCGGAGGCTTCCTGACCGAACAGGTTGAGCCGGCGCGGGTCGCCGCCCTGTTCCTCCAGGTATTCCTTGGCGTGAATCAGCATCCCGCCCGAGCCCATGCAGGGGTCATAAACGCTATGGCCTTCCTGAGGGTCCATCAGCCGCACCATCATGCGAACTACCGGGCGCGGGGTGTAGAACTCGCCGCCTTTCTTGCCCGCGGAGTCGGCGAAGTCGCGAATCAGGTACTCGTAGGCCGCGCCCAGTAGGTCGGGAAACTCGAAGTCCTCATTGCGCAAACGGTACTCGCTGAAGTGGGTAATCAGGTCGCGCAGCTTTCTGTCGGGCAGGGTGGTGGAGCCCACCCGGCGGGTGAAGTCGATGTGCTCCAGCACTCCGGCCAGGCTGGGGTTGTGTTCTTCCAGGCCAGCCAGCGCTTTGTTCAGCGCATTGCCAACGCCCTGGTGGGCTTCCTTGAGCAGGTAGGGCCAGCGGGCCTGCTTGGGCACGTAGAAGGTGGCCTTGTACCAGTCGGGTGCCTCGATCTGGTGGGCAATATCAACCGGGCCTGCCCCGGCCTGTTTGAGCTGTTCATGGACTTCTTCCTGGCGTTGTTCGAACACATCCGAACAGCGCTTGAGAAAGAGCATACCGAAGATGTATTCCTTGAACTCTGAGGCGTCCATGCGCCCACGCAGGATGTCGGCGGCCTTGAACAGGTGCCGTTCCAGCTGGTTAAGGGTGAGGATCATGTACAGCGGTTCCCTTTGCGATGAGTCGCCCACCTATGGCGAGCGGGGTGTTTGGGTCTATCTCACCAAACCTGGGGGCAGAATGCCATGCGTGGCACGAAAGCTGGCCACACAAAACCAATGGCCCTCGCAGAGAGGGCCATTGGTGTAGTGGTGTTGCAGGGCTGCCGCCAGGTGTTACTGTTTTTCGGGGATGACCTGCAGGCCCTGGAAGATAGGCAACCCCTGATCAATGAATAGGGTAGCGAGCCGGGCAAGTTCATCAATATTGGCCTGCTCGTCCTGCAAGGTTTCACCGTCCTTGATGACCAGCTTGTTCTGCGCCGACAGGGTGCGCCAGGCGCTATCTGCCATGGCGTTGGGCGTGGTGCCACCCTCGATATAGGACAGCAGGAATAGCTGCTGAAACAGTGTGACGCGAATACCACCCCCGGTAACGGGGCTGGCCAACAGGTTGGTTTCGTTATTGCTGCGCACTTTGCTCAACAGGTGGCGGTTAATGCGGTGTGAGGTAGCCTTTGCTGTTTCGATCTCGGCGTCCTGCTGCACTGGCTCCAGTGCGCCTTTGGCCGCCAGGATGGTGATGGCGTTGCTCAGGGCTGCCATGCTGATATCGTGGCCTTCCAGCCGTTGGCGTAGCTCGCCAATCGAAACAGGCTGGTGGTCAGCCAGTGCTTCAAGCACGGGTGTATAGATATTTTCCAGCAAGTTGAAGGTGCCCTGCTTGCCGGCGATCTTGAGCTCAACGGCGTCATGCGGTGTGACCAGGATGACACGCTGTTGTTCCAGCATGTCGTGCTGCTCGATCATGCTCAGGCGGCGCCCGCCCTTGACCCAGAGGTCGGCGCGGAACATCTGGTTGGTGCAGAAATCCTTGACGGTTTCGCCAAACATCGGATCGCTGATGGAGTTGAGCAGTGCACGCTGATCATCGCTGAGCTGGATGCTCTCGATGGTGTCGCCATAACGGGCAGAGGTCGCCCATTTGAGCTTGGTGGGAGCAAGCCACTTGGCCATCTTTGAAAACCCCATGGGCTCCCAGTCGCCATTGAAGTATTCGTGGGCCACATAGTGCTTATTATCGCTGCGCATCTTCTCGATACGCCCTTTGATCTGCGGGTTGGCCTTGCTGAACTCAGGGTTGGTGTCGATCAACTTGCTGGCAAATTCGATGGCTTCCTCGACGCGGGCCAGGGTGCCAGAACCCGGTGCGCTCATGACCTCAGAGTGTTCCATCAGCAGGTCGCGCATTGGTGCCATGGCTGCCCAGCCGGGCTGGGAGTTGTAGCTGATGTAAAGCACGCCGCCTATCTTGAGTTTGCGGCGGATGAAGTCGACCAGGATGCTGCGGTTGGCATCTGAGATCCAGCTCCAGATGCCATGCAGGCCGATGAAGTCGAACTCTGGCAGGTCGTCACGGCTGGCAAACTCGTCAAAGGCGTCGTCATATAGCGTGGCACCGGACTGGCTGATGTTGGCCAGCTCCTGGGCAAACGCCGCCTGATTGGGGTTGAAGTCGGTGCCATACCAGTTAATGCTCGACGCCGCGGCATGCAGGTTGGTGCTCATGCCTTGTCCAAAGCCCAGCTCACAGGCGTTGATTACCTTGGGTGGTCGCAGGCCTGCATTGATGAAGGACAGGTTGATTCGCAGCGGGTTCAACTCGTTGTAGTAGCCGTAGGTATAGTCAATATCTGCCACATAGCCGGACGTCCAGTCGGACATAGCACTTACTCCAAATAGTGTTGTGCAACAAGCTCAAACGGGCTGCATCTCAGCATCTGGTCGATAGGGTGCGATGATGGTCGCGAAATGGCAACGCAAAGTCCTGCGACTTAACCAAGGTTTACGCTTGTTGCAGCGCATCATCACGCAACACGGTGTCCAGTGCGATGCGAATCATGTCGTTAAAGGTGTTGGCACGCTCATCGCTGGAAAGCGACTCTCCGCTGACAATATGATCAGACACAGTGCACAGCGTAGCGGCTCGGGCGCCGAATTCGGCGGCCACGCCATAGAGCCCAGCGGCCTCCATTTCGACGCCGACAACGGCGTAACGCCGCAGTAGCTCGATAGTGTCCGGCCGCGGATCGTAGAACAGGTCTGCCGAGAACAGGTTGCCCACTTGGGCGTTAATGGTCAGCGCAGCAGCGGCGTCGACGGCATGGCGGGTGAGTGCGAAGTCGGCGGTGGCGGCGAAGTCCATGCCGCCAAAGCGGCTGCGGTTGACGCCTGAGTCGGTGCAGGCGCCCAGCCCAATCACCACGTCGCGCACCGCCACATCGTCGCGCACTGCGCCGCAGGAGCCCACGCGTATCAGCCGCTTCACGCCGTAGTCGGTGATCAGCTCCTTGGCGTAGATCGACACCGATGGAATGCCCATACCGTGGCCCATGACCGAAATGACGCGGCCCCGGTAAGTGCCTGTGTAGCCTTCCATGTTGCGGACATTGGTGACCAGACGCGCGTCGTCGAGAAAGTGTTCAGCGATATGGCGCGCGCGCAGCGGGTCGCCGGGCATCAGCACGGTGTCGGCGAAATCACCGGGAGCAGCACTTATGTGGGGTGTTGTCATTGGTTTTCCTGGCTGTCATGGAGTCCACGATAACATGTCGCGTGCTATACAGAGGCCATGCCGTCCTGCAGGGTGTCCAGCAGGTTATCGAGCAGCCCGGAAGCACCGAAGCGGAAGTGTGCCGGTGTCACCCAGGCTGGCCCCATGATGTCGGCTGCCAGCGTCAGGTATTCATGGGCCTGCTGGTGGGTTGTGATACCGCCTGCCACCTTGATGCCCAGGTTTTCTCTGCCGCTGACCTGGATGGCTTCAAGCATGATTTCGGCGGCATCCAGAGTAGCGCCTACTGCCGTCTTGCCAGTCGAGGTCTTAATGAAGTCGGCTCCGCCTTGAATGGCGATGTCGGCGGCACGGCGAATCAGCGCGGGGTCGGCCAGCTCGCCGGTTTCCAGAATGATTTTCAGGGTAGCGTCGACGGCCGCCGCGCGGCACATTTCGACCAGTTCCAGGCCAATGGCTTCGTCACCAGCCAGCAGGGCGTGGTAGGGAAACACCACGTCGACCTCATTGGCGCCTGCGGCAACTGCGCTGCGGGTTTCACGGGCGGCAGCCATAGGGTCATCGTTGCCATAGGGGAAGTTTGTGACCGTGGCAACTTTTACGGTGTTGGCATTGGGGCCACTCTCCGTATTCAATGCGCGCTGGGCAGTGACCACGAAGGCCGGTAAGACACACACTGCGGCGGTGCTGCCCAGCGGCGTTTTTGCCTGGCGGCAGAGGGTTTCAATATCACTGTCTGTGTCGTCGTCATTGAGGCTTGTTAGATCGATGCAGGCCAGTGCGAGCCGGGCCGATTGCTGAAAATCATGCATTTAATGCTCCAAAAAGTGTTGTTGATCAATGAGGTTTTCATCTGATATTGCTATCTTGGGCAAGATGGTAAGTAATTACACGAGGATTAGCTTTCTTTGCTGATCGTATCTTGGTGTATTTTTCAGTACTGGAGATAGCCCATGCGCGCCGCAGATATCATGACAACCGAGGTGATCACCGTCACCCCAGAAACCGAAGTAAGTGAAGTTGCCAAGCTGCTTGTTGAGCACAGTATCAGTGCTGTGCCGGTGGTGGATAGCGAGCTGCACATACTGGGTATTGTGAGTGAAGGTGATCTGATCCGCCGTATTCGTAAAAGCCGAGATGGTGCTCCCCGTAGCTCCACATGGCGGAAGATATTTTCAGGCACTAGCGTGGAAGACTATGTAAAGACTCGTGGCCGCCACGCGGCTCAGGTGATGAGTACGGATATCCTGACCGTCACTGAAGATGAGCTGTTATACCGGATTGCCAGGGTGCTTGAGAAAAACAACGTCAAGCGGGTTCCCGTTGTGCGTGATGGAAAGCTGGTAGGCATTATCAGCCGTTCCAACCTGTTGCGCGGTTTTGCAACGGCAAAGCCTGACATCGGAAGTGATGCCGATGACCTCAGTATCCGTAAAGCCATTTATAAGGAACTGAGAGGTCTCAGTGGTCTGATGGGCGAGCGTCTGAACATTATTGTGGCAGAGGGCCATGTTCAGCTGTGGGGGCTGGTGGAAAACAAGGAGCAGCGGTGGGCTGTGCAAGTGGCAGCCGAAAATACTCCTGGGGTTAAACGGGTAACCAATCACCTGGGCTTTGTGCCGCGTGGTATTGGTGGTTACTGAGTCGTTGTAAAAAGCAATATGGTATGATTTATCCTCGGCACGAAGCGCTTTCCTATTGCGTTTCGTGCTTTTGGTATCCTCAGGCTTAGCCGGTGGGTGGCCTGATTGACGCTGTCGTTGCTGCACCTTTCCACGCGCTGCTTTTCCTCTGAGGCCTGTCCCTCCACGTCATCAAGTGAGCATCTGTGGTCAATGTAACTATCAAGGATAGCCATCACCTGCGCATTGCGCGGGTATTGGCAGAAGGGCGCTCTCACCATTTGGATGTTGTGCTGTTTCTGCCGGCTGAACTTGGTCTGACTACAAAGCTGATGACCGAGGAGGCCTTCTATCACCGGGTGTTCCAGATCAAGCGTACGTACTACAGCGAACGTCACCGCTTACCCCTGGTGATGAGTCGGTTGGCTGGTGCGCGTCTGGATGTTGACCAGTTTCGCTTGGGGTTGAGTCTTTATGCGCACCAGTATGTTCTGGCGCTGGAGGAGGCAAGCCGCTCACTGCTCGGGCAGGCCCGTGACTTGCGCAAACGTGCCAGGCGGCTGATGCGCAAACCTGAAGAGGAGCAGACGACTCAGGCGCAACAGGAGCTTGAAGAAGCGCGTAATGAGCTGGCTGCCCAGCTCAAGGACACTATCATGCTGTCGCGTGGCATCCTCAGGCGGATGCGCCGCCAGCGGCACGACGAACGTTCACTGCGCGACCACTTCGTCAATATCGATAACTATCTCTCTTGGCAGACCGAGCAGCAGCTGTTGGCGATAGCTTCAAAGCTGCCAGAGGACGGTGAGCTTGGTGCTGAACGTGAGGAGCTGCTGGCACTGTGTCGCGCAGAAAATGCCTATCGCGAAGAGCTGCGCTATAACCCACCCACCTTGGTGGATGATCCGGCACGGATATCCAATCGTATGCGTCTTTTGCGGTTGCTGATTGAGCAGCCGGTCACCCTCAAACAGAATCAGCAGACGTTGGGTGGCATCGAGCAGCGCATGGTCAAGGCGGCTGCTACTGGTCTGGTCATGGTGGTTGTCACCCTGGGCTTGATGCGGGCGCGAGAGCTGTTGGGGGATGTGACTGCGCTGTTTGTGTCGGCGCTGGCGCTGATGTATGCGCTGCGCGAAGTGTTTAAGGATGATCTGCGCTCGACCATGTGGCGCTGGCTGAGACGCGGCAGACCACGCTGGCGGCGGATGTATCAGGACCCCAGCAGCAAGACGCCGGTAGGGCGTCAGCTGGAGTGGTTTGACTACCAGAGTTTTGATGCACTGGATGCCGAGCTGCGACGCATGCGGGGCGGGGGCGTTGAGTGGCGGGGCGAGACAGTGCTGCACTACCGCTCGCGCTCCAGGATGTCACCGACGCGTTTCCTCAGCGGTTATGACAAAACCCGTGAGAACCTGACGCTGGATCTTTCACCGATTATCCAGTTGATGGTGAGCTCTAATCAGCGCGTGTTTGGTCTGGATGGCAAAGGGCGGATTGCCCAGGAAGTGGTGGAGCGCAACCACATGATGCAGCTGGTGGTTCGCGACCGTGAGAGTGACGGTCCCTCAGTCATCCAGCGCTGGAGGGTGGTGGTCAGCCGCACAGGCATTACCAGCTTGCAGCTGGCTGAGGAAAAGCAACAAGAGAATGAAGGTAAAGAGAGTGAGGGTAAACAGTGGGCAGGTAACGAAGAAAAAAAAAGGGGAGAGAAGACGAAAGAAAGTGCTGCAGCTCCGCGCAAAGAGCCTCGTTAGTAGTATGGCTTCAGCGTATATTGGTACAGGGTAATGGCTAAGTACTTCATCATCATTGACGCTAGGAGGCCACATGACACGCGTGCTCTATGAACTTTCCGGTATTGAAGAGGGACTTCTCTTCTCGCCTTTCTGCTGGCGGGTTCGTTATGCGCTAGCTCACAAGGGGCTTGAGGTGGAGACGCGGCCATGGCGTTTCACCGAGAAGGAAGCATTGGCTTTCGCACGCTACGATAAGGTGCCTGTGCTCGTCGACGATGACGAAGTGATCACCGACAGTTATGAGATCATGCGCTACCTGGATCGCCGCTACCCTGAGGCTCCACTGCTCGGGGAAGGAATGGCCGAGACGCGGGGACATTTCTTTAAACACTATGCCGAGCGTGCGCTGGCCCCGGCGATGATACGAATAATCATCATGGATCTGCTCAATGCCATCCACCCTGATGACCGTAGCTATTTTCGTGAGTCCCGTGAGAAGCGCTTTGGCTGCACCCTGGAGGAGCTTCATTCTCCAAGTCGAGGGGCAAGTCAGCTAACTGCCGCACTAGAACCGCTTCGCGGTCAGTTGATGGAATCGAAATTCCTCGATGGACAGGCCCCCGCAGGTGCTGACTATCTGGTGTTCGGCAACTTCATGTGGGCTCGCTGCGCCTCAGGGGCTGACTTGGTATCCGATTCTGATCCGGTTCATGCCTGGCTGGAGCGTATGCTTGACCTGCATGGCGGCTTGGGGCGAAACGCGCGGCGCATCATTGATATCGAGGGCGGCTAGCGGCACCGCTGTGAGACTCTCGGGGTTATACGCCTAGCTTGTTATTCACCACAAAAAACTGGCCGGAGCGACAATTGTCGCTCCGGCCAGTTTAAACGCAGGTTATCAAGGTATCAGCCAGCAGCATTGGCTTGGATACGATCCAGAGCGGTGCTGAGTTGCTCGATGCAGCGATCCACATTATGCAGCTTGTCCAGACCGAACAGGCCGATGCGGAAGGTCTGGAAGTCCTCACCTTCGTCGCACATCAGCGGCACACCGGCAGCTACCTGCAGGCCAGCGTCCGCGAAAGCAGCAACCAGCCCAGGGTTGTCGGTATAGCTGACTACCACGCCTGGCGCTTCGTAGCCGGGTGCAGCGACGCTCGGGAAGCCACGACTGGCCAGTAACTCGCGTACGCGGCGGCCCAGTTCCAGCTGCTCTTCACGCACCTTATCGAAGCCGTAGGCTTCGGTTTCAGCCATGACGCTGTGGAGTTTTTTCAAGCCGTCGGTGGGCAGGGTGGCGTGGTAGGCATGGCCACCTTGTTCGTAGGCCTCCATGATGTTCAGCCACTTTTTCAGATCAATGGCAAAGCTGTCGCTGGTAGTTTCTTCAAGAATTTCACGCGCTTGGCGTGACAGCATGACCATGCCGCAGCCCGGTGAGCTGCTCCAGCCTTTCTGGGGGGCGCTGATCAGCACGTCGATGCCGAGATCCTGCATGTCGACCCAATCGGTACCCGAGGCAATGCAGTCCAGTACCAGCAAGCCGTTCTGCTCATGAATTGCTTCGGCGATCTTACGCAGGTAATCGTCAGGCAACTTGATACCTGAGGCGGTTTCCACATGGGGCGCAAAGACAATATCGGGCTGCTGGTCGCGGATGGTTTCTAGCACCTCGTCAATATCGGGCGGCGCGAACGGTGAGGTGGGGTCGTCTTCGTCCAGGCGGCGTGCCTTACGGATATTGACCTCGGCAGGAATTTTGCCCACTTCGAGAATTTGGCTCCAGCGGTAGCTGAACCAGCCGTTACGGATCACCAGGCAGTTGCGTTTGCGAGCGAACTGACGGGCGGCGGCCTCCATGGCATAGGTGCCGCTGCCGGGAAGAATGACCGCCGAATGGGCGCGATAGACCTGCTTCAGCGTGGCGGAAATATCGCGCATCACGTTCTGAAACTTGGGCGACATGTGGTTGAGCGCCCGGTCGGTGTAGACCACTGAAAACTCCAGCAGACCCTCAGGGTCCACATCGGGAAGCAAGCTGGCCATGTGTTTCTCCAATTGTAATTCGGGCCTGAGATTAGCTTTCAAAGGATATGCTTTTAGGCAGCGTCAGGCCAGTATGGTGACTGGCGTTGATTATTGTGCGCTTTGTCCGGCCTGAATGGCGGTCAGTGCAATGGTGTAGACAATGTCATCCACCAGTGCGCCACGCGACAGGTCGTTGACCGGCTTGTTGAGACCCTGAAGCATGGGCCCCACACTGATGCAGTTGGCACTGCGCTGCACCGCCTTGTAGGTTGTGTTGCCAGTATTCAGGTCAGGGAATACGAATACCGTGGCACGGCCAGCTACCGGTGAGTCGGGTGCTTTCTGGCGCCCCACGCTTTCAATGGCCGCTGCATCGTATTGCAGGGGGCCGTCGATGATCAGCTCAGGCGCGCGTTCACGGGCAATGCGTGTGGCCTCACGGACCTTGACTACATCGCTGCCGGTACCCGACTGGCCGGTGGAGTAGCTGATCATGGCGACTCGCGGCTCGATACCAAAAGCTGCCGCTGAATGGGCGCTTTGAATGGCAATTTCGGCCAGCGCCTCGGCATCCGGATCGGGGATTACGGCACAGTCGCCATACACCACCACCTGATCGGGCAGTAGCATGAAAAAGATTGACGACACCTGGTTGTAGCCCGGCGCAGTCTTAATCAGCTGGAACGCCGGGCGCACGGTGTTGGCGGTGGTATGCACCGCGCCTGAGACTAGCCCATCCACTTTGCCTTCCGCCAGCATCATGGTGCCCAGAACAACATTGTCCTGAAGCTGGGCCTTGGCCGTCAGCTCATTCAGCCGCTCGCCGCGCAGAGCTACCATGGGGGCCACGTAGTCCTGGCGTACATCGCTGGGGTCGATGACAGTCAGGTCCTCGGGAAGAGTCAATCCTAGCCTGGCGGCCACTTCGTCGATTGCCTCGCGTTTACCCAGCAGCACACAGTCAGCAATACCCCGCCGCTGGCAGATCACTGCGGCTTCCACAGTGCGTGGCTCATCCCCTTCCGGCAGCACAATGCGGCGGCGGGTACTGGCGGCCATCTCGACCAGCCGGTAGCGGAACGCGGCGGGGGAAAGTCGCTTGGGCACGCCACGGCTGATGGTTTCACGCAGCCATTCCAGATCGAGATGAGCTGCCACAAAGCGCGTTACCAGCTCGGCCCGTTCGGTATCATCTAGCGGAATATCATTACCCATCCTGTCCAGCTTGCGCGCCGTGGTAAAACTGTCGTGGTCCACCGCCAGTACCGGGAGGCCCGACTCCAGCGCTGGGCGGCAGAAATCAATCATGGCTTGGTTTGGCGGCTCGCTGTGGGTCAGCAGAACGCCCGACAGCTGTACGCCACTGAGGGTCGCCATGGCGGCGGCCAGCAGGGTGTCGTCGCGGTCGCCCGGCGTGACGATCAGTCGGCCAGGCTGGAAGGCGTGCAGCATATAAGCGGCGCTGCGCGCGCAAAGGCTGGTGCCCAGCACCCGGCGGCTGGCCATTTCTCCCTCGTTGAGACAGCGTGCGTCCAGCGCTCGGGCAATATCCAGGGTGCGTGGCACACTCAGGCTGTCCTGCCAGGGTACCGCGGCAATCAGCTTGAGGCCGGCCGCATCGAGTGGCGACAGATGTTGCTGCCAGCGTCTCAGCACCTGCAGGCCTGACTCGGTGGTGGCTTCTGGCGCTGCGAGGCTGGCCTGATGCTGCGATGAAGTCACTGGCAAGCGCATCAACATACAGCCCAACACACGGCGCATCTGTCGGCCACCGAAGGCCTGTATCTGCATGTCGATCTGTTCAAGCAAGCCTGATGCATCGTCGCTGTCGCTACTGGCCACTAGAATAATGTTGGCGTCCAGTGCGCGGGCTAGCTGGGCATTGAGCGTGGCCGCATAGCTGGTGTCGGCGTTGGGGGCGAGCCCTTCCACCACGACCACCGCAGGCGGTTCATCCCCGTGGCAAAGCTGTCCCAGTTTCGCCACGGCAGACTCCATCAGCTCGGGGCTGCGATTATCAGCCAGCAGCCGCTCCAGTTCTGCTCTTGGCGTTGGCGTGGGCGGTGCCAGCCCGAGGGTGTTGGCGATCAGTGCCGAGCTGTGGTCAAGCGAGTGCCCGTCGTCGTCCTGGCGGAAGGGTTTGAGAAAGCCTGCTGTTACGCCCAAGGTGTCCAGCCCGCGTAGCAGGCCAAGGCAGGCTGAGGTCAGGCCAACGCCGCCGTCTGTGGGTACCAGCAGCAGGGTGCGAGGGGATGTCATCGATTACTCTCCAGCAGGCGCCGGGTTTCTTCTGCGATCCGGCCTTCTTCATCGGTAGGTATGACCCAGACTTCAGGGCGCTCAGGGTCACCTGTGTCAATGCGGCCTTCCACGCCACCCACGGTGTCGGTATTAGCTTTGCCAGCCAGGCGTAGCCCGAAGTGCGGCAGGCTCTCGATCACTCGAGTGCGAATCGCCGAGGCGTTTTCGCCAATGCCGCCGGTAAAGACGATGCCGTCCAGGCGGGGCAGGGCGCAACTCAGCGCGGCCAGCGATTTGGCCAACCGGTAACAGAATACCTCGATAGCCAGGGTGGCACCTTCGTGGCGCTCAGAGGCGGCTTGCTCGAGGGTGCGCATGTCGTTGGAAAGCCCCGAAAGCCCCAGTAGGCCGCTTTGCTTGTTGAGCAGGTTATCGATGGCTTCAAGGCTCCAGCCCAGTCGCCCGAGGTGGGCATGCAGACCGGGGTCCACGTCGCCGCTTCGGGTTCCCATGACGACGCCTTCCAGAGGCGTCAGGCCCATGCTGGTGTCGACGCTTTCGCCTTGCCAGACCGCACAGGTGGAGCAGCCGTTGCCCAGGTGCGCGATCAGCCAGCCGCCGTGGGAGCGCTTGCTCAGTGAGTCGACGCGTTGGCTGACATAAGCGTGGCTACTACCGTGGAAGCCGTAGCGACGTATGCCTTGCTGGCGATACAGCCGAATGGGGATGGCGTAACGATAGGCTTTGGGTGGCAGCGTTTGGTGAAATGCGGTGTCGAAGACGGCCACCTGAGAAAGCTCGGGATACAGTGTCTGGGTGGCCTGTACCCCGACAAGGTTCGCTGGGTTGTGCAGCGGTGCCAGTTCCGACATGGCTTCGATTGCGCGCAACACCGCTGGTGTGATGCTGGCCGCTTTGGTGAACCGTTCCCCTCCGTGAACGATGCGGTGCCCCACCGCCAGCAGCGGCTGGTCGGCGAGCCGTTCAAGGATGGCGCGCATGGCTTCCAGGTGGTTGGCTCCATCAAGCGAAATGGAAAAAGAGTCGCCGTTGGCGGCAACACCTCTCAGCCGGGCCTCGTTACCTCCCAGCCGCTCAGCCAGTCCGGAGATGCGCGGCTTGGTAGGATCGCTCGGCACCACAGCATATTTGACTGATGATGAGCCGCAGTTGATCACCAGGATCGAATCACCCATAACACCCTCTTGGTTAGCCAGTTGGCCTGTATTCAAAGAATAAGTGCGTGTCGCACAAAGCGGCGTTAAAGGCGGAACGCTAACACGGTTTCGACGAAAGGATGAAACAATGGCCTTCGGTGTTGATTCAGGTCAAGGGCGCCCGCAAGGCGGCCGAGTATTTGCTGTCGGTTGGCGGTATTCTGGTTGCCTGATCCTTGCTGAATGCGTAAAAGCGTCTTTACCGCCAAATTTTACCTGAGGTTGAACCATGTCTTTTCACTTTCATCGCCATACATTTTACACCGTGCTAGTGGACTACATGGAGCAGTTCGGCTCCATGGCAGACAACCCTGAAAAGATTAAGTCTGCGCTGGAAAATACCGAGAGCATAATCGATTACTCGCTGGAAAAAATGGATATAGCGATTGACGCTGACGGGGCTGACTTGATCAGCAAGGTGGGCCTGCAGTGGCTGAGTTATGCCAAAGCTCACCCGGATGCTCCTCAGGGCTATGCCGCAACAGCCCAGAGTGTTTTGGAAGGTCAGTAATTCCCTGGTAGCCCTTAAAAACAGCAAGCGATGGCAAATAGATGGCCAAGAAAAATCCGACGCCAAGGCCGGATTTTTTATACAGGCGGTGGTGTTTCAGTCAGCCCGATCGAGTCCCATCTGCCAGAAGTCGATTTCCAGACGGGTAGCATCGCGGAAAGTGGTGGTCAGCTGTTCGAACCGTTCAGGCGTGACGTCGGCCAGGCGGGCGTCGAGCCAGGCAATTTCATCGTGCATTGCGCCCTGGAAGGCGTCGCTTTCATACATCTGTAGCCATTTATCAAAAGGGTTGGCCTCGCCGCGCACGGTGAACGGTTGTTTGGCCTGCCACTGTGAGATAACGCCATAGCCGACCAGGCAGGGGGCTAGGGCCACGTGCATATCGAGCAGGTCGCCGCGGTTGCCGGTGTCCAGCACATAGCGGGTATAGGCCATGGTGGCGCGAGATTCCGGCAGGGTGACCAGGTCACTTTCGGAGATGCCCCACTCGCGGCAGTAGTCGATATGCAGCTCAAGCTCGACGTCGATGATGGTTTTGAGGCCTTCCATGCTGTGGCGTAGTTCGGCCATATCGCGGCTTTTGTAAACGGCCAGCGCATAGGCGCGCCCGAAGTGCATCAGAAACAGGTAGTCCTGCTTGAGATAGTGGCGAAAGGCGTCGTCCTCTAACGTGCCGGCGGCCAGTTGACGCACGAATTCGTGCTCGATATAGGCGCGCCACTCGTCGGCGCAGGCGTCAGTCAGATCGGTAAAGCGATAGCTCATGAGAGTCTCCAGTCGTCAGGCTGATTCAGCCAGGTCAATCCGGAGGGTGTGCAGGCGATGGGAGAAGAAGGAGGGGGAGGCGCGGGAAGGGAAGTAGAAAACCCCGGCCTGCCGCCTGATTCCCTACGCCGGTTCACGTGTGGCCTTGGCCGCACTCACCCGGATCAGGTTCTACGGGACCAGCGCTGTGGGTCTTGCGATATCCTCATGATATCTCGACCCTGCGCCATCTCAGCCGGTTTCACCGGCACCCCGTCAAGCGAAAGCCGAGTCTAGCAGCTGGGTTTGCTGATAGGCAATTGGCATGGTGAAAAATTGGAAATGGTTTCCAGTAATATGTTGCATAGGTATGATAGCCCTTGTCTAGTCATTGATGTCATCACTGTTCAGGAGCCTGCCATGAGCTTTTACGTTTACCTTTCCGGCGAGATCCATACCGATTGGCGCGACGAGATTCGCCGCGGTGCTGAGGCCGCAGGGCTGGATATTGTCTTCACCTCCCCAGTCACCGATCACGATGCCAGCGACGCTGCCGGCGATATGCTGGGTGAGCAGGAGAAGCCGTTCTGGCGCGACCACCAGTCGTCAAAGGTCAATGCCATTCGCACCCGCACACTGATTGAGCAAAGCGACTTGGTGGTGGTGCGGTTTGGTGACAAGTACAAGCAGTGGAATGCGGCCTTTGATGCCGGCTACTGCTCCGCGCTGGCCAAGCCCTACGTGACCCTGCACGCCGAGGATATTGTGCATCCGCTCAAGGAGGTGGACGCCGATGCCATGGCCTGGGCGACAACAACCGATCAGATTGTTGAAATTCTGCGTTACGTCACCGCGGCGTGATGTAGCGCTTAACTTATTCGTGGGTCGTAAGAAACGGGGCCGACATTATGTCGGCCCTGTTTGTATTGTTGTCATGACAATCGTTGCTATGACGATATCAGAACGTGGAGGTCTGATCGGCGGGTGTGCGTTTCATTTCCGAGCGCAGGCGACGGGCGATGGCACCCGGTGAGCCGGTGCGTCGTGCCAGCATGTCGTAGGCTACAGGTACGATAAATAGCGTAAATAAGGTGGCGCTGGCGACCCCGCCAAAGATGACGACGCCAAGTACAAAGCGTGTTTCAGCACCGGCACCGCTTGAGACAATCAGTGGAATAGCTCCTGCCATGGTGGTGACTGCGGTCATTAATACTGGGCGCAAACGAGTGACGGAAGCCTCAACCAGTGCATCTTGGAATTCGCTGCCGGCATCGCGAAGTTGGTTGGCAAACTCGACGATCAGAATGCCGTTCTTAGTGGCCAAGCCGATTAGCATGACAAGCCCAATTTGGCTGTAAATATTGAGGCTTTGGCCCGTCAGCAGTAAACCAAGCAAAGCGCCGACCATGGCTAGAGGTACGGTAAGCATGATCACCAGCGGATGTACGAAGCTCTCAAACTGGCCAGCTAGCACTAGGAAGACCACCAACACACCGACGACTAGCAGGAAGGTCGTGGCACTGCCGGCCTCAAGATAGTCTCGGGCTGCGCCCTTGACGTCGGTTTGCACTTGATCGGGTAGTACGTCGCTGACAGCATTTTGTAGGTATTCGAGCGCTTCTCCCATGGGGTAGTCGTCGGCTAGGTCAGCCGAAATAGTGATAGCACGCAGTCGGTTATAGCGGCTGAGCTCGCTGGGGCCGGCGTAGTTGGTTAGACTGACTATGCTTGACAAGGGCACCAGCTCACCGGAGCGCGCTGAGCGCACCATCACACTTTCCAATGAGGAAGGACTAGGCAGGCTACCCTGTTCGGCTTCAAGGATGACATTGTATTCTTCACCGCCTTCCACAAATTGCGTCACGGTGCGCCCACCGAGTAATGTTTCCAAGGTGCTGCCGATTTCGCTGATGGTGACACCTAAGTCAGCGGCACGCGTTTTGTCGATATCGACCCTCAGCTGAGGCTGATTTTCCTTGTAGTCGCTATCAGGGTTGAGCAGGCGTGGATTGTCTTCACTGATATGCTTGATCAGAGTATCACGCCACTCGGCCAATTCTTCGTAGGTTCCTCCGGCTAGCACGAACTGCATGGACTGCTCCATACCACCACCAAACCCTCGGGACATGATGGGCATGGCGCGTACGCCAGGTAGCGCGGAAAGCTTAGCGCGTATTTCGCCCATGATTTCTTGAATTGGGCGTCTTTCGTTCCAGTCGGCTAAGCCAACAATGACGAAACCACTGTTGTAGCTTTCAATGGTGCCTCGGCCGCGTGGTGCGCGAACAACGATACGTTCAATCTCGCCACGCTCTAATAGCGGCATCAACCGAGCTTCGACTTCATCCATATAGTCGAGCATGTAATCGAAGGTAGCACCGGATGGCCCGTTAACTAGGATAAAGAAGTTACCGCGATCTTCTAGTGGTGTGTATTCGCGGGGCAGTTGAGCGTTGAGCCATAGCATAGCGCTGACCAATAGCACAAAGGCGGCGACTACTAACCAACGTAGCTTCAGAGTGACTATCAGCATGCGACGATACAGGTTTCGCGATATGTTCAGTAGCCACTGTACACCACGGGAAAGAGCGCTTTCCTGCAGATTTGGTTTGAGAACCTTTGAGGCCATCATTGGCGTTAAGGTCAGTGCCAATATCGTCGAAATCGCCACGGCAGCCGCCATGGTCAGAGCAAACTCAGAGAATAAGCGACCGATATCTCCCTGCATGAAGCCCAGTGGGACAAAAACGGCAATCAGTACCAATGATGTTGCAATAACGGCAAAGCCCATCTCATGGCTACCGCGCACCGCGGCCACCAGTGGCGTTTCGCCGAGTTCCTGCATACGCCGGTAAATGTTTTCCAGCATTACGATGGCGTCATCAACAATCAACCCGATAGCCAACACCATGGCCAGTAGCGTCAATAAGTTGATAGTAAATCCCATGGCTAGTAGTGCGACAAATGTGCCGATGAGAGCGATAGGTACAATAACCGCAGGTATCAGCGTGGTGCGCAGACTGCCTAGGAATAAGAAAATGGCTACGATAACCAATGCGATGGAAATCAGCAGGGTTTGAACCACCTGAGAAATAGCTTCTGCGACGAAGACCGATGAGTCATGGTTAACGGTCAGAGACATGCCTTCGGGCAGTCGCTGAGAGAGGCGTTCAGCTTCAGTACGCACCGCTTCAGACATGGCCAGTACGTTGGCAGTGGACTGTTTCATCATGCCAAGACCCACCATGGACTTACCGTTGCCACGAAACAGTGTGCGGGTCTCGACTGCGCCGATCTCGATGCGAGCCACATCGCCTAGTTTGACTAGGTAGCCGTTGTCATCGCGAGCCAGTGCTAAATTGCGAAAATCATCTGGACTATTGAAGCTGCGTGGCAATCGCAGTCGGAACTGTAGGTCTTGAGACTCGATGGAGCCGCTAGGTAGTTCGACGTTTTCTGCACGCAGCGTGTTTTCAATATCTTGTACCGTTAGGTCGCGGGCGGCTAGCGCGTTAGTGTCGATCCACACGCGCATGGCATATTCGTAACCGCCACCGATGATGACCTCAGAAACGCCTTCCTGTACCGATAAGCTATCTTGTAGATAACGTTTAGCGTAGTCGGTCAATTCGGAAATATCGTAGTTTTCGCCAGAGAGGCTGAGCCATAACACCACATCGGAATTAGCGTCGGCTTTACGTACCTCTGGTGAATCTGCCACGTCGGGCAGATTGTCTAGCGCGCTCGAGATGCGGTCGCGAATGTCGTTAGCTGCTGCATCGATATCTACGCCTAAGGCGAACTCGATGGTGATTCTGGAGTTGCCATCTGAGCTTGAAGAAGAAATGACCTCAATGCCGGAAATGCCTGATATTCGATCTTCCAGAGGTTGAGTAATACGGCTTTCAACCACGTCGGCCGATGCGCCAGCATAGCTGGTGCTGATACTGACGATTGGCGGATCAATTGACGGATATTCCTGAAGCGGAAGGCGCGTCAGGGCGAGTATGCCAAAGGCAATGATCAGCGCAGCGAGTACCGTGGCCAGTACTGGACGCTTGATAGAAAGCTCGGACATTTGCATCAGGTATCGCCCTCGATGCGGTTGGCTTCAAGTATCTGGCGTACCGAGGTTTTATGATCAGCGATGCCAATGAGCTGTACGGTAGCACCGTCACGAGTGCGGTCAGTACCATGACTGACCACCAGTTCATTCGGCTCAAGGCCGGATAGCACTTCTACCTCTCCGGGCCGACGCTGACCGGGCGTGATCTCGCGACGCTCAATGCCCATGTCATCTTCGTTGATGACTAGTACATGCTGCTGTAGGCCTTCAGCAATCAACGCGGACTCAGGCACCGTGGGGCTCTGTCGTGAGTCGCGCTCAATACTGACTTCCATCAGCATGCCAGGGCGCAGACGACGCTCGGGGTTGTCGAGCTCGGCGCGTACCATCACGCTGCGGCTGATCGGGTCGACCCGTGTGCCGATATTGGTGATGCTGCCTTGAAAGCTGGACTCTGGAAAGGCAGCACTGTGTGCATCAATCAGTGTGCCGAGTGTCAGTCGGCCTAGTTCGCGCTCGGGCAGGCTGATGTCTAGCTTCATGCGTTCGAGTTTGTCGAGAGTGACAAGCTCGGTGCCTGGTGTTACCAGAGTGCCGACGCTCAATTCGCGAAAGCCCACCACTCCGTCAAAAGGTGCGCTCAGGGTGTAGTTATCAAGTTGGGCCTGAATGCCAGCAATCGAGGCTTCAGCCTGGCGCAGTTGGGCGCTACTGTCTTCAACATCGGCAAGTGGCGCGAGGTTGCGTTCTTGCAGCTGTGCTAAACGGTTGACTACCGCCTGGCGCTCATCACGCAGTGCTTCTACAGCGCGTAAGTCCGCGCGGGTTTCTGCCGAGTTGAGCCGAATCAGCGTTGTGCCTTTGGCCACCTGTTCGCCGCCTTCGAAATCAAGCGCTTCAACAAGCGCCGTTACCGTGGCGGAGAGCGTGATGCTTTCCTCGGCTTTTAGCGTGCCTAGTGCACTTAAGGGATCAGACCATCTCGTGGTTTCAACTCGAGCCCCTATCACCGGCGTGGTTGTCTCCTCTGTTATGGCTTGCCGACCTGGCCGAGCAGACAGTGGCAAAGCGATTAACAGCAAACTGATCAGGCTGAATAAAAGGGTAGCGCGACGCCAACCTTCTGGCGCGAGTAAACTCATCATCATGCTGAACCCGATTGAAAGTGACAGTAATTGAGAACTGTAATTATTGAAAATCAACAGGTCTGACTGGTAGTGCTGCTTTAGTTCAAGCTTACCGATGTGCAACAGGCAGCACCATGGCAATACAGTGCAAGTTTATGGCTACTGCCTCTGCTAGAATGCGCGCCTTTGTGTTGTGGATACGCCTGCGGCCTGCCTGCGGGAAGCAGCGGGAGTTCAGTATGCATCATGACGTGGTTATCATTGGCGCCGGGGCGGCAGGGTTGATGTGTGCGCTGACCGCCGGTTATGCAGGGCGCCGTGTGTTGGTGATCGACCATGCTAACAAGGCCGGAAAAAAAATCCTGATGTCTGGCGGTGGGCGCTGTAATTTCACCAATCTGGCGACCGGCCCGGGTAACTTTTTCTCCGACAATCCGTATTTTTGCATTTCAGCGCTCAAGCGCTATCGCCCGGAGCATTTTGTCGAGCTGGTCGAGCGCCACGGGCTTGAGCATGTAGAAAAGGCCCCGGGCCAGCTGTTTTGTGCCGGCTCAGCTAAAGAGCTGCTGGCGATACTGCTGACAGAATGCGAGTGGGCCGGTGTGGAAATTTCGCTCAGTACCCGTGTTGAGCGTATCGAACGGCAAGGGGAGGGCATGCGCCTGATGACCTCCCGCGGGCGCATCGATGCCGGTGCAGTAGTCATTGCCAGTGGCGGTCTGTCGATTCCCACACTGGGCGCCAGCGGTTTTGGCTATGACATCGCGCGCCAGTTCGGGTTGTCAGTCACGGCCACACGCCCGGCACTGGTGCCTTTTACGCTGACGTCCCAGTGGAAGGAGCGCGCCGCCGCGCTGGCTGGCCTCAGCCATCCGGTCGCCGTGCGCTGTCGCGGCGGTGAATACCGCGAACCGATGCTGTTTACCCATCGCGGCCTGTCGGGGCCGGCCATGCTGCAGATTTCCAGCTACTGGCAGCCCGGTGATGCTTTGGATATCGACCTGCTACCCGGCGAAAATGCACTGGAAAGACTGACTCAGGCGCGTCAGCAAACGCCCAAGCGCCGGGTGTCTGGCTGGCTCGGCGAGCGGCTGCCCAAACGTCTGGCTCAGGCGCTGGTGGAGTGGCACGGTGACGACGCTGTACTGGCCGAGTGTTCCAACGCTGCACTGGCCCACTGGGCCGAGCGGCTGAACCACTGGCAGCTCAAACCCTCAGGCACTGAAGGCTGGCGCACGGCTGAAGTCACATTAGGCGGCGTGGACACCCAGGCCATCTCATCGAAGACGTTTGAAGTCAAAGACCTGCCACAGCTGCGTTTTATTGGCGAAGTGCTGGATGTCACAGGAGAGCTGGGCGGCTACAACTTCCAGTGGGCCTGGGCTTCCGGCGTAGCTTGCGGACTGGCGTTGTAACCTTTGGATGGGTCTTTATTGTTACGAGCAGTAGCTTCTACCACCAAACAAAAGCCCCGCCAGGCATTTGCATGGCGGGGCGTAAAGTCGCATCCAGTTGAAGGTCTGCTGTTACAGCAGTTCTTTGCGCAGCTGGGCGGGGTCTTTGGGAGAGAGCAGGCCGGGGGCGATATCGAATACGGTTCTGGCGCCGCTTTCGCCGGCTTGTGCCAGGCGGTGAACGGCGCGGGCGTACGCGACCAGGACGCTGGCGGTGAATTCCGGATTACTGCCCAGTGCCAGTGAGTATTCGATGGTCTGTTTGTGCTGATCAGGTTGGGTGCCGGTAAGGCCGCTGCGGATTACGAAGCCGCCGTGGGGCATGCTGCGATGGTCTTTTTCGAATGTTGCTTCATCGACAATATTCACCGTGGTATCGAAGTCGGCGAAGTAGTCCGGCATGGTCACGATGGTTTCGCGTACGCTGTCGGCATCGGCACCTTCGTCGAGCACGATAAAGCACTCGCGGGTGTGCTTCTCGCGGGTGCTCAGCGTGGGCTGTTCGCCGTTGCGCACGCGCTGCATGGCTGTTTCGGAGGGCAGGGTATATTGAACGCCTCTTTTTACGCCGGGCACGCGGCGCACGGCATCGGAATGCCCTTGGCTCAGGCCCTTGCCCCAGAAAGTGTAGGTTTCACCCTGCGGCAGAAGGGTTTCACCAAACAAGCGGTTAAGCGAGAACATGCCCGGGTCCCAGCCGCCGGACAGCATGGCGACGTAGCCGGCTTTTCTGGCTGGTGCGTCGAGGGCGGCGTGATGTTCGTTGACCTTGGCGTGGGTGTCGAAGCTGTTGACCGTATTGAAGAACTGCGCCAGATAGGGCCCCTGTTCGGGCAGGTCGGTTTTCGAGCCGCCGCACAGGATCATCACGTCCACGTCGTTCTGGAATTGCTCGACATCAGCCATCGCATGCACCGGCACGCGGGTGTCCAGCAGGCTGACGCTGGCCGGATCGCGGCGGCTGAATACTGCCACCAGACGCATGTCGGGATTTTGCATCAGTGCCGCTTCAACACCGCGGCCTAGATTACCGTAGCCGGCAATCGCCACTCTGATGGGCTGAGTCATGGAAAGTCCTTATTTGATGATTTGGCAGGAAAAGCGAAATAAAGGGGTGTGGATTTTTACCGGCGCTTAGCGTATCAGTTTCCGGGCGCGATCCAGGGTTAGGGCGCCGAATACCAGTTTTCTACCCAGCCTGAGTATACTGCCAGGGCGGCGCAACACGGGAATCAGTGCCAGGCCAGCGGTGGCTGCCAGCGGTATGCGCCATTGCCAGATGCGCTGTAGTCCCTGGTCGATGGGGGCTGTGCCTTGTCTCAGGCGGGCACAGTGGTACATCAACTCCAGCCGCTGCTGATAGATGCGTTCTTCAAGATCAACTTTGGTGTGCTGGCGCTTAGTGGAAGGCTTGTCAGCGCTGCGACTCATCGGGGGCCTCCAGTAGTGCGCGGTCTATGGCCAGGTGCTTGAGGGTGCTGGCCAGCAAGGTGCGCTTGCGCGCCATGCGAATGACCCAGGCCAGAGACAGCAGGCCGCTGACAATCAGGACTGCTGCTGAAACGCCGATAGCCGTCAGGCGATGGGTATCCCAGAACATCACAATCACCAGCGTAGTCAGGGCTCCAATGCCGAGCAGCAGCAGGATCAGGCCCAGGCCAATCAGGATTGCCATGATGACCAGGCGAGCACGCTCTTCCTCCAGCTCGATAATGGCGAGACGCAGCCGCGTCTCGCCAGTAGCCACCAGGTTGCCAAACAGTTGTTTGCCGGCATCCAGCACGCGCTGGGCCGGCCCCTGGTTCTGTGACATTAGCGGCGGCCGATCAGCATACCTATGACGACACCAACCCCGGCGCCGATACCGATACTGGTCCAGGGGTTGTCGCGCACGTAGCGGTCACAGGCATCAGCTTGGTCGGTGACCGTATCGCGGGCACTGTGGTAAAGCTCTTCGCCACGGGCTTCCAGACGGGCACGGGCTGCGGTAAGACGCTTTTCGGCGTTCTCGCGCATTTCTTTGATGTTGCTGCGCGAGTCGTCAGCAGTAGCTTTCAGCATCTCTTCAACCGTGTCGGTGAGGTGCTGAATATCCTCCTGCAGTTGATGGGTGCTGGGACGCTTGGATGAGCGATCTGCCATGGGTCATTTCCTCTTTGTCTTTGGTAGGTAATGTCTAACGGTGGCTGACACCTGCCAGCAAATCGTTGCTGGCAACATGGATAGCGACAGCAGTTATCAGTCGAAGGTTCCCGTAGTGTATAGCGGATTGAGACTGAATCCGATGCCCAGGCGCTGTACTTCACGGTTATAGTCAACCAGGTTGTCGCCGTAGCCGTAGTAATACTGGATGTGTCCGCGTATTTTGCCAAACAACGGCCAGGAGTAGTCAACCTGGGCGCCCATGTTGCCTTTGTCGATGTTGCCTCGCCACTTAACGGTGGCTTCCTGGCCACTCCCCAGCTGCCTGCCGACAATGATGTCGCCGTAGCCCTTGTAGTGATGGATATCGGGGTTATCGTCATCACTTCTGCGCTCAGGAATGCGCCAGTGTGGGGCCAGGGTGAGCGCCCAGTTATCCTTGACGAAGGTGGAGGACAGGGTAATCCGGTTCCAGCTACGCGACAGCGGGTTTGAGCGGCCGTTGGACTGGTGGTTTAGGCCGATACGGTTGTTGATGTTGGTCCAGCCAAGCAGGGTGGTGTTGTTATCGAAGTCAAGAAACAGCTCCGGCTCATAGTTGGTCTCACGAAATGGCGAAGAGGCGTCTGTATTGTACGCCTGCCACCAGCTGCGCTGGGTGTAGCCGAAGTACAGGTCGCCATTATCAAAGACCAGGTTTTCGGCCAAGGCAAACTTGGCGCTGAACTGGAACAGCATTTCAAGCCGGTCTGGGCTATGTTCGTCATCGATATATTTAAACGACTCAGCGTTTGGCGTGGTCGTATACGTCAACGGCAGCAAATAGTTGCGGCGGTGCGTGGTGATCGCCAGCGGGTTGTATTTGGACTCGGCCTCAAGCATCCGGCGCTTCACCACTGTTTCACTGAGGTTGGGCTCATGCTTGACGCCATCCCCATCCCCATCCTCATTGACCCTTGGCGTGGGCTTCTCAAGCACCAGTTCGTTGCTGATCGAGAGCTCTTCCGGGCTGCTACCCTGTGTCAGGAAAGGCTTGGCCGCGGTGTCGTCGCCAGGGCTTGCTGTTGGTTTGAGCTGCTGTCGGAGTGCTTGCAACTCGGCCTCAAGGCTTTCGATCCTGCTCTGTATGGCCTGCTGTTCTTCGCTATCCACAGAGCGGCTCTGGGCATGAGCGCTCAGAGATGGGGTGCTGACTAAAAGGGAAATAACGAGCACGTTGAGTAAACGTGGCGGGTTCATGAGAGAGCTGCTCTGGTTGGATGAGAATGCCGTTCTACCATGGTGTCGTGACAAGTCAACTTTTGCTGTGTGTGGTGATAGCAACATGCTGGCTGTCCTGTAATGATAGAGGGTCGAGTGTCGCCGCATTGCCAGTGACTTGCAAAACCGAGGGACGATATCTTACGTGAAGCATCTTTCACCACGTTTACCACGTCAGCTGTGGGAGTGTGTTTTTACCACCTGCCTGATTGTACTGCTTGCTTTTTCTAGTGTGGCTGGCGCTGCTGAGCTACCTGAGCGTGTAGCGCTTCAAGCGCGTCTTGACGAGCTGGTGGCTGCTCAAGGTGATACCCCGAGTGATGTTAGCAAGCGAGAGATCGATGCGCTGAAAACATCGCTCGATGACCTTGAGAAAATTGCCCAGATCAGACGCCAGCGCCTGGCGCTGGAAGACATGCTCGAGGCAACGCCTGGCGAGCTGAAGGAACTGAGCAGGCGCCTTGAACTAAGCGACGATGAGCAGAATATCACGGCCTCGCAGGATGCTCTCGAAGAGATGACGCTCGAGGAGTTGGAGCGGCAGCTGGCTGAAGTATCCGCACCGCTTCAGGAAGCACGGGAGAAGCTCTCGGAAACAGAAACTCGGCTGCTGGGGGCGCGAATTCTGCCGGAGCGCGCTCAGCAAATCATCACGGATGCCACCCATGACCTGGAGTCCTCGCGGGCTGCCATGGAAAAGTTGATTGCGGGTGGGGCCGATGAACTGGATCCTCAGCGTATCCAGCTGGTTGTGCAGCAGGCCTTGGCCGAAGCTCAGCTGGCCCTGAATCACCGTATGCTGGCCACGAACCCGCGGATAAACGAGCTGTCGAAACAGCGCCGCGACCTGCTGGAGCGCTGGGTGGCGAAAGAGGAAGCCCGGCAGTTGGTCATTCAGCGCAAGCTAGACCAGCGGCGTCGCGAGACGTCGGAAGCGGTTATTGCTGAGGTGGGCGATGGTGTGGTTGATGGCGTGATGTCAGTTCCCGCCATTGCCAGTGCCCTCCGGCGTAACCGCGAGCTTACCCTTGAGCTGCTGGAAGCCAACAGCCAGACCCGCGATATGTTGCGTGAGTCTCAGGAAGCGCAGCGTCAGTTGGACAAGATGCGTCAGGTCCAGCGCGGTTTGACGAATTACATTGAGGCCACCCGCGGCAGCACCCTGCTGTCACAAATTTTGCGGGAGCAGCGCAAGGCATTGCCCAAGGTCACGGCGCATGTCGTACTGAAGGATGACATTGCGGACCTGCGCCTAAAGCAGTTTGAGCTGGATCGTCAGCGTGATGAGCTGATGGCGTCGGCAAAAAATATCAGTGAGCAGATGGCGTCGGCGGTCAAGGATCCCGTGCAGCGTGAGCAGCGTCTGGCGTCCTTTGAGGAGCTGGTCGCCAAGCAGCGCAAGCTGATCGATGAGCTGGAGTCGGTCTATGGCGAGCAGCTGTCTGCGGCCATTGAGCTGCAGCTTGCTGAGCAGCAACTGCGTACACTCAGCGTCCGCTTGCAGGCGGCGATTGACAAGCAGTTGTTCTGGGTCGCCAATGCGGGGCCGTTGGATGCCGTTTGGCTGCGTCGTTTGCCTGAGCATCTGGCGGCAGAGTGGCGCTCCGGTGAGTGGCGGCGTGGTTTGCCTGCGTATTGGAAGTGGCCGGACTCCGGGGCCTTGGTAGGGGCGCCGGTATTATTGATCGCACTGGCGCTGCTGGGGTTCAGGCGACGGATTCAGGGGAATCTGCAGACGCTGCATGATCAGGTGGGGCGTTTTCGCTATGACAGCCAGTGGCATACACCCAAGGCCGTCGCGCTGACCTATCTGCTGGTGCTGCCCAGGCCGCTGATGCTACTGGCGCTCAGCTACTCCTTGCTGTTTGGGAGCGAGGGGGACGGGCAAGCCGTTGGCAGCATGCTGGCGCATGTGGCATTGGCATGGAGCCTGGTGGCTTGGCTGCGTGGTTTGCTGATGCCGGGAGGTGTAGCAATTCAGTACTTCCACTGGCCCAGCGACTATGCAAGGCAGCTACGTCGCTGGCTGCTGTGGC